>NZ_JAFCWQ010000003.1:0-212878 GCF_049897665.1 Brevundimonas sp. TWP2-3-4b1 | reverse complement strand
TGTCATCTTGCGACCCTTCCTTGCCAGTGCGGGATCCAGGTCCCGTGCAACTGTTCGGGTTTGGAAGATCACAGCCTGACCCAGGCTCACCCACGGCCTCAAAGGGCCAAGGGGCACACGGGTTCAAGGCCGCGGCGGGCGGCCGCGCGAACAGCCGCCCGCATCCGCACTCTACAATGAAAGCAAAGACACAAGGGGTGACGCTGGTCCAACCGGTGAGTGCTGCCCGCCCTCATTTCAGCCGCCCGCGTGACCCCTCATCCGTCAGCCTTCGGCTGCCACCTTCTCCCGCAAGGGGAGAAGGAAACCGTCAGCGCTTCCTGAAGCGGGCCGCCTCGGCCGCCATGCCGGCGCCCCAGTCGCTCTTCTCTTCGGCGGGCTCAGGGACGAACGCCGCTTCCGGCAGGCTTCCCGCCACGCCGCGCATCGCCAGGGCCAGCGGCTCGGCCAAGACCGCCAGCATCCGCAGCGGCTTGCGCCTGGCGTCACGAACGTCCCAGCCCTCGGCCTCGAACAGATCCGCCTGGTCGGTCGGAGACAGGCGTTCGATCCCGTCCCAGTCGTCGGGACGCGCCGCGTCCTCGGCCTGTTCCCCCGTCAGGCCGAACACGGCGACCAGCACCTCGTCGACCTCTGGAAACTCGTCGCGGCGCGAAGGATCCGCATAGCCGGGCTTCATCAACACCCTCGCTTCGAGGTCGGCGACGCCGGGCAGGTCGAGGAGGCGGCGGAGGGTCTGTGTCATCTGGACGATCTATCCCCTCCCCGCGCCCCGGAAAAGTGGATGGGCGAAAAGCGTCAGCGCAACTCGACCCGCCGCGCACCCGCCGGGATCACCAGTTCGCGGCCCTTCCATTCGCCGCTGCGCCCGTCGATGCGGATGCGGGCGGGCAGGTCCTGCCCCTCGGGCCATTGCAGGACGAAACCGCCCGGCGGCGTCACCCCGGGCGACAGCGTCAGGGTGGTCAATCCGGCCCGACGAAGCAGGGCGTAGGTCAGCGGCCCATAGGGCGTGCGGACGTCCCGGACGCCCACGCCCGTCGCACTGTCGATCCAGCTCATCGGCAGGCCGGCGGCGAGCACCAGGGCGTAATCCTCGTCCCGATCGTAGACGAACAGGTCCAGCGCCGAACGGATATAGTCCGAACTGATCCAGGCGTGCGGCATGTCGCCGATAAAGCGCGGCTCGCGCAGGTCGCGGCCGACCACCTCGGCCCAGCCGTTCCAGGCCTGTGGCCGGCGGTCGGCGAAGAAGAAGTCCAGCGCCGCCATCGCCCGGTCGCGCTGGCCCAGTCGCACGAAGGCCCCGACATTCCTCAACTCATACGGAGTGTAGTCCCGCCACGCCGCGCGGTTAGCCTGGCGCGCCGTGAAGTTCTCCCAGTATTTCTCGAAGGTCCGGATCAGCAGGCCCTGCGGCAGCTCGGCCCGCAGACCGCCCGGTGACAGGCCGATGGTCGTGGAGGTGGCGTCGAAATCGCCCCGGTCGGCCGCGCCGGCGATCCAGTCGATGCGGTGATGGATGGCCGTGCCGGTGATGGAGGCGGTGACGTCCGCCGAGAACTCCGCCCGCGCGGCCGCGAACCGTTCGGCCGCCGCGGTCTCGCCGAGGGCCTCCGCGATCTCGATGGCGTCGCGGTAGCCGAGCAGACCCCAGAAGTCGTCCCAGTACGACCAGGCCGCCCGGTCCGAATAGCCCTCGTGGCTGATGGACGGCGGCAACAGGCCGTAGAAGTGGCGCGTCGCGGACGTCCGGTTCGCCTCGGTACGCGTCGACGCCCGCAGCGTATCCATATAGCCGATCGCGGCCTGCACCTGCGGCCAGACGGCGCGCAACTGGGTCAGGTCGCCGGTGTAGCGATACGTCTCGGCGGCGAGGAAGACGAACTCGCCGTGGCTGTCGTTCTCGGGCACCGGATCGGCGCCCCGGCTGTCGACGCAGCACGGGACCTTGCCGTTGTCGAAGACATAGGGGGCGTACCAGCGAAGATAGTCCTGCGACAGCGAGGCATGTCCCAGCCGGTTCAGCCCCTCGGCCATCATGGCCCCGTCGCGGATCCATGAGCGGTTGTAGCTGCGCGTGCCGGGCTGCAGGGCCGGACCCTGACGCGACATCAGCATGTGGGCCAGCGAGGTCTTCATCGTGTCCTCAATCCGCTGACCCTCGGGCGGCATGACCAGGTCGAACCGGTCCAGCTTCTCGCGCCAGCCGTCGGCGACGCGGTGCTGCACCGTATCGAACGCCGCCTCGACCGAGGCGGTCGCCGGCAGGGCTGGACGCGGACCGTCCAGCGCCGAGACCCAGCCGAATGTCCGCGTCTCGCCCGGAAGCAGCCTCACCGAATAGAGCATGGCCCCCGCCATCAGACCGGTCCGGTCGGACTCCACCGCTGCATCGCGGGGCCCGTCGGGCCCACGCGCCAGCAGGCTCTGCGGATCAGCCCCCGAGGCGAAGGTCGCCAGCCGAACCTCGTCGGGCGCGACCAGCGGATGGATCCGCAACGCATCGTCCAGCACCAGCTCCGCGCCGGTCCACTGCATCTGGAGGATGGGCGCCGCGCCGCCGGGCACGGCCAGGAACTGAACCGGCCCGTTGACCTGCATCGGCCGCGCAGCGAGCGCCAGCGTCAGGGTCCGCTCCTGGGCCGAGGTGTTCGTCAGATCATAGCGCCCATAGAGCGCCGCCGCGTCGGGCGACCCCTCGGCCATGGCCGTGACCTTCAGGGTCCAGTCATCCCGGGTCCAGGTCACGGTCGGGATCGGCAGGTCGTCCTCGACCAGGGCCTGATCGATGCGCGCATCCGCCCAGGTCACCAGCCGGCCGTTGTCCAGCACAAAGGGTTCGATCGACGGCCCGCCGCGCTTCAGCTCGATGGCGCCATCCTCGGAGATCAGCCCGCTCTCGCCGCCGCCGTCGACGCCGACGAGCGTCCAGTAGGGCTGCTCGCCGCGGAAGCCGCGCGGATAGAGACCGCGACGGCTCTGGCCTGCAATCGCGGTCATGAAGGCGGTCTCGTCGGCGCCGAACGCCAGCGGTTCGATGCGCAGATCGGCCAGCGCATAGGCGGTCGCCGCCGCTGCGGCCATGCCGAAGCCCGCGCCCATCTGACCCGAGCCCGGCCCGGTCTGCGGGGTCGTCAGGTCCAGCCGCAGCCAGCGGGCCGAGGCTTCCGGCGTGCGGATCCAGTCCGTCCCGCCGTCGCCGTCCTGGACCCTGGCGATCTCATGCCACTGGCGGCGGTCGCCGGAGGCCATGAGGCGATAGGCCGACGCCGCCTTGCCGTCGGCCCAGCGCAGGGTGAGGCCGCCGAACTCACGCTCGTAGCCGAGATCGAGCGTCAGGGACTGTTCGCCCGCCCCGGCCGTGCGCCATTCGGTGGCAGGGTCCTCGTCCACGGCCAGGGCTGCGACCGACAGGCCGTCTTCGCTCGTCGCCCCGGCCAAAGGGCGCGGCGGGACGGACGGCTCCGGCGGCAGGGTGCGCAGGGTCAGGTCGTCGATCTCGATAAAGCCCCTGCCGCCCTCTCCGGCCGTGACGACGAACTCGACCCGCTCGGCGCCGCGGAACGTCCGGTCGGGGTTGGGCCCCCAGGCCCAGGCGACCTGCCGCTTCTTGATCGTGAACAGGGTCCAGCCGTCCGGGAAGGCGTAGCGGGTGGTCTGGCGCCAGTGGACGTTCTCGCCGCTCGCGTCCGTGAACTTGACCTCGAAGGTGTTGGTCGGCCCCTCGCCCCTAACCCGGAACGTGATCTCGTAGTTCCCGGGCGCCTCGAACGACAGGTCGCGCGCGGCGAAGGCGTAGCCCGACCGGCCATTGAAATCATAGTCCAGCCGCAGTGCGTCGCCGCGATGGCCCGCGATGGACGACAGGGTCGAGGTCACGTCGGTCGAGGCGTCGGCGCTCCAGGGCGACAGGTCCTCGAACGCATCCAGCGTCCGCGTCGACTGGGCCTGGACGGGCGCAGCGATCAGGACAGCGGCGATGAGGCCTATTCCTCCCCCAACGGGGGAGGTAGCGCGGCGCCGCTTTGGGCCGTGACGGAGGGGGGTTGCCGCGAACCCGGTGTCTGGGGCCGGCCCCCTCCACCACGTCGTGGTTCCCCTCCCCCAACGGGGGAGGAATAAGAACATACTCAACCCTTCACACTCCCGGCCAGCATGCCGCGGATGTAGAACCGTTGCAGCGCCAGGAACAGGATCAGCACCGGCGCCACGGTGATGACGGCGCTCGCCATCATCAGTTCGATATCCTGCACATGCTCGCGCGACAGGGCCGCCAGCGCGACCGGCAAGGTATAGTTCGACTGGTCGGTCAGGATGATCAGCGGCCACAGGAAGTCGTTCCAGCTGCCGAGAAAGACGAACAGGCCCAGCGTCACAAGGATCGGCGTCAGGGTCGGCAGGACGATGCGGCGGAAGATCTGGCCCTCGCTGGCGCCGTCTATGCGCGCGGCCTCCAGCATCTCGTCGGGGATCGACAGGGCGTACTGGCGCACCAGGAACAGGCCGAAGATCGAGGCCAGCCACGGCACCAGCGCCCCGGCGTAGGTGTTCACCAGCCCCATCGACTTCAGCATCAGGAACAGCGGCAGGGTGCCGATCTGGGCCGGAATGACCAGGGCGCCGATCAGCAGCTGGAACAGCCGGTCCCGGCCCTTGAAGGTCAGCTTGGCGAAGGCGTAGCCGGCGGGCACGGTGAAGGCCAGGGCCAGCATCGTCGCCAGGGTGGCGAGCGCGAAACTGTTCCACATGTAGCGGCCCATGCCCTGGTTCACGAACAGGTCGCGGTAATGCTCCAGCGTCCAGCGGCTGGGCAGCAGCGGCGGCGGGAAGACGGCGGCCTCGCCGGTCGACATGAAGCTGACCGACAGCATCCACAGCAGGGGAAACAGGACGATCAGCCCGATCAGGGCCACGCCGATGTTCAACAGGATCACGCGGGGCATCATGTGTGATCTCCGCCCAGCCGCCGCGATACGGCCAGCTGCACCAGGGTCACCGCGAAGATGCACAGGAACAGGATGAAGGCGACGGCCGAGGCGGATCCCAGATTCCACCATTTGAAGCCCTCTTCGTACATGAAGTAGAGCACCGTCACGGTCGACTGGGCCGGTCCGCCCTGCGTCATGACATAGGGTTCGGCGAACAGCTGGAAGAAGCCGGCCACCGAGATGATCGAGACCAGCAGCAGCGTGGGCGCGATGGCCGGAAGGGTCACATGCCGGAACCGGCTCCACGGTCCCGCCCCGTCAATGCGCGCGGCCTCGTAGAGGTCGTCGGGCACGGTCTGCAGCACCGCCAGGAAGATCAGCATATTATAGCCGAAGATCTTCCACACCACGAAGATCAGGATGGCCGGGATCGAGGTGTCGGGGTTGCCCAGCCAGTCGACGGAGGGCAGGCCCACACTGGTCAGGGCCCAGTTGATGACGCCGTAACGGGTGTGCAGCAGATAGTTCCACAGCACCGCCGTGGCGACGAGCGTCGTCACATAGGGCGCGAAGAACATGACCCGCCAGACGGGCCGCCATTTGATCGTCCGCGCGTTCAGGATCACCGCCGCCGCCAGCGAGGCGCCGATGGCCAGCGGCACACCCAGCACGCTGAACCAGACGGTGTTCTTCATCGCCTGCCAGAACAGCGGATTGGTCAGCAGCCGCTCGTAGTTCTGCAGGCCCACGAACCTCATGTTGCCGAGATCGGCCAGCGCATAGATATCGAAGTCGGTCAGGCTGAGCAGCAGCGACGACACGACCGGCACGACGAAGAAGACCGCGATGGCGATCAGCGACGGAGCCACAAAGCCCCAGGCGGCGCGTTCCCGGCGAGAGATCATGCCGCTCGGCCCTGTTCGATCATCCAGCGGCGCTTTTCCAGCAGACGGTCGGCGCGGCGGTCGATCTCGGCGCCGGCCTGCTGGACCGTGAATTCGCCGCGCACCATCCGTTCGGCGACGATCTGCATTTCTGTGACGATCCGCTCCCACTCAGGGACCTTGGGCACGGCCCTGGCGCGCGCCAGCTGGCCGTTGAAGGCGGTCACATAGGGGTCGGACGCCACTTTCGGCGCGGCCCAGGCCGAGGGACGCGCCGGCAGGTCGCCGGTGATGACGTTGAAGCGCGCCTGGACCGCCGGATCGGACAGATAGCGCACCAGTTTCCAGGCCGCGTCCTGATGCGGCGAAGAGCGGAACACGGCCAGCGATGACCCGCCGGGCGCCGAGGCTCCGGGGCCGGTGGGACCGGGCACGCCGGCCGTGGTCCAGTGCGGCTGGATCTCGGCGGGTAGCCGGCTCTTCATGTCGCCGATGGTCCAGGGGCCGGAGAAGTAGAAGCTGAAATAGCCGCGTGCAAACTCGGTCCAGACGTTCGAGATCTGCGCCGCCGAGGCCAGGGGCGCGAGGCCTTCGTCGAACAGGCTCTTGTAGAAGGCCAGCGCCGCCTGGAAGGACTCGCTGGAGAAGTTGCCGCGCGTGTCCCAGTCGCGGAGCAATGGTTGATCGCCCTGTAGACCGAATGTCAGAAGCTGCTCGAACTCATTGACCGGCAACAGGATTGCGAAATTGCCGTCGCCTGCCACGCGCTTGACCGCATGCATGGCCCGCTTCCACTCGGCCCAGGTCACCGGCATGGCGTCGAAGCCCGCGCGGGCCAGAAGGTCGGTGCGCAGATAGATCAGGCGGGTGTCGACATACCAGGGCGTGGCCATCGCCCGGCCGCCGATCCGGTTGGTCTCCAGCACCGCCGGAAACTGATCCTGCAGCAGGTCGTCGGCGAAGGCGGGCGTCGGCGACAGGGCGCCGATCGCGGCCAGTTCCGCCACCCAGGTATTGCCGATCTGGCTGACGTCCGGCAGCGACGCACCGGCATAGGCGGTCAGCAGCTTCTGGTGCGCGGCGGTCCAGGGCAGAGGCTGGACCACGACCTTGATGCCCGGATTGGCGGCCTCGAACGCCGGCAGGATCTGAGGCGCGTGGGTCGCCTCGTTGCCCATGGCCCAGAAGCTCAGCCGGGTGATCCTGTCGGTCCGCCCGCAACTCGCCAGAGACGCGCCCGCCATCAGCCCCAGGGCGGCGCGGCGATCGATCATGCGTCCAGCCATCCGCCGCTGAACCCGGCCCGCTTCAGACCGCGCGTGACGTTCGGTTCGCCGCGCATATGGCGCCAGACCAGGTCGGAGCGGCCGTTCTCGATCATGATGACGATCGGTCCCTGGTCGATGCCGAGGTAGTCGCTGTCGACCCAGCCCACGCCGGGCACGATGCGGCCATGCTGCAACCGCCCTTCCCGCTCCGTCAGGGTCGGGTTGAACGAGTCGAGGAAGCCCCACTGCGTGTAGATGCCGGCGCCGTAGCGGGACTTCATCGCCTTGAGGGTCGCGGTGACCTCGGCGGGGGCGAAGGGATAGCTGGCCAACGCCGCCGTCGGCGCGATCGTGCCGTCGTCGCGATCGCCCGGTCCACGCGCCGAATAGCTGAAGAACTCACGTTCGCGCGCGTCGATCACCTGTTTGAAATCGCCCGGTCCGTCGCAGGCGGTCAGGCCCCAGACCTCGGCCGAATAGCCGTCCCAGCCGCCCGGATTGGCGACGGCGTAGGCGCGCTGGGCCGCCACCGCGCGCACGCTGTTCTCGAAATAGTCGAAGCCTTCGATCTCGGCCGACTTGGCCCGCATCCAGGCGTCGCGGATGCCGCGATAGTCGACGAACATGTGGCTGTACTGGTGCCCGAACATCGGCGGGAAATGCAGGTGCGCGGGGCCCCGGGTGTCCGACCAGCTCTGGTCATAGACCGAGCACCACTCGTCCCAGACGGCGGGCGGTACCGGATGGGTCGTCGAGCCTATGGCCAGCAGCAGGACCAGCATACCCTCGTTGTAGACATGCCAGTCGGCGGGGATGAAGCCGGTCTCCGGGTGCCAGCCCATGCTGATCCGGCGCGGCCGGATGACGACCCAGTCCCATTCGATCCGGTCGTAGATCGCCTGGCTCAGACGCCGGATCTCGGCTTCCTCCGCGTCGTCCCCGTCGAAAAAGCGGGCGGCGAACAGCATGCCGGCGACCAGCAGGGCGGTGTCCACGGTCGACAGCTCGACCCGGCCGTAGCGGTGACCCGTCCGGCGGTCGAGGAAGTGGTAGAAAAAGCCCTTGTGGCCCGCGACGCCGGTCGCCTCCGGCCCCTGGGGCGCATCGTGGAAGAAACGGACGGTGTTCAGCGTTCGCGTCCGCGCCTCGTCCCGGCTCATCCAGCCGCGCTCGACCCCGACCGGCCAGCAGGTCAGGGCGAACCCGACCGCCGCGACCGAACAGAAGGAGTCAGCCGGCCAGCGGTCCGGCGTCAGCCCGCGCTCGCGGTCGGTGACATGGACGAACCAGTCGAAGGTCCGGCGCTGGAGTTCATCGACTTCGGGGTCCAGCCGTATCGCGCCGCCGGACATGGGCAGGCCCAGGCTCCCACAGGCCGACAGGCCCGCAGGGGCGAAAGCGACGGCCGTAGAGGCCAGAAGAAATCGACGACGGTCCATACTCAGTTACTCTACGCCAACGCCCCCGCGTCGCTCGCAAAAAATATGGCCGCCCCTGTAACCCAGGGACGGCCAGTCTCAGGAGAGAAGGATCAGAAGCTGTAGCGGGCGCCGAACTGGAGGGTCCGGGTCGGGAACAGCACTGACGACGGGTTGCCGAAGTTGGGGGAGCCCTTGTCGCCGTTGAAGCCGGAGTAGTTGTAGAAGTCGAACACGTTGATGGCGTCGACGTACAACTGGAGCTCGCCCGCATCCCACAGGTCGATGGACTTGGTCAGGCGCAGATCCAGATTCCGGTAGGCGAAGGCGGCCGGGATGATGAAGTTGTCCTGCTCCGGATAGGCGCCCGACGGACGGTAGTAGAAGCGCGAACCGGTGCCGTCGAAGACGTTGAACGGCGTGCCCGAACCGAGGGTGAGGATACCCGAAAGCTGGAACCCGGCCGGCAGATCGACGATGCCGTTGGCGACGATGCGGTGGTGCTCGTTGTTCGGCGAGTTCCGCATCGGCGAGGTCGCCACGCTGAAGCAGTCGAAGCAGAAATTATCGTCGCCGCCGTTCTGCTGCGAGTCGGCCCAGGTGTAGGCGACGTTCAGACCCCAGCCGCTTTCACGCGTGTAGTTCTTGTCGAGCTTGACGTAGAGCGCGGTGAACTCGCGTTCCTTGCTGTGATCGCTGACCAGATAGGTGCGGTACGGGTTCGTGCCGCCTGGCGAGCAGAAGCCGCCGTTGTCGCCGAAGCCGTCGCCATTGTTCGGCGCGTTGGGTTCACGGCAGCGGTTCAGATACTGCCAGGTGAATTCGTTCTCGGTCTTGCCGTAGGCCAGGGTGAACTCGGTCTGCCAGTCGCCGAAACGCTGGCGCAGACCCAGGTTGAACTGGTCGGTTCGGGGCGGCTCGAAGTCGTTCTTCAGCAGGAAGGCTTCGCCCCGAGCCGGGATGTTGTTCAACACCGGATCAAGCCCGGCGGCGGTGAAATAGCTGGCCTGCCAGAGGATGGGTTCGGTAGGTCCGCCGTTGGCGACACCTGCGGGCCGGCCCGTGGTCGAGAAGAAGGCGTTGCGGGTGAAGTCGCCCCCCTTGGCCACTTCGTCGAAGACGAAGTTAAAGTTGACGCGGTCATAATAGCGTCCGGCGCCGCCGAAGATGACCGTCTCCCGGTCGCCGAAGACGTCGTAGGAGAAGCCGATGCGCGGCTGGAAGGCCTTGGCGTAGGCGTCGCGGTTGCTGCCGGTCGAGATGTAGTCGTTGACGTTGAACCAGCTGGGCTTGTAGCCGGCCGGCTTGCCGCCGTCGGTCGAGGCGATCCACTGGTTCAGACCCGTCAGTACGTTAGCGGGGGTGACGTAGTCGACGTTGTTGGCGTTGTCCTCGTAGTCCCAGCGGATGCCGAGGTTTATCTCCAGCTGGTCAGTCAGGCGCCAGTCGTCCTGGATGTAGAGCCCGTAGACGTTGTTATCCAGATCGACCGTCGGGAACCGGTTGCCCAGCTGGACCCGGTAGGGAACCGCCGCATTGCCGCTGGCCGTGCCGTTCAGATCGAAGAAGAACTCCGGGTTACGCCCGAATTCCTTGTCGACGACATAGTTCTGGGCCGAGAATTTCACGCCCATCTTCAGGGTGTGGGAGCCGTGGAAATCGATGTCGGTGAAGGTCAGGTCATCCCGGAACGTCATCGTCCGGTCGGTGATGTTCTGGCGGCTGCCCGAACCACCGATATTCAGGATAGAGACGCCGCCGAAGGGGTCGTAGCCGGTTTCGAAGATGCGGAAGCTGGCGCCCCTCGTGTCGAAGTTCGATGCGGTCGGATTGTAGTTGTAGTCGCGATAGTCGATCGAGGCTTCGTTGACGAAGCCCTCGCCCTGCCACTGATAGCGGAGCTGGGCGCTCTTGGTGGTTTGTTGCAGACCCGAGGCGCGCTCGATCGAGTTTGCCCCGCCGACGCCGGTGGTGTCGGCTTCGTCGCGATAGGTCACGCTCAGGTCGAACAGGTGACCCTCGGCCGGCTGGAAGCTCAGTTTGCCGAAGAACAGATCTTCCTCGAACGGCGTCGCAAAGGTGCCGATATATTGGGCGAACTGGGTCTGATACGCGGGCGTCTGGCGGCCCAGGTTGACGGTGGCCGCGCGGTTCTCCTGCTTGTGCTCATAGCTGCCGAAGAAGTGCAGGCGATCCTGGATGATCGGTCCGCCCAGCGCCGCGCCGTACTGCTGTACTTCCAGATCGGCCTCGGTCTGGTTGCGACGACGCGAGAACACGTCCTGTTCGATGAAATCCTGATCGCGATAGGCGCCGAAAATCTCGCCATGGAACTCATTGGTGCCCGAGCGGGTGATGGCCGTGATGATCGCTGACGAGGCCTGTTCGTACTCGGCCTTGAAGTTCTGGGTGATGATCCGGAACTCGCCGATTGCGGCCTGGGGGAAGGGGTTGCCCCGGCTGTCGTCCTGGCCGGCGATGCCGCCGGAGATGACGTTGGACTTCAGGCTGGCGCCGTCGATGAAGGCGTTGATGGCCTCGGCCCGCTGACCGCCCGCGCTGATCGTCACTTCCTGCTCGTTCTGCGAGACCCGAACGCCGGGCGCCAGGGCGGCGAAGTTGAGGAAGTTGCGGTTGATCTGCGGCAGGGTCTGGATCTGCTGCAGCGTGACGTTGGTGGAATTCTCCGGCGTGCGGACTTCGACCAGCCGCCGGCCGGTGACGACGATATCGCCGACGTCGGTCGCGTCATCGCTCACTGCGACTGTGACGGCTCCGACGCTGAGATCCAGGCTGGCGGACTGGGCCACGCCGACGGACACGACATCCGTGGCGACCTGGCCGTCCGCCGTCGTCGCCGTGATCGAATAGGAACCGGGCCGCACGCCCACCAGAGCATAGCTGCCGTCCGCGTTGATCCGGCCACGGTAGGAGAAGCCGGTCGCCGTCTCGCGGGCGACGACTTCGCCGCCGTTCTCCGGCGCATCGCCCTCATAGACCGTGCCCCGGATCGTGGCGTTGGTGGTCTGCGCAGAAGCGGCGCCGGCCGTCATCAGGGTCGCCACGGCCAGGGCCGAAACGGCGCCCAGCGCGCGGGAGCGCAGGGTCATGCGGGTCATTGGGTGTCTCCGTTGAAGGCGATGCTGGATTGGGGACGGCCGCTCGACTGGCGGACGACGAGTGTGGGTAGAATGATTTCGCAGGCGGCGTCGGGCGTCTCCTGCGGGTCGTTAGAGGCGGCGATCAGGGCGACCAGCCGATCCATGGCGCGGCGGCCCGTCTCGGCGATTTCTATGCGCAGGGTGGTCAGGGCTGGCCGGACCAGGGCTGCGATCGGCACGTCGTCGAAACCGACCACGGCGACGTCCTCGGGGCAGCGGACGCCGGCGTCCTGCAACGCCAGAAGGGCGCCGATCGCCGTCATGTCGTTGGCCGCGAAGATCGCATCGGGCCGCACGCCCTCGGCCAGCAGCAGCGCGGTCGCGTCGTGCCCCGAAGCCTGGGTGAACTCGCCGCCGACGATCACCGGGTCGCGGCCTGCGGCGGTCATGGCCTGGACGTATCCGGCCTGACGCTCGCGCGCTTCCAGGTTTCCGGACGGCCCGCCGATGTGGACGATCCGCTCACGTCCCTGGGCCAGCAGGTGCTCGACCGCCGCGACCGCGCCGCCGACATTGTCCACGACCATCGACGGCCGGCTGGCGTCATTCGCCCCGCCGTTCATCAAGAGCACCGGCAGACGCCCCGCGAGGCTGTGCGCCAGATTGGCAGAATCGAGATGGGGCGACAGCACGATCAGCCCGTCGACACGGCCTCGCATCGAACGGATGGCCGCGGCCGCATCCGAGGCGTCGTCGTGCGAACTCGACACGATCAGGTGCAGTCCGTTGGCGCGCGCCGCCACGTCCATGCCCCGGATCAGCTCCGAGAAGAACTCCCCGAACAGGTCCGGCAGGATGACCCCGACCGTGTCGGTGCGGCTGGTCGACAGGCTGCGGGCGCCCGAATGGGGCACATAGGCCAGGGCCTCGACAGCCTCCAGAACCTTCAGCCGGGTCGGCTCGGTGACGGCCCCCGCGCCCGTCAGGACACGGGACACCGAGGCCACGGAAACCCGGGCGCGCTCGGCCACGTCACGGATCGTCGCCGGCTTCACGCCGCGCGTCCCATCGGCGCACGGCCGGCTGAGCTGTGAGTACGGTTGCTATGCACCCAGCGTGTCCTGAAACGTCCCGGCCGTACCGGCCTCCGTTAATCGAAGGTCCGTCGACAAAATTCTGTAATCGGTTACATCGCACACTGGTAATGGGGCCCGCAAGTGCCGTAGTTTGGTCACACCAGACTTTCTGATCCGCGTCGGGCCTGCGGCAACGGTTCCGGCCTCTCCCTCCCCCACCTGCTCGCCTTCCGAACGAAAGCCTTCCAATGAGTACCAACTATCAGTTTCCCGCGGGTTTTTTGTGGGGCGCAGCCACGGCCGCCTATCAGATCGAGGGCTCGTCCATGGCGGACGGCGCGGGGGAATCCATCTGGGACCGGTTCTGCCACATTCCGGGCAATATGAAGGACGGCGACACGGGCGACGTGGCCTGCGACCACTACAATCGCTGGCGCGAGGACGTCGAACTGATGAAGCGGCTGGGTCTGAAGGCCTACCGATTCTCGGTCAGTTGGAGCCGGGTCATGCCGGACGGCACGGGGCGACTGAACGAGGTGGGCCTGCAGTTCTACGATAACCTGATCGACGCCCTGATCGAGGCGGGGATCGAGCCGCTCGTCACACTCTATCACTGGGATCTGCCGGCGGCGCTGGACGACCGGGGCGGCTGGCTGAACCCCGACATCGCCGACTGGTTCGCCGATTATGGCCAAGTCCTGTTCGAGCGTTTCAAGGGGCGGGTGAAGACCTGGGGCACGATCAACGAGCCCTGGGTCATCGTCGACGGCGGCTATCTTCATGGCGTCCTGGCCCCCGGCCACAGGTCCCACTACGAGGCCGTGATCGCCGGCCACAATGTCCTGCGCGCCCACGGCGCCGCCGTTCGCCGCTTCCGCAAAGTCGGTGAAGGCCGGATCGGCATCGTCCTCAACATCGAACCGAAATATCCGGCCAGCAACAGGCCGGAGGACGAGGCCGCGCGCAAACGCGCCGAGGCCCAGATGAACCGCTGGTTCCTCGATCCCCTGATGGGCCGCGGCTACCCGGTCGAACTGCACGACGTCTATGGCGATGCGATGCGCGACTTTCCGGCCGGAGACTTCGACCTGATCGCGACACCGACCGACTGGATGGGCCTCAACTGGTACACCCGCGCGGTGCCCGAGAACGCGCCCGACGCCTGGCCCGTCCGCGCCCGGCCGGTGAAACAGATCCAGCACGCCCATACCGAGACCGGTTGGGAGGTCTATCCCCCGGCCTTCACCGACACCCTGGTCTGGCTGCATGAGCAGACGGGCGGCCTGCCCCTGATGGTCACCGAGAACGGCTCGGCCTGGTACGATCCGCCCCACGCCATCGACGGTCGCATCCAGGATCCGATGCGGGTCGATTATCTGAAGACCCACCTGAAGGCGGTCCACGACGCCATCGGCAGGGGCGTGAAGCTGGAGGGCTATATGGCCTGGTCGCTGCTCGACAATCTCGAATGGTCACTCGGCTATTCGAAGCGGTTCGGCATCACCCACGTCAACTTCCTGACCCAGGAGCGGACGATCAAGGACAGCGGCCTGCTCTACGCCGAGGTGATCCGGACCAACGGGGCCTGTCTCTAGAGCATGATCGTTTCTGGTGGACCCGCTGCGCGGGTCCGACATGAAGCGTGAATCATGCTCTCGCTTAAATCTGGAGCCTGATCCACGGCATCAGCGGAATCGCAAAGCGATTCCACCTCAGCCGATCAGGCTCTAGGGTCGGACGCGCCCGTAGAACCGCTCGATCAGGTCCAGGCGTTCATCGAACGGGACCGCCTTGGCCGCCGGCCCATCGTTGGTGAACTCCAGCAGCCGGTCCGGCGCGGCGCCGAATTCCGGCCAGGCCGGCCGGTCGCCGCCGTTCGGGTCGCCGGCCCTGGCGAATGTGGTCCAGTAGTCGGCCATGGCGGTCGCCGCCCGGTGATCGCGCCCTCCCATCGTCCGCCCGACGGTATCGAGGTTGTCGAAGACATAGGGCCGCTCCGACGCATGGGTCGCCCCGCCGCTGGGCTCCGGGTTGGAGTCCGGCACCACGTCGAAACGGTAGAGGTAAGCCGCGTGTCCGGCCTGCGCATGCAACCGCGCCAGATGCCGCGCCGGCTCGTTGAAGATCAGGTCGCTGACCACATGGGCGTCGTACCCGTCCTGCCCGCCGTAGGCCGCCAGAAGGGCATCGTACTCGGCGTCGGTCATCGCGTCGTCGGTGCGGCCATAGGCGCCGGCGTCCACAGGACGGATCCACCAGAACTCGGCGCTGTTGGTCCCGATGATCAGGGGCACGGGCGCCTGGCGTCCGGCGGCGAAGGCCTCGACCACGTCCTCCGGCACGACCTCGCCGTCGACGATCAGGTTGTCACTGAAGAAGGCTGGCATGGGCGTCAGCAGACGCTCGGCCGGGAGCGCGCGCAGGGCCTCCGCGGCCACATCCGCGCCCAGCCCGGCCGACCGCGCGAAGGCGACGCCCAGCGATTGGGCCGACGGCCGACCCGGCCGATCCCCGGCCATCAACGCCGAGCGTTGCCGACCCAGCCCTGACTGCGCCGCCGCACGGCTGAACAGGCCGCGCGCGGCGGGCGCGACCATCAGATGGGTCACCGCCGCCCCGCCCGCCGACTCGCCGAAGATCGTCACCTGCGCCGGATCGCCCCCGAAGGCGGCGATGTTGTCGCGCACCCACTCCAGGGCCGCGATCTGGTCCATGACGCCATAGTTCCCGGCGGGCTGGCCCGCCGGCCGCTCGGCCGCGAGCGCCGGATGATCGAAGAAGCCCAGCCTCCCCAGCCGGTAGTTGATCGTCACCACCACCACGCAGCGTCGCGCCAGGTTGGCGCCGTCGTAGAGCGCCGCGGTGCCCGAGCCGTTGTTGTACCCGCCGCCGTGAATCCAGACCATCACGGGCAAGGTCCCTGCCCGCTCCGTCGGCGTCCACACGTTCAGGGTCAGACAGTCCTCGCTCGATGGAGGCGGTCCGACGCCGGGATCGCCGTTGGCCGGGGCCTGGACGCAGATCGCTCCGACCGAGCCGGCATCACGGTCGCCTTCCCATGAGGCCGGCGCCTGGGGCGGCATCCACCGCAAGGCCCCGACCGGCGGCGCCGCGAACGGGATCCCCCTGAAGAAATCGACCTCGTCCGCCTGTCGGCCGATCAACCGCCCCTGCGCCACCTGCGCATCCGGGTGGGCCGGCGAAACGGGCACGAGGATCATGAGGATGGCCATGGCGAGACTGGTGAAAGACATGCGGCGATCCTAGCCCCCCGGGCTCGCGACACAATCTTCACGGCGCCGGGAACCGTTCTCCGCGTCAGGCGCTTGCACGGAGCGGGGAGACGCTACGCGTGCGGGAACTTGAACAGGCGACAGACCTTGCGGCGGCCTTCGAGGCGTCGACAAACCCCTACATGCTGCTGACGCCGGACCTGCGCTACGCCGGCATGAATGCCGCCTATCTGTCCGCGGTCGGCATGGCGCGGGAACAGCTGATCGGTCGCCCCATCTTCGATATCTTTGACGGCGGGCCGACTGCGGCCGGGGCGGAGAATGTCCGCCAGCTGCGGGCCTCTTTCGAAAAGGTGCTGACGACCGGCGAACGGGATCACCTGGCGCTGATCCACTACGCCATCCCGGTCACCGGCCCGGACGGCGTGGTCAGCCATGAGGATCGCTACTGGAGCGCCAGCCACACGCCGCTGCACGACGTCGAAGGCCGGATCGTGCTGATCCTCCAGCACACGTCCGACATCACCGAGCTGGAGCGGCTGCGGCGCGCACGGGACGACAGCCCGACCGTCAGCGCGCTGGACATGCTTCTGGGCGGCGGGGTCATGAACCGAGCCCGTGCCGTTCTGGAGGACAATCGCCGCCTCGAGACCGAGCGTAACCGGCTCGTCGAGATGTTCATGCAGGCGCCCGGCTTCGTCGCCATCCTGTCCGGGCCCGACCACGTCTTCCAGATGCACAACGACGCCTATGCCCGCATCGTCGGGCGCAACCACATCGCCGGCAAGTCAATCCGGGAGGCCCTCCCCGACCTGGCCGGCCAGGGCTTCTACGAACGGCTCGATTCCGTCTTCGAGACCGGCGAACCCTATGAGGGAAAGGGCGTCGCCGTCACCTTCCGGCCCGAAGGCGCAGACCGCGAACTGACCCGCAACGTCGATTTCATCTATCAACCCGTCCGGAACCACCACGGGACGGTCGTCGGCATCTTTGTTCAGGGACACGACGTCACGGACGCCGTTGTCGCCGCCCAGCGCCAGCGGCTGATGATCGACGAATTGAATCACCGGGTGAAGAACACCCTCGCCACGATCCAGTCGATCGCCATCCAGACGGCCCGCTCCCATGAGGACCCCAGGACCTTCGCCGAGAGCTTCCAGGCGCGGTTGCTGAGCCTGTCGCACACCCACGACCTCCTGACCCGCAGCCACTGGGAGGGCGCCGATCTCCGCGACGTGCTGGAGCATGAGACCGCGGCCCATGGGACGACCCGAATCGTCCTGAACGGCCCGCCACTGGCGCTCGGTCCGGCAGCGGCGGTGTCGCTGGGTATGATCTTCCACGAACTGGCCACCAATGCCGCCAAGTACGGAGCCTTGTCAGACCCGGACGGCCGCGTGTTCGTCGACTGGACCGTTGCCAACCAGACCAGCCGTATCCTGAGCGTTATCTGGCGCGAGGCCGGCGGCCCACCTGTCTCCTCCCCGACGCGAAAGGGATTCGGCAGCCGGCTGATCGAAAGGAACGTCCGCCACGATCTGGCGGGCGACGTAAAACTCGGCTACGCAAGCGACGGTTTTATAGCGGAATTCTCGATTCCGCTTGATAGGGATATGTAACAGCATGGCTGAAGGTCTGACGGGGCGCCGTATCCTTGTGGTCGAGGACGAGTCCCTGGTCGCCATGCTGCTCGAGACCATCCTGGAAGACATGGGCGCAATCCCGGTCGGCGCCGTCGCGACGGTGGACGAGGCGCTGGATGTCGTGGCCAGCGATCCCCTGCTGGACGCCGCCCTGCTGGATGTGAACGTGGCCGGCCGCGAGGTCTTCCCGGTCGCCGAGGCGCTGAAGGCCAAGGGCATCCCGTTCGTCTTCTCCACCGGCTACGGACAAGGCGGCCTCCCCGACCACTGGCGCGGCCAGTCGACGATCCAGAAACCCTTCACCGAGGACGCGGTCAAGGCGGCCCTGTTCAAGGCCCTGGGCGTCGCCCTCGTCTGAGGTCCTTCAGCACGGCCTTCGCCGCGTTGTGTCCCGGCGCGCCGGTCACGCCTCCCCCCGGATGCGCCCCTGATCCGCACAGATAGAGGCCGGGCACGGGCATCCGGTGGTCGGCATGACCCAGCACCGGCCGGGCGCTGAACAGCTGGTCCAGCGTCAGCCTGCCGTGGAAGATATCCCCCCCGACCAGACCGAAGCGCCGCTCCAGATCGCGCGGCCCCAGCGCCAGCCGCCCCAGCACCGACGCCTTGAAACCGGGCGCATGGGCGTCGACCGTGTCGATCATCAGGTCCGCCACCGTCTCGCGGTGCTCGTCGCCCAGCGCCGGATCGACATGCTGGCAGAACAGGCTGGCTACATGCTGTCCCGGCGGCGCGAGACTATCGTCCAGGGTCGAGGGGATCAGCATCTCGACGATGGGCTGCCTGGACCAGCCGTGCAGCCGCGCCTCGGCATGAGCGCGGTCCATGTAGCCCAGGCTCGGCGCGATGATGATGCCCGCCGTGTGGTGGTCGCCGGGCGTCGGCAGCACCGAAAAGCGCGGCAGTTCCGACAGGGCGACGTTCATCCTGAAGGTGCCGGACCCCGACGCATAGCGGCTCATGCGCTCGGCGAAATCCGCCGGCACAACGGCCGGATCGACCAACCGGTCAAACAGCAGGCGCGGATGAAGGTTCGACACGACCGCCCGACCCCGCACCGTAACGCCCGCCGTCGTCACGGCTCCGACCGCCCTGCCCTTCCCGGTCAGGACCTCCGCCACCTCGGCGTCCAGCCGGATGTCCACGCCCTTTTCACGGCACGCTGCGGCCATGGCCTGGGTGATCGCGCCCATGCCGCCGATGGCGTGGCCCCAGACCCCCTTGCGCCCGTTCACCTCACCGAAAACGTGGTGCAACAGGACATAGGCCGAGCCTGGCGTGTACGGGCTGGCGTAGTTGCCGACGATGCTGTCGAAGCCGAACAGGGCCTTGATCGGATCGCTCTCGAACCAGCCGTCCAGCCAGTCGCCGGCCGACTTGGCGAACAGGTCCAGCACGTCACGCCGCCCCGTCAGATCGAGTCCGCCCAGCCGTTTCGCCAGCAACGCCGACTTCAGCATCTCCGGCAGGGCCTCCAGCCAGCCTCCGGTCGGCAGATTGGGCGGAGTCTCCAGCACCAGCGCCCGCAGCACCGCCGCCACCGACTCCAGTCGCGCCTCGTACTCCGGCAGCCGTTCCGCATCCCGCGCCGAGACCCTTGCCACCTGTCCCTGGGTCCGCCCCTCGCCCGCCGTGAAGTAGTCGCCGTCCAGCGGCAGGAAGTTCGACATCCGCCGTTCGACGATCTTCAGCCCGTGCCGGGCCAGATCCATCTCGGCGACGACCCTCGGGTTCAACAGGCTGACGGTGTAGCTGGCGGTCGAGTTGCGGAATCCGGGATGGAATTCCTCCGTCACCGCCGCCCCGCCGACGACGCCGCGCCGCTCCAGCACCGTGACCTTCAGCCCCCCCCGCGCCAGATAGAAGGCGCAGACCAGACCGTTGTGACCTCCACCCAGGATGACGACGTCGGTTTGGGTCACGGCCATCAGATACGGCCTCTCAGCGTGGCCCAGACGAGCCTCAGGCGCTTGATCGGCTCGGCCACATCCATGGCCAGGGCCGCGTGGGCCACCGCAGGAAAGGCGACCGGCGGCAAGGTCTTCAGCGCACGGTTCGCGGCCGGTCTCAGCGCCGCCGCCTCGTCCCTGCGGCCCACCTGCAACAGACCCCGGACCCGCGCCGCGTCGGCCACGACGAGGTCATGCCCCGGCCCGGCCAGCAGGCGCACGGCCGTCTGCATCGGCCCGACATAGAAGGCGTCCAGGTCGTGCGGCTCGCCGTGCACCCGGTCGATGTGAGCCTCGATCAGGGCGTCGAACGGCGCGCGGTCCAGACTGTGGCGCGCCACCAGATCGGTCAGGGCCTCCAGCACCGGATGCCCCCGTCTGGCCGCGCCCGAGAACACCCCGTCCATCTGCTCGCGCCACCAGGCGTAGCGCATCTCGGCCAGCAGGGGCTGGGTCACCCGCGTGGGGATGCTCATCAGCTCCGCCTCGAAGGCGTAGAGGGCGATCAGGTCCGCGCGCGACTGCGGATCGCCGACGAACCGACTCGACAGCCAGCGGTCGGGATCGGCCTTGCGGACCTGATCGTCGAGACTGTCGGGAGCGTCAGCCAAACAGGGTCTGGTACATCGCCATGGAGGTCAGCATGGGCAGGCTGAGCAGCAGGTTGGTGCGGCTGGCCAGCATGGCCACGCGGGCAGCCTTCGCCTTCTTCTCATCATCGACCACCACGATGCCCAGCGCACGCTTCTGGTTCGGCCAGATGATGCCCCAGACGTTCAGGAACATGACGATGGCCAGCCAGACGCCGACGCCCATCAGGGCGAAGCCCTGATCGCCCTGAACGAGGCCGCCGACGAAGCCGAAGCTCAACACTTCCATCGAATAGACGTGGCCCTTGAGGCCCATGACGGCCAGACCTGCCAGCACCGTGCACAACGCCGACCAGCGGAACCAGAACAGGGCCTCAGGCGCGATATATTTCGAGATCGCCGGCTTCAGCTCGGCCGGGATGGTCGGCATGACGCGGATCTGGACGAAGTTGAAATAGTACAGCAGCCCGATCCACAGGATGCCGAAGCCAACGTGGAACCAGCGGGCCACCGCCTGCCAGAACTGAACCGCGTCCACCTCAGCGATGCGGAAGAAGGCGAAGATCATCACCCCCGCCAGCACGAAGCTGAGCAGAAGCGTGTTCCTGAAATTCGAAAGCAGATTGGCCATGTGTTCGCTCCCCCGAGTCGGTGTTTGACGCCCACCCTACCCTGTCTCCTCCCTGTCGCGAAGCGATGGGGAGGTGGCTCGTAGCGAAGCGAAGAGGCGGAGGGGCTCTTGCCACACGAAGAACCCCTCCGTCAGCTCGCAAAAACTCGCTGCCACCTCCCCATTCGCCAGGCGGCGAACAGGGAGGAGACGATGTCTACGGCCGCGACGCCATGCCCAGCTTGATCGGCTTGGCGTCCTCGGCGATCTCGCCGCGCTTCACGCCCCACAGCAGGATGATCGGCGCCCCGACGTAGATCGAGGAATAGGTGCCGACGACGATGCCGAACATCAGGGCGATGGAGAAGCCGAACAGGGCCTCGCCGCCGAAGAAGGCCAGGGCCGCCAGCACCATGACGGCCGTGATGCCGGTGATGATGGTTCGCGACAAGGTCTCGTTCAGCGACAGGTCGATCACCTCGCGCAGCGGCATGGTCTTGTACTTGCGCAAGTTCTCGCGAAGGCGGTCGAACACCACGACCGTGTCGTTCATCGAATAGCCGATGACGGTCAGGATGGCGGCGACCATGTTCAGGCTGAACTCCAGCTTGAACAGCACGATCAGGCCGAACGTCAGGATGACGTCGTGCAACAGGCCGGCCACGGCGCCGAAGCCGAACTGGGGCTCGAACCGGAACCAGATGTAGGCGAACATCAGCACGATGGCCGAGCCCAGGGCCAGAAGGCCGGAGGTGAACAGTTCGCCCGAGACCTTGGAGCCCACGACGCTGACTCCCGAGTAGGTCACCTCGCCGACGGCGCCGGTGATGGCGCCCTCGACCTGGTTCACGACGGCCGTCTGGTCGCGACCTTCGGGGATCTGGAAGCGCAGGACGGCGGTCGAGCCGTCCTGGACGTTGGTGTCGCGCCGGGCGATGCCCTGCACGCCCACGTCACCGAGCTCCAGCTCGCCCACCGAGCTGCGCACGGCCTCAAGGTCGATCGACTGACCGGCGGGCTTGGCGACTTCAAGCGAGGCGCCGCCCCGGAAGTCGATGCCCATGTTCAGGCCGGGATAGAAGCAGGACACGATCGCCGCCGTGCACAATACGACCGACAGCACGGCCGCATAGCGCGCGTATTTGACGAAGTGGAGGTTCGTCTTCTGCGGCAGGGTCCTGATAAGGGGCCACCAGGTCATCGGGCGGACTCCGCGATCGGAAGGGACTTGGGTTTGGCGATCTTCAGCCAGTAGGCGAGCAGGATCTGCGCCACCAGCACCGACGAGAACACCGAGGTGAACACGCCGATGGTCAGGGTCCAGGCAAAGCCGCGCACCGGACCTGCGCCGAAGATGAACATGATCATCGCCGCCACCAGGGTCGTCAGGTTGGCGTCGATGATCGTGCCCATGGCCTTGTTGAAGCCGGCATCCATCGAAGCGATCACCGACCGCCCGGCCCGCGCTTCGTCGCGCATCCGCTCAAAGATCAGCACGTTGGCGTCAACGGCCACCGCGAAGGTCAGGATCAGGCCGGCGATGCCCGGCAGCGTCAGCGTCGCCTGCGTCAGCGACATGGCCGCCACGATCAATATGCCGTTCAGGATCAGCCCCAGCACCGAGATGCCGCCGAACAGGAAGCCATAGGCCAGCAGCATGAAGGACACGATGATGATGAAGCCGATCATCGTCGACAACGCGCCGGCCTTGACGGCGTCGGCTCCCAGTTCGGCGGTCACGGTCCGGCGTTCCTCGACCGTCAGCGGGGCCGGAAGGGCGCCGCCGTTCAGCAGGTTCACCAGCTCAGACGCTTCCTGGATCGAGAAGTTGCCGGTGATCTGACCGGTACCGCCCGTGATCGCGCCCTGGATCGTCGGCGCCGAGATGACCTTGCCGTCCAGGATGATGGCGAAGGGTTTGCCGATATTGGCAGCCGTCGTCTCGCCGAAGCGGCGCGCGCCCTGGCCGTCGAAACGGAAGTCGATTGCGGGGCGACCCGACTGGTCGGCGCCGACGCCGGCGCGAGTCAGGTTCTCGCCCGAGACCAGCACGCGCTTCTTGACCAGATAAGGCGTGACGCCGTCCGGACCGAGCAGCAGTTGCGAATCCGGCGGAACCCGACCGGCGACCGCGTCCTGAACCGAGTTCTCGGTGTCGACCATCTGGAAGGTCAGCTGCGCCGTCTGGCCGATGACCCGTTCCAGGGCGGCGGGATCGCTCTCGCCCGGCGCCTGGACGACGATACGTTCGGCGCCCTGGCGGGTGATGGAGGGTTCGCGGGTGCCCAGGCTGTCGATACGACGACGCACGACCTCGATGGACTGGTCCACCGCCGTAGCGCCCATGCTGTTCAGCGTCGCCTCGGTGAAGGCCAGGCGAATGCGGTCGGAGCCGACACGCTGCACCTGACGCTCAGCCACGCCGCTGGCGTTCGTCGGGCCGACCAGGGCCTGCAGCGCCGTATAGCCGGCGTCCTGGCGGTTCGGATCAGACAGGGTGATGATCGCGCCACCCGCTTCACGCGAGATCTGGTTGGTGGCGATGCCCGCCTCGCGCAGCGAGACCCGGACGTCCTCGATCAGGTTGTCGACGCGCTTCGCCCGCATCGCGGCCACATCGACTTCCAGCAGCAGATAGGATCCGCCCTGCAGGTCGAGACCCAGGTTGAGGGCGTTCTTCGGCAGCCAGCCCGGCAACGACTCGCGTTGCGCCGGAGACAGGGCGTTGGGGAAGGCCAGCAGCACGCCGAAGACGAGCGCAAGCACGACCAGTATGATCTTCCAGCGCGACAGCTGAATCATGGACGGGGGTTCCGGTTCAGCGAGCGGAGGCTCACGCCTTGGAGTCGTTGGCGGCGATGGCGGTGCGGTTGCGCACCTCGGCGATCATGCCCTTGACCACCCGCACATTGACGCTGGGGGCGATCTCGACATTGACCTCGGCCTCTTCGACGCGGGTCACCTTGCCGATCAGGCCCGACGACAGGACGATGGTGTCGCCGCGCTTGACGGCCGCGATCAGGGCCTGATGCTCCTTCGCCCGCTTCTGCTGCGGACGGATCAGCAGGAAGTAGAACAGCACGAAGATCGCGACGAACGGCAGGAACTGCACGATCATGGCCATCAGGCCGCCTTCACCAGTGGGCGTCATTTGGTCGTTCCCCGGGGGATGAGGCAGCCGCTTCCGGGCGCCCGTTTAAAACAAGGCGCGGAACCTAGGGCCGAGCCCCTGCGATTGCAACGCGGCGTGATGGTTCGGCGTCTCTACCGTGGCAAAACAGTCAACGGATCGATCGCCACCGGCTCGTCGCCCTGCATACGGCGGGTCTCGAAGTGGATCGAGGGACGCCCGTCGCCGGCGGTCAGCCCGACCGTGCCGATCTGCTGGCCCGCCCGCACGTCCGCGCCGTCGTCGACTGTCGCCGAACCGAGGTGCCCATAGACGGTCCGCCAGCCGTCGCGGTGAATGATCAGCACGGTCAGGCCCTGTCCGATGATGTCGTCGCCGACATAGGCCACGCGCCCGCCGGCCGCAGCGTTCACCGGTGCGCCCGCCGCCGCACCGATATTGATGCCGTTGTTGCGCTCGCCCAGACCGACCGGCCCGAACCGGCGCAGGACCTCGCCCCGCACAGGCCATTGCAGGCTTGTGGCTCCGGCGGGCGCGACGCCGGTCGAGCCGGTCGCATCCGGTTGTCGCGGCGGCGGCGGCGCGGCCGGATTTCCGGACGGCGGCGGCGGCGGCGGGGGAATCACCCCGTTCTCGGGCACCATCACACCGACGGGCGCTGGACCGGTCGCATAGGGATCAGGACCGGTGTCGAGCGCGCTGTCGGGCAGGATGATCGACTGACCCACGGTGATCGCGCCACGCGGCCCCAGGCCGTTCAGGTCAATCAGGTTCTGCACCGGGGTCTGGAAGCGCCGCCCGACGCCGGAGATCGTGTCCCCCGGCTGGATGACATAGGCCGCGCCTGCGTTGACGCTCATGGGCGCCCTGGGCGTCACATAGGACGGCGTGGTCGCGGGCGGCGTATAGGTCGGGGGATTGTAGGCCGGGGGCGGATAGTTGTCTGACGACGAGGATGAAGGCGGCGGTAGCGCCCCGCCCTCGATCCGCTCGGTCGGCGCGGTCATCGGCGGCGGCGCCTCATAGACCGGCGGCTGGGGCTGGGCGCCGTAGGGATCGGCCGGGCGCACGCCGGGCGCGCCATAGCCTTCCATCGGTCGGGTCGAATAGCGCGGCGCCTCCGGATAGCTGGCGCAGGCCGTGGCCGCCATTCCGGCAAAGGCGATCGCCGCCGCCCTCATCCAGTTCGCCCCGACCCGATTGAAAAGACGCATCCGCCGCTCCCCGTTCACCCTGCCCGACATGCCCCGCCGGAGCCCGTAAGCCAACCCGCCAAAGCGCGCGAAAGTGGGGCGGAGAGGTTAACGGGCGGGCGCGAGACGTCTCCTCCCTGTTCGCCACTTGGCGAATGGGGAGGTGGAGGCGAGCCCTTCGCGAGCAGACGGAGGGGTTCTTCGTGCGCGCGGCAAGACCCCCTCCGTCTCTCCGCTTCGCTCCGAGCCACCTCCCCATGCGCAAGCGCGCACGGGGAGAAGACTTCACCCCTCCTTGGCCGTCCCCTCGACCAAGGGCACGAACCGGACCTCGCACAGGCTCTCGCGGCGGAAGGACCCGTCCTCCTGGCCGGTATAGCGATGCAGCATCTGCACCGACGTCCGCCCCACCGGCGCGACCAGCACCCCGCCGGGCTTCAGCTGTTTCAGCAGTTCGGTCGGCTCGTTCGGCGAGGCGGCCGTGACCATGATCCGATCGAACGGCGCCTGTTCGGGCCAGCCGAGGCCGCCGTCGGAGTGTCTGGTGATGACGTTGTCGATGCCCAGAGTCCGCAGCTTGCCCTCGGCCTCGACCAGCAGGCTGCGATAGCGTTCGACCGAATAGACATAGCGCGCCAGCCGCGACAGCACCGCGCACTGGTAGCCGCTGCCGGTGCCGATCTCGAGCACCCGATGGCGCGGCTCGACCTCCAGCGCCTGGGTCATCAGGCCGACGATATAGGGCTGGGAGATGGTCTGGGCGCAGTCGATCGGCAGGGCCTGATCCTCCCACGCCTGATCGAGGAATTTCTGGTGCACGAACACGGCGCGGTCGATCGATTCCATCGCCGCCAGCACCCGGGGATCGGTGACCCCCTGTTGCCGCAGCGACAGGATCAGCCGCCCCGCCCTGTCGTCCTTCAGGTTCATCCTGTTCCTCCCCCGTGGGGGGAGGTGGCGCGGCGCGCCTTCGCGACGTGACAGAGGGGGCCAACCGCGCACGCGGCGCCTGGGGCGAGCCCCCTCCACCGCGAAGACGCGGTCCCCCTCCCCCGACGGGGGAGGATCACGAGACGATCCCCTTCGGCGGCGCCCCGCCCAGCAGGCCCCGCAGGTCGTGAACGCTGGGCTTGTGGGTCAGGTCGATGTGCAGCGGCGTGACCGAGATCTTGCCGTCGTCCATGGCCCGCAGATCGGTGCCCGGCGCGTGGTCCTGTTTCGAGCCGCGGAAGCTCATCCAGTAATAGTCGCGGCCGCGCAGGTCCGTACGTTTGACCGCATGCATCTCTCCGGCCTGGCGGAAGCCCTGCACGGTCACCTCGACCGCCTTGACCGCCTCCGGCGGTCGCGCCGGGAAGTTCAGGTTCATCACCACCCCATCCTGCCAGGTTTCGGCCAGCAGACGGCTGATGATCGGCGGGGCATAGGCCTCTGCCGTCTCCCAATGGGCGGTGACGTCGTCGTGGAACCGCTCCAGCGACTGGCTCAACGCGATCGAGCGGATGCCGAACGCCATGCCCTGCAGCGCGCCTGCCACCGTGCCGGAATAGGAGCAGTCCTCGCCCACATTATGCCCGCGATTGACCCCCGACAGCACCAGGTCCGGCCTGGCGTCCATCAGGTCGTTGACGGCCAGGACGACGCAGTCGGTCGGCGTGCCCGTGACCGAGAACCGCTTGTCCCCGAACCGGTTCACCCGCAGCGGCTCGGTCAGGGTGATCCCCCGGCCCTTGCCCGACTGTTCCTCGTGCGGCGCGACGATCCAGACATCGTCCGACAGCGTCCGCGCAATCCGTTCCAGACAGGCCAGGCCCTCGGCCTCGATGCCGTCGTCGTTGGTCAGCAGGATGCGCAAATCAGAAGCCTTCGGTGAGTCGGGAGGCAATAGCCGATCCTCTCTCTCCGTGCACCCTGCGACACCCTACTGGATGACGGCGATGTCCGCGCCCAGGATCACGAAGGCGCCATCGCACTCGTTGCGGATGTTGGATCCCTCGTAATCATAGCGGTCGCCCGGCAGGTCGTCGGACCAGGCCAGGGCCGTGCCGGTGACCCGCACCTTCTGGCGACCGATCGTGGCCGCCGCCATCCGCTGTTCGTCGCGCGGCAGGCCCCCCGAGACGCAGGGACGGCGCGTGCCCGCGACGTAGCGGTTCTCGCTCTCGATCAGCTGGAATTCCTCGCCCGAGAAATTGATCCAGCCTTCGAAGGCGATGGGCGTCGGCGCGGGCTGGATCTCGGCGATGGCCGGGACGGCCAGAGACAGGGCCAAGGCTGCGAGGATCGTCTTCATTCCGCGTCTCCTGTTTCAGAGGCCAACATTAGCCGACTATCCATCGCAAGTCCTTCTCCCCTTGCGGGAGAAGGTGCCCCGGAGGGGCGGATGAGGGGTGGCTCCCGGTCTCACCGGTGACCGCCACCGACCGCTCATTCGACGCCCCGGTGTCACCCCTCATCCGACCTCGCTTCGCTCAGCCACCTTCTCCCGCAAGGGGAGAAGGAGACTGAACCTCACCCGACGTGCGTCGTCCCGCTCATATAGGGCAGCAGGGCCGCCGGCACGGCGATCCGCCCGTTCTCGTCCTGATAGTTCTCCATGATCGCCACCAGCGTTCGACCAACGGCGAGGCCCGAGCCGTTCAGCGTGTGCACGAACTCGGGCTTGCCTTCCTTGCGCTTGAACCGCGCGTCCATCCGCCGCGCCTGGAAGTCCCCGCAGTTCGAGACCGAGCTGATCTCGCGATAGGTCCCCTGCGACGGCAGCCAGACCTCCAGGTCGAAGGTCTTCCGCGCCGAAAAGCCCATGTCGCCCTTGCACAGCAGCATCCGGCGATACGGCAGCTCCAGCTTCCGCAGGACCGCCTCGGCGCAGGTCGTCATCCGCTCGTGTTCGGCGTCGGACTGGTCCGGCGTGGTGATGGAGACCAGCTCGACCTTGTGGAACTGGTGCTGGCGGATCAGCCCGCGCGTATCCCGCCCGGCGGACCCGGCCTCGGCCCGGAAGCAGGGCGTCAGGGCGGTGAGCCGCAGCGGCAGTTCCTCCTCCGGCGTGATCTGCTCGCGCACGAGGTTGGTCAGGGAGACTTCGGCCGTTGGGATCAGGTAGCGTTTAACGTCGAACTGGCCCGCTTCGAGCCTCGCGAGAAACTTAGGATATTCCTCGTCATGAGCGATCTCGGTTAGCTGCTCGATGGCACCTTGTATCGCCAGACGGAGGTCCGCTTCATCAGAGATCGTCGCCTGTAAGGCACCCACGATCTCCGACGCCTCGGCGACAAGCTTCTGGCGAGAAATCTTTGCTGTCGCGCTCGCATCCGCTCGGATTGCATCCCGATCCGATGTCTTGGTCGAGAACAAGTCTTCTTCGAACTTCGGCAACTGCCCCGTCCCGAACATCGCCTCGTCACGCACCAGATACGGCGGATTGACCTCCAGATAGCCGTGCTCGGTCGTCTGCACGTCGAGCATGAACTGGCCGACGGCGCGTTCCAGCCGCGCCAGCCCGCCCTTCAGCACCGCGAACCGCGCGCCCGACATTCGCGCCGCGGCCTCGAAGTCCAGCAGCCCCATGGCCTCGCCGAGGTCGGCGTGATCCTTGGCCGGACCACCCACACGCGGCGTCCCCCAGCGCGCGGTCTCGACATTGCCCGCCTCGTCCTCGCCGTCCGGCACATCGTCGGCCGCGAGGTTCTTCTGCGCCGCCAGCAGGTCGCGCAGCGCCTTGCCCTTGGCCGCCTCGATCTCGCCGTGGCCGGCGATATCGCCCTTGAGCGTCTCCACCTCGGCCTTCAGCCGGTCAGCCTCCTCCATGTCCTTGCGGCCCATGGCGGCGCCGATCAGTTTGGAGGCCGCATTGCGCTTCGCCAGCGCCTCCTGCCCCGCCGTCTGGGCGGCGCGCAGTTCGGTGTCGAGGTTCAGGATCTGGTCGACCAGCGCCTGCGCATCCTCCACGCCGCGCGACGACCAGCCGGCGACGAAGTGGCCGGGGGTGTCTCGAATGGCTCGGATATCGTGCATGGCGCGGTCTTTTGGGCAGGCTTTGGGGAAGCGGATGCTCTAGCGGGCGCCGCGGGATGGGGCAAACGCCACGCGCTTCCTTCTCCCCCTGCGGGAGAAGGTGGCCGAGCGAAGCGAGGTCGGATGAGGGGTAATGCTGAAGCTGAACGTCAGCGCTCAATCCGCTCACCCCAGCCGCCGGCGTGACCCCTCATCCGTCAGCCTGCGGCTGCCACCTTCTCCCGCAAGGGGAGAAGGGATATTCGTCGCCCCATGACCCTGCACGCCCCCTACGACCCGTCCAACATCTTCGCCAGGATCCTGCGCGGCGAGATCCCCGCGGTGAAAGTCTGGGAGGACGACGCCGTCCTTGCCTTCATGGACGTCTTCCCCCAGTCCGAGGGCCACGTCCTTGTGATCTCGAAAACATCCACCGCCCGCACCCTGCTGGAGGTCGAGCCCGACGTGCTGACCGCCCTCGCCGCCGCGACCCAACGCACCGCCCGCGCGGTCGAGAAGGCCCTCAGGCCCGACGGCCTGTCGATCATGCAGTTCAACGGCGAGGCCGGCGGCCAGACCGTCTTCCACCTGCACGTCCACGTCATCCCCCGCTGGTCCGACCGCGACCTGAAGGGCCACGGCCAGGCCGGCATGGCCGATGTCGAGGACCTCAAGGCGACGGCGGCGAAGATCGCGGAGGCGCTGGACTAATCTCCGCCTCCCCCGCTAAAGGCGGAGCAAGGCCGGCTTAGCTCAGTTGGTAGAGCGCCAGTTTTGTAAACTGGATGTCGCGGGTTCGATTCCTGCAGCCGGCACCATCTTTTCAATGACTTAGCCTCGACGCGTTTGGGCCGTGTGCTTTCTGGGGCACGCCGGGGGCAAAATGCGAAGACCCCTCAGAAGTTGCCTCGCCTTAGCAGATAGCTGACTCGCTCCGCCTGCATCTCGATCAGGCAGGTATCGCTGCGCATCGGGGCGGATGTCCGATTTCGGGCCAGATGCCAATGTCGTGGTCCGACCCATAGGCGACGTCTGGGGCCTTCCACCGAGTGACCCTTAATGCGGCGCACGAGGCAACAATCGCGAAGGTCAGAAGACCTGGCTGGCGAGATAATGGTGTTCAGTCTTGCTCATCAGGTCCAACAGGATGGATGTCACCTGTGCCCCCGTCCCGTTCTCGGTGACGATCCGGAAGGACTGCTGGCTCAGCGGCGTAGGATCGGGCCGAGCCATGGACCATCCCCTGAAAAGCCGAGCTTGAACCTCCCGTTCCCCCAGAACGGTAAGGTTTTCATGACGGTTGTCGGCCCGCACTCGTTTCATGAGCATGTCCACCTTGCCCCTCTCCCCCTCGTAAACCTGGACGAACTTTCCATCAGGTAGAGCAAGCGCACCGGAGATTCCGTCACGCATATTGTTGCGGATCGACACATTGAAGATTGCATCCAGCCCTGACGCGTCATCATGGGAGATGCAGGAATCGCTCCTGTAAACCAACCGGATCAGGTTCTTTCCCAGCAACAGCTTATTCCCCGAGGTTGAAATCCCACCCTGTGGAAACGCCGCACCGTTTCAAATGATCCCGGTCGTCAGGCAAAGAGCGAACCGTCGTCGGTGCGAAAGTAACGAAAGAAGTCCCCCTTCCACCCCGAACGGACCTGCACGACGTCCGCTTACGGCGCATCCGTCGAATGTCCGCAATCTGGCGTCAGGCTAATGGCCGAACCCGACCCATAGCGGCGGTCAGGAATGTCCGCTCCCGGCAAGGATCGCCTGGATGTGAGGTGCCGGCATCGACCCGACTGGCTTTGGAAGAACAATCTGGCGGAGAACTCCCGTCTGCCGATCAGACGACAGAAGCGACACCAGCAGCGGCACAGATTCAAAGCCTCAGCCCAGAAATTCTTCACCACCTATGCAGCGATCTATAACACCTTCGGCATCCAACGGCATCTCTTCAGCAGACCGATCCCCGGCTATTCGGAGCCGAAGCGGCGGCCGTTCAAGCGGTAGCCGTTGCCTGATTTCAGGCGGGATAGAGCGGCTTTCAACTTGTCGCGGTCAGCCTGTCACCATCGCAAAGTTCCCGTGACAGAACCACCCCTTTCCCGCAGTCAGAGAGCACCGCGAACAGAGATGGCAGATGGATCGGTTTGGTCAGAACGCCATCGGCACCGGCCGCCATGTATAGACTGACGTCGTCGGCAAATGCGTTTGCTGTCAGCATAAAGATGGCGGCGCCCGGCGCGAGATCGCCCGAGCGAATTCGTCTCACCGCTTCCACTCCGTCCATCACCGGCATGTTGGCGTCCATCAGCACCAAGTCGAAGCGGGCGGTGGCCAGGGCATTCAGCGCCTGCTGCCCATCCTCGGCGAACGTGAGTTCGACATTGGCCGGGGCCAGGAGCAGCTGCAAGACCCGACGATTCGCCGGGTTGTCCTCTGCCGCAAGCACCCGAAGCCCGCCCTGAATCTCGCCTGGCTCCTCAGGCTCCTCCAGACGGTGCTGCGTGCTCCTATCGACAGGACATTGAAACCAGAACCGGCTCCGGCCTGTCTCGGTAAGGTCGGTGCCGATCTCGCCGCCGAGCAAGTGGACATTGCCGGTGCAGATGGACAGACCCAGCCCGGTGCCCCCGGCCTGACGGCCTGTTTCAGTCTGTTCGAAGGGTTGGAATATCCGCTCACGGTCACAGTCGGCCACGCCGGGGCCGCCATCAATAACCTCGATTCGAAGCGAGCCTTCTTCAGAGGCCGCACGGATGACAACCCTTTCGCCTTGGGGCGTGAATTTGATGGCGTTGGCGACCAGGTTGACGACGGTCTGCTCGATGCGACCCTCGTCGGACCGGAGCAGACGACAGCCAAGCCCGGTCGTGTCCAGTGAAAGGTTGATCCCCTGCTCGTGCGCGTAGGGTGTCCAGATCCTGACGATAGCCTCGACCATGGTTCCCGGATCGAAGTCCGAAAGGTGAGCCGTCACCTCGTTGGCTTCAATCTTGGACATGTCGAGAACAGCGTTCAGGAGCCTCAGCAGCATCTCGCCGGAGGCCAGCACCCCGTCGACCAGTTCGTGCTGCCCCGACGTCAGGGGTTCACGCTTGAGCGTTTGAGTCAGGCCCAGGACAGCATTCAGGGGTGTGCGGACCTCGTGGCTGGTGACGGCGAGAAAGGCCGACTTTGCCCTGCTGGCTTGCTCGGCCGCTCTGTGCTCGGCTTCCAGCGCGGCCTTGTCGACGGCCGCGCGGTCGCTGTTACGCTTGCGCTCGACCACCCGACCCAGCTGCGCACCGATCTGCTCGACCGTCCGCATCAGCTCTTCCTCGGGTTCCCTTGGCCAGCCTTGAAAGAACTCCAGAACAGCCCCGACCTCGGTGCCGATCAGGGCGGGGAAGGCAAAGGCGGCACGGAGTCCGCATTCCCGAGCGACCCGCGTGCGTTGAAAGTGGTCGTCCAGGGTGATGTCCGGGATCCAGACGGCCTGTCGTTTCTGCAGCACCCGTCCTGGCAAGCTCAGGCCGGGGCCAAAAGTCATCGATTCAGTAACCCGGCGGAAGGCCTTGGCTTCGATGCTTGCGTCCGAAGACCAGACCCCGGACGAGATCAGCTCGACGGTCTCGGACTGATCTTCGGCGAAGATCCAGACATGACCGGTAGCCCAGCCGGTGTAGTTGCAAATCTCGTCCAGAGCGACACGGAAGGCGTCTGACGGATCATCGAGCAGGTTCGCGGCGCTGGCTATGGTCTCGACCAGCTTCAGGCGTTGCTTCTGGATAAACAAATCCCGCGTGCCCTGCTCTGCGATGCGCTCGGCCATCAGACGGGCTTCCCGTTCACGCGCCAGGCGGCGCTCCAGTCGGTAGATCTGGTCGCGAGGGTTGTCGGACGGGACGGGGACGGTGATCACGCAGCTTCGACTTTGTCCAGCGTTTCGGAAGACCAGGAGATGGCAAAGGTGCAGTGCGGTGCGCCATGAGACGTGCACGTGACATGTTCGAAGGTTACGGCTTCGCCGTACCAAACGGCTGTGCCTTCAACGAACCCCTGGGCCAGTGCACACATGTTACGCGTGGAGAGATAGTCCATGACCAGTTCGCCCGAGCTGTTCGAGCGCATGTTGAAGTGCGGGCATGCCGCGCCGGGGTAGAGTTTGCGCACCTCCGTATGGATCTGGCTGTTAATCCCTTCGACGAAGGTGCGAGCGTCAGGCGCGGCCGAGAAGAAGTCGGGATAGATGTCCGCCATCAGGGGAATGGCGTTCTGTCCGAACCAGCGCAGGACCTGATCCCGGTCCAGGTCGAGTGCCTGTCCTGCTGCATGGACCAGCGCTTCCATGTCTGAATCGGGGTAGCTGCCGAGGGACGTATAGGTCCCGCTGACCCCGGCGGCGTCTATGAGCGCGTCCCAAGTGTCGTCCCCGAAGGCGCGTGATACTGCGCCCTCGAGAAGGTTGAAAATCACACCCTTCATTACAATCCCCCGCTGATCTCGTACGAACGATAGTTATGGAAAAAGAAAGAATCATAAACGGCCAACAAAAGTCTGAGGTGAACAAAGAACCGCGACGCGTTCGAACGGCCGGGAAGACCTTCCGGCCCCGAAAAGGGTGCGCTTGAATGTCGTGCTTCTGGCGCTCAGCCGAAAACGGCGTCTGGCGCTGAGCCGCCCCGGTCCCGTACCAGGCGTAGGTCCGCTTTCCGCCCTTAGCTGACTGCCATTGGGTCCGCTTGTGGGGCTGGCCCCCGCTCCGGCACACTCTCCCCCTGTGGCCACCAGGCCGTCTGCCCATGGTCCCGCTCCATGCGCTTCCGACGCCGCGCGAAGTCCTCTTCGGCTTCCGGATCCAGCATCCGCTGCAGGTTGTCCAGCACGGCGCGGTTATAGGCGGCACGAGCCCACCAGATATTGCCGCCGGGCGTGTAGGTCCGGGCAAGCTGAACGACGTCACGACCGATGCGCGCACCTTCCACGGCCTCGCCGAGGTCATCGCCCGTTCGCAGGCCTTCCGCCACCTCAACCACATTGCCGACCGTAGCGTTGTAAAGGTCGCCGACTGCCGAGCCGACCGGGCCGAACGCCGCGACCTGGCTGGCCGACTTCCCGTTCCTCGCCTCAGCCGCGTAGAAGAAATCTCCCAGAATACCTAGGCCACCGCCCTGCATGGCAGCCGCCGCCCAGAACCGGGGATCCGCCATTGGCTTGGGATCGTTGCCCTTGGCGATCTCGCGAAGCTGGATCGAGATGCCGCCTGCCAGCGTCAGAAAGAACAGGACACCGGCCGCGCCGCCCGCGCCAGCGACGAAGGGCGGAAGCCCGCGAGCCTGCCCGCGCAGCATGATTTCCTCACCCAGCATGTGGGTCGCCGTGAGCGTGAAACTGCGGAACATTGCCCACGAGCGCCGGGCCTCCCCGACCACTGTGCCGGGCCGATCGACCCCGATCAGCTTCGCGCGCGTCCAGAGGGTTGTCTGGGGCACGGCAAGCCGGGTCTCAATGTCGATGGCTTCGCCCATGCGTAAGGCCAGGGTCTCGTCGGGAATATCGGTCGGGCGAAGGAACTGCGCGCCCTCGGCGGGCTCCCAGACCGGGGCGCTGCGGATCGTTGACCAATCAGCCTCCGTGAACCCGCGCGCGTTCAGCCAGGTCGCGAACGCCTTGTCCTCGCCGTCACCGGCGCGGAGATCTGCCAGCGTCTTGCCGCGACGATCGTGCAGGGCCCCCATGAACTCGAAATGGAAAGAGCGCTTCCGGGCCGCGTCCCATGCGGACAGCCCCTGCGCGCGCAGGACGGCGACAGGCAGGCGGCGGGCAAAGGCGTTCATGCCCCCGTCCAGCCGCTCCCCGACGGACAGCAGACGCAGGTTGTCTTGGGTGGCGCGGACCATGCCGTCGGTCGCATTTTCATTTACGAAGCCCGAGCGGCGAGCCATCGCCCGCCCGGACCCGTCCGCCGGGTTCAAAAGTTGGGCGAGCCTCACCATGTCGCCCGTCCTGGACAGGCCGGCGAAGGATCGAGCCAGCGCACCGAACATGGGGGCCGACGGAATGTCGGACAGGATTGCAGAACCCAGTGCAGTGGACGTCAGCAACGCTCGGCTGGCCACGCCGAACGAAGCGATGCGGCTATTGATCGGCGTCGACAGGCTGCCGGTGAAATGCTCCAGCATGGCGTCGGCCGTGCGGACGTAGCCCTTGACCGCGTCCGACGAGCCCTTGATGCCCGCAGTCTCTTCCAGCAGAGCCTCGCGCTGCGCCGCTTCCTTGAGCCATTTCCACTGCCCTGCGGGGTTCGGGCCAAGTATCTGCATCTGACTGATGTCGCGGGACAACTCGTCGATGTGGCCCATCATGGTCGAGAACGAGTCGCCATCGCCGAACGCAGACTGGTAGGCCATCCAGTCATCCGCGCTCTTGAACACGAGAAACCGGCTATCGGAACGGCGCTTGGCGAGCGCGCCCTGCCCGACATGATCGCCGGGCTGACGGGCATTCGCGCCTAGCGAGGCGATGGATTCCCACACGTCACCCAGAGCAGCCGCAATCCGGCCCTCGCTCAACGGCTGGCCGGTGGCCTCGTCGATCATTTTGGAGCGGTCCAGTCGCGGCGCAACATAGGCCACCCACACGTCGCGCCCGGCCTGACGCACGCGGTAGGCGTCGTGAGCCTGCGGCATTCCCCATCCGTCCAGCTTGCCGATCGATCCGCCGGCCGCGTTGAACTGCAGGCGCAGGTGTTCGGCGGTCTCCGCCCATGCGGTGGCCAGTGCCTTGGCGGCCTTGTCGCCCGTGTTCTCGCCGAAGGCCTCGCGAACCATGTTGGCCAGGTCCGCACGATGCGGCGTGTCGAACCCCGTCCGCGTCTCGAACCGCTCGATTGCCGAAGCCATCAGCGCGTCGGCCTTGCCGCGAATGGCGCGATAACGCCCCTCGATGCTGGGGAACGGCGCGCCCGACAGACCAGGGCGGTTCTCGACGATCAGCTCCAGGGCGCGACCGAACGCGCCGCGCTCATACCCGGCAGGGGTTACCCCGCCGTCGGCATAGCCGCCCGGAGGGGCCGGAGGGTCGCGCCCCAGCAGGCGGTCGATCACGCCGCGCGTGGTGCGACGGGGGCCGATCTTGGACGGGTCGATATAGCCGCGCGCCTTCTTGTAGGCGTCGACACCTTGCAGCAGGTCGGTTCGAGCCCGGATCATCAGCGCGCGGCGGCGCTTCGCCTCGATGGCATCGATCTCAAGCTGGCGCATGACCGCATCGGCGGCCATCCTGTCGGCGTCTGCCGGGCCGAACGACTCATCCGCCGTCGCGCGGGCCTCGTCGTAGGTCTTGCGTGCACGGGCCGCGACATCGGGGGAAATATCCCCCTTGCCGGCGTGGTCGTCGATGCAGGAACGGAAATCCGCCATGGGTTAGCGCCCTCCCGGAGCGCAGATGCTGAGCACATCAAGGGCGCGGTCTTCGTCGCCGATGGCTGGCAGGTCGTCCCAGAGGGTCGCGCTTTCGCGTCCGGCGTCCTCTGGCTTGGGTTGAGCCTGTGCGACCTGCCCTCGGCCGCCCGGCTCATCGAAGGGCTTGAGCGCGGCTCTGGCAGGCTCGGATGGGGCCGAAGGCGTGAGGATCACGGCGCGGTCTGCATCCACGTCAGCACCGCGCCGGGTCGCCTCGCGGAGATCCGCCACGATGTTGCGGACGCCCTGCGCCACGGTCAGGTCGCCGCGAGCGATGGCGCCCGCTGCTTCTCCGAACGTGTCGCCGATGGTTCCGGCACGTAGGGCAAGTTTGTCGATGGCGCTGGATGCGGCGAGGTCAGCGGCCACGCGCGAAGCGTTGGTATCGCGGGCCAGCGCATTGCCGCCCGCCTCGATCACGTCGGCATTGCGAACCAAGGCGCTGAACAGGCGGGCATCGCCGCGGAGCTGTTTCATGACAGCGGCGCGGAGGCGACCGCGTGCGATGATGGTCGACTCCTTGGGCAGGCCGCCGAACATATCCAGCGTGTCGCCTTGGCGCTCAACGAAGTCCGCAAGCTTGGCCTCCTGCACGAAGGCGCGGGCCTCATCGAGCGAGCGCGGGTCGCCCTGGCGGATCACGTCGACGATGGAGGCATGCAGGTCGGGGCGGTCGGGGGCCAGTTCGCCGATGACGGCGGCATAGCGTTCGGGGATCACGCCAGCGGCAACCGCGCCGAACGCATCGTCCGACAGGCGGGCAAGACCGCGCGCGCTGGCAATGAAATCCCCGGTGACCGGCAGCGAGCGGTCGTTGATGCGGTCGGGCGCTTCGCGAAACACCTTGGCCGCGTCGAGGATTGAGCCGGAGCCCTCGCGAATGTTCTTGAGAGCCGCGACCACACGAACGTCAGAAGGCGTCCAGCCGTCGGCGGCGCGGAACAGGAAGCCGTCGAGTGAGGCGGTCGTGTCCTGCCCGCTTTCGATAAGGCGACGGGCGAGACCCCGGCGTTGGTGGCCGTCAGCGACGACGACGCGACCGGCCGCATCCTCGAACAGGATAGACCGCCCGGCGGCCGTGCGGTCCCATTGCGTGACCCCTGCAAGGCGGTCGGTCAGGCCCTCGTCGCCGCTGGCCTTGTATTGGAAGGTGGCCGGATCCGCGTCGACCTGCTTGGGATCGAAGGTGTCGGCAATAATCTGCCTGCCTTGGTAGTCGGTCGAGCGGCGGGGTTCTGAGGGCGCTGGCGGCGCGGCGTCCCGTTCCGCAGACCGTCCGGCAACCATGGCGTCCGGGTACGCCTCGGGGTCGTAGAACGAACCGCCGCCGCCCGTCTCCCGGTAGTCCCGCGCCGCCACGATCATGGCGCGAGACGAAACGGGCTCGCCTGCATCAACGGCCGCGCGGTCGGCCCTGCTCAGTGCGACGTCGGACCAGTCCATGAACCGCGACATTCGCCGCGAGAGGTCATTGGCAGCGGCTGCATCGCCCGACTCGCCTAAACGCCAGAGGTTGGCGTGGTTCTGGTCGAGATGGTCAAAGTCGGCGGGGTCGCGAGGCGGCGGACTTTCAGCGTTGTCAAAGACGCGCCCAGCATCACCCGTTCCGCCCAGGTCAATGGCCGATCCATCGGCAGATCCAGGGGGTTGAGCGGCGGCCGATCCATCGGGCGAGGCTACCGAACTTTGGTCGCTTTGCCCACGCCACTCGAACAGAGCGTCAAGCTCGCGTTCGACGGTCGGTTGGGGGGCCGGTTCGAAGTCCAGGAGGGCATCAAGGTCCGACTCGTAGGTTCGACCGTTGGTCGGGCCGATCGCCTGCCGGTCGAGGGCGTCAATCTCCACGCGAGCTTGGGCGGCACGCGCGGCGGGGGCCGGCGGCTCCTGTCCAATATAGGCGCGGGACGATGCGTCAATCTCCCCGGCAAGGGCGCGAACGGCCGCGTTCGGGCCGCTCTGGGCACGGCGAGCGATGGCGGAGCCGGCATCACCTGCGAGCGAGAAGCCGGAGCCTAGCACGCCAGCGAGGGCGGTCTGTTCCGGGCGGTACTCGTCCTGCACATCGTCGGTAACTCGGTCGGCCTGAATGATGGCATCAGCGCCGGCAGCCACCAGACCGCCGGCCACGGCGCGACCCACGACAGTGCGGCCCGGCGCGATCCAGTTTTCGGCCGATACGGCCGAGCCTGCGGCCTGCCCCGCGAAGAAGGCTGCTGCGTCGCCCGCGTTCTCGATCGGGTCCAGCATGCCGCGCGCGTCGTAGGCTTCGGCGCGAGCACGTTCGCGCCGGGCCGCGGGTGCAGCAGCCGGATCACTCGTGCGCCAGTAGGACCGGTCATCGCCGAACAGGGCGTCGAGAGCGCGGTCGGTGCGCCCGTCGGCGAGAATGTTCACTTGGAGCAGGTCGGCGAGTTGGAAGCCGTCAAGGTCCGGGTCAGAGCCGCGCTCAAACTGACCGGCACCCGAGTTGGCATAGGCATCGGCCAGGTTCTCGCGCAGGCGGTCCCACATGCTCCGGTCCAGCGGGCTGTCTGCTTCGGCTTGGGTAGCGATGCGGGCCAGCATTTGCTGGCGCGTCTCGATGCTCGACATGGCGTCGGGAAACTCGCGGCGCAGTTCGTCAAGGCGCGACTCGTATTGGGTATCCGTCAGCGCCCCCTTGCCGTCGCCCTGACCCTGGCCGGTGAGGCCCAGCGAGACGGGGATGGCGCGGCCTATGGCGCGTTCGGCGGCCCGGTGGCGCTCCCACATGGCGGACTGCTGCACGGCTTCCAGCCGCATGGCCTCGCGCTCTCGGGGCGCGTTCTCCTGCCGGGAAAGGATGCGGTCGATGAGCGGACGCGGGGCCTCGATCGGACGCGCCTCCCCGGCCGTGCGGACGGGTGCGCGGTCGATAGAGCCGGCGGCGAAGGGGCCTGACTGTTGGGGCATTAGTCAGGCCTGACGGCGGTTGCGCCCAGACGGCGAGCGATGAAGGGGCGGCCTGCCTCCAGATCCACCTCGAACGGGCTGCGGTTGCGGCCGTAGGCCACGCCGCCGCGCTCGTTGACGAGGCGATAGTTGCCGTTTGGCATGAGGACGGGGCGGAAGCGTGCGATGTCGCGAGCGGGGATCGGCTCGCCGTTGGAATAGACCGGGCCACGGTTCCGGCTGACCCAATCCGCGCCCATGGTTTCAAGAGCGTCGTCGAAATACTCGGGGTTCAGCCATCGCGGGACGACCACGTTCGCGCCGTTCACCGGAGCCGAGCCGCCATAGTCGCGGCCCTGATAGGTCGTGCGGCCCAGCGCGGCCTGCGCATAGTATTCGGCGGGTCGCGTCTGCCCTGCAGCGTCGTCCGCCAGTGCGGCGGCCTGCGCAGCGTTGGTCACGGCGGTCATGAGCGAGGGCGAGTTGCGGAGGCTGATGCGATGCGGGCGCAGCGCGGCCGTGATCTCGTCGCGCGTCTCATTCGCGAGCGTTTGGCCGCCAGCGCTCAGCGTCAAACCATGTGCGGCTTGGTCGGCGAAACGGTTGTCTCCGGACAAGGAAAGATCTGCCACGTGTATGGCCGTCGAGGCCGTCGAGTTCTGGCCGATCTCGGCTAGCAGGTCGCGGGCGCCGCGTGCACCGATCGCTTGCGTCGCGGCGCGGGCCAGCGTGACGGCGTCGGCCGGGTTGCGCTCGATACGGTCGCGGTAGGCCGTAACTTCCCCGTCCGTCAGGTAGCGAAGGGGAACGCCATGTTGATCGGCCAGATTGCCGCCCAGAGCCTGACGCCCGCGAAGGCCTTCAGCCCACGTCGTGCCGCTCTGCCCGCCGGCAAAGACGGCATCAACCGGCAGAGGGGGGAGAACCGCGATGCGGTGCTGTGAAGCGAAGTTCAGCGGGTCCGACGAGAATCCTTGGCGTGCATTGGAGATGCGATCCGCCAACAGGTCACCGGCGCCCATAGCCTGCACACGGCCGGCGACCGCATCCAGGCGGTTCTCCCACCCGCGAAGGTCGTCGCCGTACTTGGCTGGATCTTGGCGGGCGAGCGACTGATAATGCTCCCGACGCAGTTCAATGAAGCGAGCGGCGTCGCCGCCCGACTCCCTGATCCACTGTCGGGCTTTGCCCGCGCCGTGGTTGATGGCTGCGTCAAAGGCCACGATGCGCAGGGCGGGCGCGAGGGCGTCCGCGCCGATGGCGTCCCAGTAGTCTCGCTTGTAAATCGCTTCGGCTTCCTGTCGGGAGACATCGCCGTCCCGCCAAGCGTCGGGGTGGGAGCGTTCGGTGATTCCGAAGCGCGCGCGGCCAGCACCGTTGTCGTTCTGGACGAGGGCGGAACCTTCCGAGTCATTAATGATCCAGTCGACGAGACCGTTGAAATCCTGCCCCGCTGCGGCAACTTCCCGGCTGTCGGCAATGCGTCGTGCGGCTTCCTCTGGACCCAAACCAGCGAGGTCGCCCGTCTCGCGGCTCCTCTCCATCGCCTCGGCGCGTTTGCGATACCAGTCCGCCACACCCGACGGGCCCAGAACGGATTGGACTTCGGTTTCTGTGAGCCCGGTGCCGGGCGCGCCGATCTCGAAGGCCGCAGCGTCGTCGTCGATCCGGCGGTTAATCTCTTGCTCAGCCCGCGTTCGAGACGCGGTTGAGAGATTGGCCCGGTCGCTGGCTAGGTCGATCTCCTGGTTGATTGCCGCTCGGGCCGACTCGAACACGGTCTGCCGTTCGCCCGCGCCGATGTCCGGGTCGGTCAGGATCTCCTGCAGGGTGGCGATGGCGGCGTCTGGACCTTCGGTGCGAAGGGTGTCGACGGCGTCACGGGTATAGACGGCGGCCTTGCCTGCCGTCACGAACTCGCGATCGTCCTCATCGGCTTCCGCCTGCGAATACGGGATGGCGGGATTGGAAAGGCGAAGCTGGATCAGCGCGTCCCGCTCCGCCTTCATGAACTGGAATTCTTCAGTCTGGTCCTGACCGTCGCGAAGCATGGCGGTCAGCCGTGTGGAAAGCAGGTTCTGGCGGGTGCCGATCTCGATCGCTGACTCACGCAGTGCCACGCCCTGGACAGAATCCGCAACCGAGGATCGGCCGACGGTCAAGCGACGGTTGATGTAGGATTCGACGGCGACCGCATGCTCCGGCACGGCGCTCTTGATGATGCTCGAACGCAGGTTCGCCATTTCGTTCGAGTAGCCATCGACATCGTGCGAGAAGCGGTTGCGGATCTCGGCCTCGCGACCGTCGATATCGGTAGCGACGCCCGACAGATAAGACGTCTCGAACGCGGCCTGACGGGCCTCGAAAACCTGATTACCCGACAGCAAGTCCAGCGGCCCAGACCGGGGCGCTTCCATTGTGCCAGCAGCGACCGCTGCACCGTCTTCTGCACCGCGTTGTCGGGCCCGGCGCGTGAGCTTGGCGGTTTCGACCTCTGTGACCTGGTCGGCCAGTCGCCCGACGCTGCGCCACATCTCGGCAGAGCCGTCTCGCAGGTCGATAGATGGTGTGTTCGCGCTGACGCCGTTTTCGCGTCGCGGCTGAATGTTTGCTCCAGTAGCCATTAGAGGCTGTACCCGTGCTTCTGAGCGGGCTTGCCGCCTGAACCGATCTTGCTCGCGCCACCCGTGGCCCCGGCGGCCGCGATGTCGCCCGCTGCGCTCATCAGCGACCCGGCCGCGCCGAGATAACCTGCGGTCATTGCGTTGCTGACGCCGCGACGCTTGGCCCTCGCTGACAGGCGCAGAGCGCTTGCCTGGTTGGTGAAGCCCAACGCCTCCACGCCCTCGTCACGCACGCCCTGCCTGCGCAGTTCAGATTCAGCAGCGATGGCGGACGGTGTGTCGGCGGACAGGCCTTTGGCGGCGCGTCCCGCTTCGAGGGCGGCGATGGCGGCGCGACGATCCTCACGACGTCGCTCGCTGGTCTGTGTTGCCTGCAGGTCGACGCCACGCGCCTGAATGTCCGCCTGCGCAGCCTCGTTCGCGAGGCCTCGTGCCTGGGCGCGGCCGGACACGATGGATGAGACGGCCGCCAGTGCGGGGCCAGCAGCGGCGGCCATCAGGTGAGCCCTGCGGAGTGGTCGTAAAGTTGGGGTGAGCGTTGCATGTGGCGTCCTCCGACCCTGACCATAGAAGATGGGTCGAAGGCCGCGACGCACGGTTCAGGCGTCCGCTAGCCATGGACGCCCGGCATCCGTTACGCGCCCGGCGATGTCAGACGGCGACCAGCCCTGAGCCAACAGGGATTCAGTCGCTCGTCGCTTGATCAACTCGGCGGGTTCAGGGAGCGGGGCTCGGGCAGCCTGTTTTTCCAGCCGACGAAGAATCTTCAGAAGCGCTTCAGGCTTCGGCAGGTCGGCGACACCCCGGAACTCTGTGTCGTCGTTGAACACCACGAAAGCGACCTCAGGGAAGCCGTGGCCGCAGCATGCGCTCCATACGCCCGGCAGCTTGCCCAGGCATGGGTCCATCCCATCGGACGTTCTGAACTGATTGCAGGCGGCGCAAGCCCGGCCGGGGCTGTCTGCAACGAGCTCTTGAGTGTCGAGGTAGCGCCACCCTGCCGGAAGTCTGCCCTCGCGGCGGGTGTTGTAGGTCGGGTGTCCGAAGCTGTGGTAGCAGTCGATTGCTCCCAAGCGATCGGCTTTCCGCTGCTGCACCTTAGACAGCGGGAAGGTGTACGGAGGGAATGGTCCGCCATGGTCCGTGCTATCCGTCATCTTCGCTTTCCCAAGTAGCGGGCGAGTCAGTATCGACCCGCCACACCTCACGGTGCCCCACGATAGTAAGCGGAAGGTAAGCGCCCTCAGGCCGTCGGTCGTTCTCTGTTCGTTCTTGCGCTCAACGCTCCCTTGGCCCAGACTGCTGGAGGGGATCGCAAATCAAACGGACAAAATGTCCATTTGAAATCCTACGCCAAACAGGCGGCTGAAACCCTTGGCGTGGATGAACGCACCGTGCGCCGCGACCTCGCCCGGGGCAAGAACATCGTCCCCGACCTCCTGCACGATGTCGCCGGGACCGAACTCGACAAGGGCGTGGTGCTGGACGAGCTGGCGCGCACTGCTCCAGAGGATCAGCGCGCCAAGCTGGCCGTCAGTAGCTCAAGATCCCAGCCCTCTGGCCTTCAGAGTTCACAGATCGAAGCTCGGAGGCAGCCTCCTCCAAAACCCGTTCCGAAGCATACTCCGCGTCGTTGCGTGAAGCGCGGCGCAGGCACGAGGTGTATGTCTGGTAGTCGGCAAATGCCTCGTCGTGATCGCCGTAAAACGAGGGTTTGGAGCAGCCACTCTCCCAATCGAGGTTGCCATACCCCCCGGTGAAACGGCCGTCGGGATAAAGCCTGGAGCGGCTGTCTGCCGCCGTTGCGAGCAGCGTGCATGCGAGCGCCCAGAATAGCAGGTGTTTCTTCGGCATCGGCGCTCCCTTGTCGATACGACCCTAAACGCACGCGCCGAGATTTGGCAAACCGGCGTTGCGAGAAGTCAAAAATTTTGGCGACCCGACCTTCCGGGCTCGGAAGTTACGGGGCTGATACATGTGGCAAGAAGCGGCGCGCGGATTTTCCCCCTGGGGTGGGGGTCGGCCGCGACATGGGATCGCTCCCTATCATGTACGAAGAGACCCGCACCGGGTGAGGGCGCAGGTCGCGGCGGTGCAGAGGTCAGTGATCTGACGGGGGTGGTGTCAGGCGCGAGGGATGCGGCGCGCACCGTCAGCCGGTGGGCCAAGCACATCGACACCGTGCGCCCGGAAGGTGGCGATCAGCTTGACCTGCGTCGAGGGATACGACCGGCCGTCCTTCTCAGTTCGCTGGATGGTCGGAAGCGACACGCCCGCCGCCTCGGCCAGGTCCGACATTGACCACCGGAGAAGGGCACGCGCCGCCTTGCACGCCTCTGGGGTAAGATCTGCCATCTGATATATTTTAACCACATCTGTTGACCGGGAGGTCTATAGACGTATAGATTTTATATCAGCTTGGCAATCATGCCTCGCGATGGTCGAGACGGCAGCGGGTGTTTACGAGGCCCCCGCCACCGTCTCTAGCTCAGGGAAAGAACCCCATGAACGTCCACACTGCTACCACATTCGACGAAGCCGCCACACGCGCGGCAAGCTGGGCTGAGATGGTCCGCAACTATCACGCCATCAAGGCGCAGCTCGAAGCTGAACGCAGGCTGCACGACCTATCGGCAGATGCGGGTGAGGACTACCCCGAGAACCCGTCCCTCGTTGGTGCGCTGATCGATGCGCGCGAAGACCTCGCCCATACCTACACTCCCGATTGGGCAGGGCTGGGCATTCACGCTCAGGTCTATATCGACGCCAACGAGGACGACGACTGGCGCGAGACGGCGGAGCCGAACTCACCCACGTTCTGGCTCGCCAAGATCATCGACACGGCTGCAACCATCAACAGCCGGACGGGCACGGACCACGACCTCGGTGTCCTGCAGTTGCTCGGGGCCGTGGAGGCCTGCGCGCGCGCCTTCGTTCACCACCGCGACGGCTATCAGAACTACGGCTGCAATCCTTCGGTCCTAGTTTGGACCGTCGACCTGATCACCTGCATGCAGGAAAGCGCCCGTCGTCTGGCTGACACCCCGCGCTATGACGACTACTTCGGCTTCGTCTTTGGCGCGGTGTGGTTCGGCGAACTGCCGACGTGCATGGGGTCAGATCAGTGACCGCCCGCGCCGAAAACTGGGAAGGCTCGACGTGGGGCGAGATCCTCGCCGGCACTGGGTTCATTCATCGCAACTGGCCTGACGTGGTGAGGCTCGCGGAGGCGGCGGGAAAGGAGCCGGGTCAGGTGACTGCGATCTGGTTGTCCAACGCGCCTGCCGAGGTCCTGCCGGTCCTGATGTTCGCCGATGGCTCATTCGTGAGCATGGAGGGCGAGGGACGGACGTAGGCGGGCCTTCGCCGCCCGAAAACGAGAAAGGCCCTCCGGAGCGATCTGGGGGGCCTTTTTCTGCGCGACGCGACCCCATGTGTGCCCCCACATGGAGACCGCGTGACGAAAACCAGTTGTGGCCTGCACCACAGAGCTTTGACAGTCAGTTAACATATGTGGCGGTCTAGGGTTTCCCACCCCTGTACGCCCTGCGTCAGCCCGTAGAACTCGGCCACCGCAGCGGCCCCGGATCGTATCGCACGGGACAGGGCGTCCTCTTCCGGTCTCAGGTCGCCGCGCTCATCGTCGCGCGGTTGCGGCAGAGAGCGCCGCAAGGCCTCGGCCCGCTCGATACGATCGACGGCGGGGTCTCCCAGCAGCGCGGCCGTGACGTTCCCCGACGTGTATCGAGGGCGCCAAGCCATTAGTCGGCGGCCGCGATCTTCAGGTAGAGATCGCAAAGAAGCGCAAGAATCGCATTGGCTTCCGCGTTCAGCGGATCGCATTCCTCGACATAGGGGTGATTGAAGACAGCAGCCCGGAACAGGTCGCGGCACATCGTCGTGGCAATCATGGCTTCGAGCTGGCCGACTACGAAGCATCTGGGCTTGCCCACCCGCGCCGCGGCGTTCCGGGTTCGCAGAGTAGCGGGAACGTGCCTTGGCGCCGGCACAGCCCCGATGGCATCGGCGGTGGCCTGGTCGACCACGACAAGGCGCAGGCCTAGCGCTTCAGTGAGGTATTCCTGTGTGCTGGATACCTTGATGTCCCCGGCAGGAGTGGTTTCGCTGGGCAGCGAAAGGTGGAGGCCGCGCCGCCCCTGCGGCGACAGAGGACGCAAGGCCTTGGACGCCATGCCGCCCTGAATGCCTGCACGGTGGTCGAGTTCTTCGGCCGTGACACCCAACGCCTTTTTGCGCTCCTGCAGCGCGTCGGCGACCGTGCAGGCCGAATGAACCAGCAGGGGGGTAAATGGCGGCGGCGCGTCAGTCATCGTCGTCGTCGGTTGCGGATGGCGCGGCAGGCGCCCACGGCTGGGCTTCAATGACACCATTCGACCCGCCGTCGGAGATCAGGACTTCGCGCCGATCAGGCCCGGATCCGACGATGATCTGCACGGCGACGCCGATAGGATGCGGCGCGTCGCTCTTTCCGCCCAACTCGCCTGCCGCCTCCAGGAACACCTTGTACGACTTGTGACGGACCTCTTCAGAGACGGCACTGTCGGCAAGCTCTGCCATACCGACCCACGCCCGGAAGGTCCGGGCATCCATCCACTCGCGCTTGATATCGGCCAACCGGTCCAAAACATGCGGGCGGCGAAGGGCCTTCGCCAAGCTCTCAGGCTTGTAGCCTACGGCTTCGGCGGCTTCGAAAAATGGTAGCCCGCGCTGGACGATAAGCTGAAGGGCGGCCTCTACACCGGGCCGAATCTGCTGCTTACGCGGTGGTTTGATCGCAATCATGTCGGACATGCGCGGATTAGGCCCGCTCCGGCACGCGGTTTCGACGCACGGTCTAGCGTCGGGCGAAGGCCAGCACCTGACCGGGGCCCATGAAAGGCTCGCGCTGGATCGGCTGACGCCACGACAGAACGTCGGCGCTCTTGTGCGGATAGCCGGCGGCTCCGCAGGCGTGTTCCAGCAACGCAGCCCGCTCGGTGAAAAACGCGACCCAGTCCTGCCCCGGCTCGGCCTTGTACAGCCCAAGCTCAGCTCCGGTTCGGGATCGCCGCGCCTGATGGCGAAGCACGCTCACGGCGTCAGGCTCCTTGCACGCGATCAGGGCCAGAGCGTCGGCAAGCAGCGAGCGGCGCGCCTCGTCTCGTGCGCAGTCCTCGGCGATGGCTGCGGCTTCCTCGGGAGTGACCTGGGGTTCGTCGTCGTCGGTCAATGGCGCACCCTCCGCAGGGTTGGTGTCAGAATGTCAGGGTGAAGTATCATTCGAGCTGAACTAGAGTGAGAAAAGGATGGGGGGGGTCTGACTGTATGACTGAGTTGGCTTTTCCCCGCTGTGACTGGGTTTGCGAGGCAAAAGCCCTCTGACTGCACAACGTGGGGTCAGTGACTGTATTGCGTGCAGGTCGGGCTTTTCGGGAAATCGGCAGCACAGTCAGAAATGGTGTCAGGCTCATTGGTCGCCGATCCATGTGTAGATTTTGGGAGCCCTGCCGTTTCCCCCTCGCGGGCCGGTCTCGATGCGAACCAGTTCGGCCGACTCCAGCAGCTTCGTGATTTCCTCGATCTCCCGCGCCTTGAAGCTGGTAAGCGCCCGGCAGAGGTCGCGCTGCGTAATCGTCCCCTTCGCCCGGATGACGCGCACGACCTTCGCCCGGTCACGCTCCGTCTGGTTCTCCGACATGTGCTCGTTCGCGTCGGTGATGAGGCGTTCCGCCGACCACGTTGCGAGCTCCATCGACCATTCCAGATCGTCCATGCAGACGACCGGATCGGCCACGCCCTGCATGCCCAGCGCGCGGATGGTGGCCAGTCTGATCGCCATTTCACTGACCCGCGCCAGCATCGGCTGATTGGCGGCGCGGTCGATCATGCGGTTCTCGAACGCGAGGAAGGCCTGCTTGACGTGAGGCGTCGACCACCCCACCGTCAGGATCGGTTCGGTCACACCACCGCTGTGCATGGTTGCCCGGCTCAGGGGGTTGGCCACGTTGTAGATGGCAGCCAGCGCGTCGGAGATGGCGCTCGGCACGACGTGGCGGCTGACCTGGGGCTCGACCGAAGGGGGCCTAGCCTTGGTGGCTATCAACAGAAATCTATTGAGAAAACCATTATCCAAATCAGCTCCGTCTATCGCGGTGTAGAAATCGCGATCTGTCGCAGCGCCCAGCACCGACAATGCCGGGGAATGGATCGGAGCCGACGCTTTCGTCGCCCAGCCCGGCGAGGGCATGGTCGCAAACGATTTGCCCCACGCCGTCCGCAGCACCCCCGTGATGGCCTTCTCGGACCCCGAACCATTGCGGTTGTTGATTTTCCGCAGGAACGAGCCGAACTCATCCATCGGGCAGAGCGTCAGTGGCTCTTTCATCAGGTCGGCAAACAGGGCTTGGTGAGACATGAACTCGCCCTTGCCGATGTGACGTTCCATGCCGGACGCAGACAGTAGGGTGGCGACCGCGTTCAGCGCGTGATCCTTGCCCGAACCAGAGTCAGCCAGGGCCAGGACGTAGAGGTGCGTGCCCGAGTCCGTGGGACCGGCGATCTTCCGGCCGGCGGCCGTGCCGAGAACCAGCAGGGCAGCGGCAAGGGCAAATGCGCGGTTCGGACGGCGGGCGGTCGCGACAACCCAATCCGTGATCTCGCCGATCAAACCTGGCACGTTCAGCAGGTGATCCGGGAACTCGCCTGCGCCGTGCGTCGCGTTCGCCGGAATATCCGATACGGTCTCAGTCGCTCCTCCCAGCGCCAACGAGACGGCCTCGGCATCCGCGCCAACGGGCACCGGGGCCGTCTTCGGTTGCGGGCCATCGCCAAGGCCGCGCAGGGGGGCGGGCAGGCCAGCTTCCGGATCCGTGGTCGAGGCCCCCACCATGCCGCTCAGGTCGATCACGACGTCCGAGTCGTTGAAGCCCGGCAATCGATCCTCCAACCACGAGAGCGCCTCCGACACGGTCAGCCCGCAGAAGTCAGCGACGAAGTCGAGCGCACTCCAAGTGTCGCCCGATCCGAAGTCGCGGATGCCGCGCTCTTGGATCGACAAGTTCTTTTTTCTGCGTTCGAGCGGCTGGCCGGAGCTGGAGTCTCGCAGTGTGTTGACGCACTCGAACCCGCCGCGCGCTGGGCGCAGGGCATACAAGCCCGGCACATCGTGAACCCACGCCCCGATGTTCGCCAAGGCGGCGGCCTTCACCTCGTCAAAGATGTCGCCGCCAGCGTGGTCCGCCGGCACGTAGGGCTTGCGCTCGCCACGCCCCTGCCTCGCCGCCTCGGGGTCGTATCCGTGCTGCTCCAACGTCTCGACCAGACGCTCGTAATCGCCTTCGTCGAATATGGGCAGAGCGGTCGCGGCCACCGGCCCCTCGCCCAGCCAGACATACGGCTGCATGGTCTGGGGATGGATGGAAGGCGGGCAAATTGCCTGCCTCGTGTCGAACCCGGTTAGGACGTCGACCAGTCGCCGAGCCAGGCCTTGGCCCTGCGGAATGCGAGCGTCATCGAACCCGCGCGACCGGATCGTGGCGGGTGCCCGGTAGAAGGCCTTGAAGCCTTTCCTGCCCTTGGTGCGCATAGGGCTCATCGGGATTGCGCGCACAATGTCCTCGAAGGCTTCGACATCTTCCGTGTCCACATCGATCGAAATGATGTGCAGGGGTGTGCCATCCGGCGCGCTACCGGCGGGCGTGCCCATAATTAGCCCGATGTTACCGCACGGTGCCTTCAGGGCCATGCCCAGCGCGAAACCCGACAGCGGCGATGTGCGAAGATCCGTCCAAGAATCCAGCGCCTGCCAGCCGCCCGAGACGTAGCGGCCAGGGATCTTCCCCGCCGATTTATGCGAGGCGCTGGCCGCCATGATCGGGCAACACGAGTAACCAAGACCGGAAAGGGTCTCGTGCGCCTGGGCGAACGGGGAGGCGCTCACCCCGCGAACCCCGGACGCTTTTGGCGGAAGCCACTGGACGCCTTGAACGCCAACAGGACGAATTCACCGAATGCGTCGCTGTCCTCCGGCTGGGCTGGAAACCCGATATTGTGGAGGGCATCGATCGGAATACCCCATGTGCCGCGCTTCGTGGTCACGTCGAACACGGTGAAGCACGGGTAGTGGAAGGTCGCAGGCGAGCCGTCGACCGGACGCCAGGGCCGAACACGATACCGACGGCTCGGGTTTCTGTTCCGCCATTTTTGGTCGGTCAGGCCGTCGTCGACGAGAGGCACGAACGGGGCGGGCACCGGGGCGCCGGTCTTCGCAAAACGGATCGCAGCAATCGACGATCGAAATTCGGAGGTCCGGAATCGTGCGGTCGCGAGCGCAATGCTTTCGCCCTCACGTCGCTCGGTGGCGAGCCACGCAGTCAGCCGCTCGCCGCTTGTGGGATCGGAAACGGACATCAGGCGTGCGCCTTCTCAGCCTGAGCTTTAATCCATGCCTGAACATCACTCTCGCGCCAGGCGATGCGGCCGGCCGAAATTGGGATTGGCTTCGGGAAGTTCGCTTCAGGCGTGCGGCGCAGCCGCCATGCCGTAGAGCGCGACATGTCGCCCAAGCACGAGCGGACTCGTGGCCAGGAAAGCAGTCGGTCAGGCTGGGTCGTTTCGGTATTCATCTCGTCCTCGCTCAGAAGGCGCCATATCGGCGTAGCCCGTTGGCTGCATGGAGCTGAGGAACAGTGGTTTTTGCATCTCCCGGTCTCAACGCACGCCACATGGCGCGCGCTGAGACAAACTGGTGCGTGATGGTTAAGTGAGGGTTAGTGCCCGTTGGCTACGCCACAGCCTCGCGGATCGGCGTGACGTTCGACGGCCGCTCTTTCTCGCCCACGATTTCAAGCAGCAGAGCCGTCCAGACTTCCAGCCCCTGCCGCTTCTCGCTGAGGTAGGTATTCGAGTCGTAGTGGGTCGAGGAAACCAACGCCCCGCCCCCGGCGTCGATGTGGCCGAGGATCTTGGAGCGGATGAACGGGGAGACCCCGCAGCGCTCGCTGGTCAGGTTCGACGAAACGGTGCGCCTTATGTCGTGCGTCGTGGCCCCCTTGATCTTGAGCCCCACGCACAGTCGCATCAGGGCCTGACTCATGCTGTCGGGGCGGATCGGGCGGTCTTCGCCCGCGCGCGTGGTCGGGAACACGAAAGCCGAGGGCTCATCCCTCCCCGCGTCTGCTACCTCGATCGCGCGCCGAATCAGTGCGACGGCGGCCTCCGAAAGCGGAACCATATGAGGCTTCGACCCCTTCATCCGCTCCGCCGGCAGCAAGAGCGTCCGTGCCTCAAGGTTCAGTTCTGAGCGGGCCATGCCGGAAATCTCGCCCCGGCGCTGACCCAGCAGCGCGGCCAGCTTAATCGCGATCCTCACATTCTCGCTGACCGAGACCGCCTTGCCGTCCTCGGCGACAAGCCCGGAAGGATCAGTCAGGGCACCCCACAACGCCCTCAACTCTTCGTCGGTCCATATGCGCGCGCGTGGCTTCTCAGCGGCCAGGGGGGCGAACCCTGTCGCTGGGTTCAGGTTCGCCAACTCTTCGGCGATGGCGAAACTATACACCTGTCGGATGACCGCTTGCGTCCGGTTGACCTGTGCGCCCAGCTTGCGCGGGCGGGCCTTGGTTGGTTCGCGGAGCGCCTTGAGCAGGGCCTTGACCTCTGCACGGGTGATCTTGTCGAACGGCAGGGGGCCGAGAACAGGACGCACATTCCGCTTGAGAATGCCCGTCTCCTCGCGAAGCACGGTGTCACGTTTGGCTTTACCCTTCGGCTGGTAGTCGCCGCTCGCGCAGGCCGCTTCGTATTTGTCAGCGAGGTCATTGAAGGTGCGAACGGTATCGGCCGGCATCGCGCGCGCTTGGCGCCGGGCCGTAGCGGGGTCGCCTCCCTTGGCCACCTGACGAACGATGTCCTCCGCCATCTCGCGAGCGTCGGCGAGTCCTACGCCGGGGTAGCGACCGATCGAATAGCGAGGGTGGCGACCGTCGGTCGTCCTGTATCGGAGGAACCACGACTTTACGCCGCGATCAGTGATGCGGAGATGCAGGCCCCTTAGGCGGTGGTCCCACAACTCTTTGCGGGTGCCCGGTTCGGCCTTCGCCGACTTGACCAGCGCGTCCGTCAGGTTGGGTTGATCAGCTTTTGACATCGTGTGCCCTTTTCGATCCGGGGGCACATGGGGGGCATGCCGGAGCCGGTCTGTATGGGTAACACTCGAACGCGGTGAAACAACAGGGGTCAGGCGGGGCTTAGGGTTGACCGGGGGGCCGGAACCCCCTCATACGTCGTGGAACAGTCGGTCAATCAGTTTTGTAAACTGGATGTCGCGGGTTCGATTCCTGCAGCCGGCACCACTCCTTCCGGGCCGCTCCCTCATGGCCGAACGCGCGATCAACAAACTCGGTCACCGCATCGGCGCGCGGGGCGGAAAGACGCGCGCCGCGATCCTGGACGCCACCCGCCGTCTGCTGGACCGCCAGCACCTGGGCGAAATCCGGGTCGCCGACGTCGCGCTCGAGGCCGGCGTGTCGCCGTCGAATTTCTACACCTATTTCAAGACGGTGGAGGAACCGGTTCTGGCTCTGTGCGAAGCCGCCGCCGTCGATTTCGCGCCCCTGTCGCGCCACCTCGAAGGCGACTGGTCGACGGAAAACGCCTTCGCCGCCGCCCGCGCCTACGTCATGGCCGTCCTGCTGATCTGGCGCGACCACGGCCCGGTCCTGCGCATCGAACACATGCTGGCCGACAAGGGCGAGGCCGGTTTCGTCGAGGCGCGCATCCGCCGCCTGCGCCGGGTCCACCTGTCGCTGGAGCGCCGTATCGCCGTCGCCCACGCCACCGGCTATCACGCGCCCGGCCTCGATCCCCGCCTGACCTCCTACGAGGTCGCCAATCTGGTGGAATCGGTCGCGGGCGGCTTCGACCTGATGCGACGCGGCGACACCCCGCCCGACGCCATCATCGACACCACCGCCCATATCGTCGTGAAACTGGTGACCGGGCGCTGAACCTGCGTCCGAAACTGTCGTGCGGCGCGCCTATGATCGTCGCATCGTACGGTCTTTGACATCGCCACAGAGATTTCCGCCGCGCGACTCTGTCGACTCTGTCGACTCGTTTTTGGAGTCGCACCTCAGGTCCCGGGCGGCCCATACAGCCAGGTCAGCCAGATCCCGATGGCCAGAAACGTCCCGAACGGCAGCTTCTGGGTCATTTCGACCTTCCTCCGGGTGATCAGCAGGGTCAGGACGATGCTGAACCCCGCCGCGCAGGCCCACAGCAGCACCGTCGGCAACCCCGACCACCCGACCCAGGCCCCCGCCCCCGCGAACAGGATCGGATCCCCGCCGCCGAGCCCTTCCCTGCCGCGCACCCGCCGATAGATCTCGGCCAGCCCCCACAGGATGCCGAACCCGGCCGCGGCGCCGACCAGTTGCGGGATCGGCCAGCCCTGGGCCAGCAGCGCCCCCGCGATCAGCCCCGTCGCGATCAACGGCAGGGTCAGCTCGTCCGGCAGCCAGAAATTCTCGGCGTCGATCAGGGCGATCAGCAGCAGTTGCCACCCCAGGGCCGCGGTCGCCCCGACCAGCAGCCAGCCGCTGTCATATCCCCACAGCGCCGCCCAGACACCGATGGCCGCCCCGCCGCATTCGATCAGGATATAGCGCGGCGACACCGCCGCCCCGCACATCGCGCACCTGCCGCGCTGGACCAGCCAGCTGATCGCCGGAACCAGCTGCCAGGCTTTAAGCGTCTCGCCGCAGCTCATGCAGTGCGACGGGGTGACGACGATCTCCTCGTCCCTCGGCAGGCGCACGGTCACCGCGGCGATGAAGCTGCCGAAGATCAGGCCCAGCAGGCCCATGACGATGGAAGCGTAAACAAGGCTCATCGCTCCCCATACCCGTGACCCTCGGGATTGTCCCGAGGGCCCGGCCCCTTTCACCGTGCATCCCGGCGAAGGACGGGGTGCACGGAGAGGAAGTGTCAGCCCCCTCCGAGCGCCACCGCGATCCGATAGGTGGCGAACGACGCCAGATAGGCCAGGGCGAACATGTAGACGACCATGACCCACATCCATTTCCAGCTGTTCAGCTCCCGCTTCACCACCCCCAGGGTCGCCACGCACTGCGGCGCGAAGACGTACCAGGCCAGGAACGACAGCCCCGTCGCCAGCGACCACTGGGCCGCCAGGGTCGCGCCCAGCAGGCTTCCCGCGCTCTCGACGTCGGCGATGGCATAGACGGTGCCCAGGGCGGCCACGGCCACCTCGCGCGCCGCCATCCCGGGCACCAGGGCCACGACCATCTGCCAGTTGAAGCCGATGGGGGCGAAGATCGGCTCCAGCGCGTGGCCGATCATCCCGGCGAAGGAATAGTCGATGGCCGGCTGGGTCGCGCCCTCGGGCGGATAGGGGAAGGTCGAGGCGGCCCAAACCAGGATCATCAAGGGCAGGATGATCCGCGCCGCCCGCTCCATGAAGATCCTGGCCCGGATCCACAGGTTCAGCAGCACCGACTTGGCGTCCGGCAGCTTATAGGCCGGCAGCTCCATCATGAAGGGCTCGACAGCGCCCCTCCAGAACACCTTGCGGATGACGAAGGAGACCAGCAGCGCCGACACGATCCCCGCCGCATAGAGGCCGAACATCACCAGCCCCTGCAGGTTGGCGAAGCCCCAGACCGTCTGCTGCGGAATGAAGGCCCCGATGATCAGGGTGTAGACCGGGATGCGCGCCGAACAGGTCATCAGGGGCGCGACCATGATGGTCGTCAGCCGGTCCCGCTTGGAGTCGATCACCCGGGCCGCCATCACGCCGGGAATGGCGCAGGCGAAGGAGGACAGCAGGGGGATGAAGGCCCGCCCATGCAGCCCCGCCCCGCCCATGATCCGGTCCATCAGGAAGGCCGCCCGCGCCATGTAGCCGAAGTCTTCCAGCAGGATGATGAAGGCGAAAAGGATCACGATCTGCGGCAGGAAGACAAGCACGCCCCCCACGCCCGCAATCACCCCGTCGACGATCAGGCTCTGCACCAGAGGCCAGACCGGCCCGCTGTCGGGCACGACCGCGCTGACACCCGCACCGATCAGGCCGAAACCCGCCTCGATCGCGTCCATCGCCGGCGTCGCCCAGGCGAACACTGCCTGGAACATGACGAACAGCAGGGCCATCAGGACGACCAGTCCAATGACCGGGTGCAGCAGGACCCCGTCGATCCTGCCGGTCAGGGTGTCCGGCCGCTCCGGCGGACGCACCGCCGCCCGCATAATCTGCTCGGCCCTGCGATGAGCCTCGCGAATGGCCTCGGCGTCCGGCGCGGTCCATGTCTCGCCCTCGGACGTCCAACCCGGAGCCGCTGTTGTCTCGATCTCGGCGACCAGGTCCTCGATGCCGCGCCTGCGCGTCGCCACCGTGGTCACGATCGGCACGCCCAGTTCGGCGCGCAGCCTCTCAAGATCGATGCGCAGGCCCTGTCGCTGGGCGATGTCGTACATGTTGAGCGCCAGAACCATTGGCCGCCCCACGGCCTTCAGCTCCAAAATCAGCCGCAGCACCAGCCGCAGATTGGTCGCATCGGCCACCGCCACGATCACATCCGGCACGGCCTCGCCCACCAGTCGCCCGAGGACCGCGTCGCGCGTGACCTCCTCGTCCGGGCTGCGGGCGCGCAGCGAATAGGTCCCCGGCAGGTCCAGCACCGACATCGACCGGCCAGAGGCGGCCAGCACCCGGCCCTCCTTCCGCTCCACCGTGACCCCGGCGTAGTTCGCGACCTTCTGGTGCGCGCCGGTCAGGGCGTTGAACAGGGCGGTCTTGCCCGAGTTGGGGTTTCCGACCAGGGCGACCCGAAGGGGCCTGACAGCGACGTCCATCTATTCGGCGGCTTCGGCAAACAGCTCGACCGTCAGGCCTCGCGCCTCATGCCGACGCAAGGCGACACGCATGTCGTCGACTTTCAGCGCCATCGGGTCGCGGCCGAATACACCCTGGTGCAGCAGCTGGACGTGCGCGCCTTCGACGAATCCCAACTCAAGCAGGCGACGCTCCAGTTCCGCGCCGTGCTCGTCGCCGCCGACCGATACGACGCGGGTGATGATCCCCCGGTCGCCCAGCCGTGCCTCACTCAAGGAAATGACGTTGCTCATGACGCTCGTTCTCTGCGGCGCGCTCGCCCCCGGCGGCGCTCCGATACCTGCGAACGCTTATCAGGAGCGACACCGCTTCGTCCAGTGCGGCGTTTATTCCGCCGCCGCCGGGATCGGATCGTTGGCGACCGCTTCCTGGGCCTCCCACTCCTCGATCTTGCGGGCGGTGTAGTCGGGCGACCTGGTGAAACGCGCGAGCGCTCCATAGATCACCGGCACCACGAACAGGGTCAGCAGGGTCGAGAACATGGCGCCGGTGAAGATCACCACGCCGATGGTCTGGCGACTGCCCGCCCCCGCGCCCGACCACAGCACCAGTGGCAAGGCGCCGAATGCGGTGGCGATCGAGGTCATGATGATCGGGCGCAGACGCAGCGCCGAACTCTCGACGATAGCCTCCTTGATCGAGCGGCCCTGGTCGCGCAACTGATTGGCGAACTCCACGATCAGGATGCCGTTCTTGGCCGCGATCCCGATCAGGATGATCAGCCCGATCTGCGAATAGATGTTCAGGCTGGAGCCGGCCATCAGAAGACCGAACAGCCCGCCCGCCGCTGCCAGAGGAACGGTCAGCATGATCACCGCCGGGGTGATCCAGCTCTCGAACTGGGCGGCCAGCACCAGGAAGACGAGCAGCAGGGCTAGGGCGAAGGCCCAGGTTACGGCGCCGCCGGCCTCCTGCTGGTCGCGCGCGGCGCCGCCATACTGCAGGGTGACGACGCCCTGCGGCTGCTGCGCCGCCTGCTCCTCCATGAAGGCGACGGCGTCGGCGATGGTCATGCCGGGGTTAAGGTCCGCCGACAGAGTGATCGCACGTTGCCGGTCGAGACGGCGACGGTCTGGCGTGTCGCCCGACGTCTCCGTCGTGACCACCGACGACAGCGGCACCAGGGCGCCGGATCCCGCCCCCACATACAGCCGTTCCAGATCCCCGACAGAGGTGCGATTGGCCCGCTCGGTCTGCAGGATCACGTCGTATTCCTGCCCGCCGCGGATGTAGGTCGTGGCCAGGCGGGATCCGAACATGGTCTCCAGCGTCCGCCCGATCTCCTGGGCGGACACGCCGAGGGCGGCAGCCTTCTCGGGATCGACATCGACCAGCAGACGCGGCGCATTGGGCTCGTAGTTCAGACGCGGGCGTGAGAATCCGGGGTTCTCCAGTGACGCCGCCAGCAGCGGTTGCAGCCAGTTGTAGATCTCTTCGTACTCCGCGCCCGTGGCGATCAGCTCGATCGAGTTTCCGCCGCCACCGCCGCCGCCACGCTGGAAGGCCCCGGGCGTCGAGGCGTTGACCTGGGCGCCCGTCTGGGTGCGCAGCTTGCCGTTCAGTTCCTGGGCGATTTCGTCCGCCGAGCGCTCGCGCTCCGACCAGTCCTTCAGGATCAGCGAGGCGTTACCGGAGTTGTAGCTGCCGCCGCCGAACCCCGGGGCGGAAATCAGGAAGCTGTCGACCTCGCCCGCGTCCTTGTACTCCGCCAGAATCGGCTCCAGGCCCATCATGATCTGGCGTGTGTAGTCGAAGCCGGCGCCCTCAGGCCCCTGGACGCGCACCTGAACCCGACCCCGATCCTCGGGCGGCACAAGTTCGTCCGGCAGGGTTAGGAATATGCCCCCGGCCCCCGCGCCGACCAGCAGGATCAGCAGGCAGACGCCGATCACGGCCACCCGCTTGCCGACCATCGCGTCCAGCGAATGGGCGTAGGAGTTCTTCAGCCCGTCCATGGCCCGATCGACGTTGCGCGCCAGCCAGCCCGAGCCGGCGGCGGGCTTCAGGATCTTGGACGCCAGCATCGGCGACAGGCTCAGCGCCAGGAAGGCCGAGAAGGCCACGGCTGCGGCGATGGCCGCCGCCAGTTCGACGAACAACCGCCCGACGTATCCGGGCAGGAACAGCAAGGGCGCGAACACGGCCAGCAGGGTCACGGTGGTGGCGATGACGGCGAAGAAGACCTGACGCGTGCCGCGCTCGGCGGCGACCAGCGGCGGTTCGCCGTGGTCGAGGCGGCGCTGGATATTCTCGGTCACCACGATGGCGTCATCGACGACCAGTCCGATGGCCAGCACCAGAGCCAGCAGGGTCAGCAGGTTCAGCGAGAAACCGAGCGGCGCCAGGACGATGAAGGTCGACAGCAGGCAGATGGGGGCCACGATCGACGGGATCAGCGCCGCCCGGAAGCTGCCCAGGAAGATGAAGTTCACGAAGGCCACCAACACCATGGAGATGCCGATGGTGATCCACACCTCGTCGATGGCGTGGGACGTGAAGACCGAATTGTCCGAGCCGACGACCAGTTCGGTGCCGGGCGGCAGTGTGCCCTGCAGTTCCTCGACCAGGGCCTCGACCCCCTTTGAGATTTCCAGATCGTTTGACTGGGCCTGACGGGTCACGGCCAGACCGATCTGGTCCAGTCCGTTGCCGCGGAAAAGGCGGCGCGCCTCGGCGGCGCCTTCCTCGACCCGGGCGATGTCGCCCAGACGGGTCACATAGGTCGCGCGGGCCTGCAGGGCGCCGGTCGCGCCCGAGCCGTTGGGAATGGAGCCGGTCGAGACGGCACCCGAGGCGCCCGCCGAACCGATCGAGGCCGATCCGGCCGTGCCGATCGGCAGCCGGGCGAAGTCCTGGGCCCGCGCATAGGTGCGGGCCACCCGCACGGTGTAGTCCTTGTCCGTCGATTCCAGCGCGCCGGCGGGCAGTTCGACGTTCTGGCTCGTCAAGGCCTGTTCGACGTCCGAGACGGTCAGGCCGCGCGCGCCCATGGCGGCGGCGTCCAGCCAGATGCGCATGGCGTAGCGCTGCTCGCCGTAGATCTGGGCCTGGGCCACGCCCGGCACGGTCGCCAGACGATCCAGCAGGTTGCGGTCGGCGTAGTCGGTCAGTTCCAGCCGGTTCATCGACGACGACCGCAGGAACAGGATCATGATCGGCTGGCTATCGGAATCGGCCTTGGCGACTTCCGGCGGCTGGGCCTGGGTCGGGAGGCGGCCCTGCACCCGGCTGACCCGGTCGCGAACGTCCGAGGCGGCGACGTCGATATCGCGATCCAGGGCGAATTCGATGGTGACGTTCGACCGACCGTCGCGGCTGGACGAGGTGATCCGCTCGACGCCCTGGATGCCGGCGACCTGCTGCTCGATCGGCTCGGTGATCCGGTTCTCGATGACCTCGGCCGAGGCGCCTGCGTAGCTGGTCGAGACCGAGACGATCGGCGGATCGACGTCCGGCAGCTCCCGCACCGGCAGGAAGAAGAAGGCCGCCGCACCGATCACACACAGAACGATCGCGGCCACGGCCGCGAACACCGGCCGCCGGACGGAAATGTCGGAGAGCATCATCGTGCGGCCGCCTGCGGCTGTCCGGCGGCGGACGGTGCAGCCGCCGGGGCCTTGGCGGCGACTTGTGTGGCAGGCCTTGCGTCCCCGGCTCCCGCAACCGTGATCGGCGCATTGGGCTGGATGCGGTTCAGGCCGGAGCCGACAACGCGGTCATTGGCCGAGAGACCCGAGACGATCTCGACGAAGCCGTTCTCGACCGCTCCGGTCTCGACCGTCACCCGCTGGGCGGTCGAGCCGCGCTCCCCCGAGGCGATGCGATAGACGAAGGCGCCGTCGCCTTCGTACTGGATGGCGGATTCAGGCACCGACGGCGTCTGGCGCTGGCCCTGCTGGATACCGACCCGCATCAGCATGCCGGGACGGATGCGTCCGCCGGGGTTGGGGAACTCGGCACGTGCGGTCACGGCGCGCGTCGTCTCGTTGATCCGGGTGTCGATCAGGGAGATCCGGCCCGAGAACTGTTCGGAGCCATAGGCGTCGGCCGTGGCCACGATCGGCAGGCCCTGACGCAGCAAGGCGAGGTAGCGTTCAGGCACCGGGAAATCGACGCGGATCACCGAGGTGTCATCCAGAGTGGCGATGACCGCTCCCGGGCTGATCAGGGTGCCCGGCGTCACCGACGACAGACCCAGGGTGCCGGCGAACGGAGCCCGGATCATCCGGTCGCCGCGACGCGCCTCGGCGGCGGAGAGCGAGGCCTGGGCCGTCTCCAGCGCGGTTTCGGCGTCCTCGGCGGACACGCGCGGCGCGACGCCGCGCTCGGCCAGTGCCTTGAAGCGGTCGTACTCGCGCTGGGCCTGCGCCACCTGGGCGCGCGCCTGAATGATGCTGGCGTCTTCCTCGCGCGCCTGCAACTGAACCAGAGGCGTCCCCGCAGCCACGCGCTGACCATCGCTGAACAGAACGGCCGTGATCAGCTCGGAGGTGCTGGAGGTGACGTTCACCGACCGTCGGCCGCGCGCAACGCCCAGCACATTGATCTGGTCGCTGAAGGGCCGCAGCGCCACCACAGCCTCGGACACGGCCTGGCCGCGCCCGCCGCCGGGTCCGCCCCGACCTCCCCCCGGCCCGCCGGCGCCTGGCTCATCACCCGCGAAGGCGACGCGCAGCACGGCCGCGACGATCATCAGACCGAGCACGGCGGCGGCGATGACGAGGAACAAATGACGTCTGATCACGTGGTTCGATCTCTTTGAGCAAGCGGGCGGCCCGGAATACCCATTCCGCCTCGCTAGGCAACCTAAAGAGTTTGTAACGTGCGCCGTTCCAGTTTCCGGCGCGCCAGACTGTCGCGGATCAAAATCTGCGCCAGAGGGCGATCACCGCGCCCTCCGCCAGCGGCGTTTCCCGGCCCGCGACCGTGCGCCGCCACCCGGCCTGCAGGCTCCAGCGACCGAGGTTGCGCACCACCGAGGCCTCGACAGACAGCCAGCGTGCGCCGTCGCCGTCTGTCATTCCGCCAAAGGCCTGGCCAAGCACCATCCAGCCTTCGCCGAAATGGCCGCCCAAGGTGAAGTCTGCACGGGTCTCGTCCGGCAGGCCATCGCGCATGCGCCGGGCCGCCTGGATCTCGACGAATGATCGGTCCGGTCCCCATCCGCCGGCCAGACCCCGCCCCGGCCCGCCCAGCGAATGACCGGCCGACACCCGGACCTCCCAGTCCTGCTCGCCCGCGCCCGGCGCGGCATAGCCTGCGTTGCGCCCGTCGCCGGAGATCGAATAGCCGACATAGAGGCTGACCGCGTTCCGGTCGTCACGATACGCCTGCCAGGCCACGCCGAGTTCGACGGGGCCCCGCCCGTCATAGTCGACGAAGGCGTCCTCGCCCGACTGCCAATCGCCCTTGAACTGGACCGTTAGAGTCTCGGTCAGCCCGTATTGGGCGAACACGCCCAGCGACCGGTCCTCGCGTTCCATCGGCAGGGGCAAGACCGCGCCGGAGGGATCGTAACCCTCCTTCGCCCGCATCGTCTCCGCCTTGACGATGACCTGCCCCTTGCCCTTGCGCTGGGTCCAGGCATTGGCGTCGGCAGACGTCGCCGCCGTCGCGAGCAACAGGCCCGCGAGGCAGCGATAGAGCATCAGGCGTCGTAGCCAGGCGATTTGCGATCCACCAGACGCAGCGCGCCCGGCCAGGCCAGAGCGGCGATGAAGCCGATGCCCCTGCCCTGCTCCTTCGTCTCGACCTGGGCAGCCTCGGGCGCCATGAGGACGTGTTCCCGCCCGCCGGACAGCGCCGCGACCTGCTGGGCGCAGGCACGCTCGAGGAAGAACATCCCGACCCAGGCCGCAGCCGCAGTCTGTCCGACCGCCAGCGTTCCATGGTTTCGCAGCAGCATCAGAGGCTTGTCGCCCAGGTCCGCAACCAGCCGCTCGCGCTCATCGTGGTTCAGCGCCAGACCCTCATAGCCGTGATAGGCGACCTGGTGCTGCAGCAGACAGGCGTTCTGGCCGATCGGCAGCAGCCCCTCGGCTTGCGCCGCCACTCCGACGCCGGCCACGGTGTGCAGGTGGATGACGAAATGCGCATCCTCGCGCGCCGCATGGATCGCAGAATGGATGGTGAAGCCGGCCGGATTGATGAAGTTCTGCGTCTCCTGGACGATGTTCCCCTCCAGATCGACCTTCACCAGAGACGAGGCGGTGATCTCCTCGAAATAGAAGCCGTAGGGGTTGATCAGGAAGTGGTGTTCCGGCCCCGGGACCCGTGCCGAGATATGGGTGAAGATCATGTCGTCCCACCCGTGCAGGGCGACGAGCCGGTACAGGGCGGCCAGATCGACCCGCGCCTGCCATTCCTCGGCTGTGACCCGCGATTTCAAAGACTGGGCTGCGCCGTCGGCCATGCTGACTCCTCCATCGCCTCTTGCCGGGCGAAGTCGGCAAAGTCGCGCCAACACCGGATCGGGTCAAGACGCACCCCATTCAGGCTTCGTTAACCGAGTTTTCACCACCTGCGGCTAAGGTCGAAACTGCACGGATACTCAACGTCCGGCCGGAGTTCGCCGTGACCGCTGTTGTCCAACTTCAGTCCCATCGCTCCACGGACGCGGAGACCCTGTCCTCCGCACAGCATCTCCTTGAGCTCGCGCGCGGCAAAGGTGTGGACGATCGTCGCCGTTTGCTGCTTGGCATTGCGGCCTTGTGCGACGCGACCCCGCCCGGCGCCGAGGCATCGCCTATTCTCGGCGAGATCTTTATGGTCATCGCCGGCCAGGCCGAACGCGATATCCGAAAAGCCCTGTCCGACAGCCTCGCCGCCGCCGAATGGGCCCCGCCCGCCCTCATCGCCATGCTGGCGCTCGATGAAATCGAGATCGCCCGCCCCGTTATCGCCCAGAGCCCGCTTCTGAAGGATCAGGACCTGCTGCGCGTCCTGGTCGAGGCCACCATCGAACACCAGATCGAGGTCGCGCGCCGCCCCCGCATCAGCGGCCGGGTCGCCGACGCCATCATCGACCGCGGCGAACCCGCCAGCCTGACGGCGCTGGCCGGCAACAAGACCGCGGAAGTCAGCGAAGACGCCCTGGGTCGTCTGATTGAGCAGTCGCGCCGCATCGCTGCCCTGCGCGCGCCCCTGACGCGACACCCGCGCCTGAACGACGCCCTGGCGACGCAGCTCTATCAGTGGGTCGGCCAGTCCCTGCGCGAGGCCATCGGCGAGCGCTTCCGCGTCGACGAGACCCGACTGGCCGAAGCGATTGACGCCGTAACCCGACCCGTCGCCGCTCCGCCGAACGCCGAGCCGCTCGGCATGGAACCCGCCGACGTCACCGATCACGAGGAGATGGAACGCCGTCTGGTCGCCAAGCTGCAGAGCGCCGGCCAGCTGCGCGCCGGCTTCCTGATCCGCGCCGTCCGCGAGAAACGCCTCAGCCTGTTTGAACACGGCGTCGCGGCCTTGGGCGGCTTCCCGATCAGCCACATCCGCGCCGCGATCGTGCGCCCCAGCCCGGACGCCCTGTTTTTGGCCTGCGCCGCCGTGGGCATCGACCGCGCGGTCTTCCCGGCCGTGCTCGAAGAAATCCGCAAGCTGAACGGCGGCTGGCCCGGTGACGGCGACGAAGGCTATGCGGGCCGCATGACCCTGCCGCCGTCCGCCGCCATGCGCGAATTCCGCGCCCTGATGGGCCACATCGGGGCCTGACGACCACGACGGCGTTTGACTTCCCGGCCCGGCTCGGCTTCTCGTGAGCGGGTGAGTGTCGACCCCTCCTCCCTTCGAATCGCCTTTTGCGCCAGCGACCGGCCCGAGGCCATGCAGGCTCGCGATCGCCTGACTGAACGATACGGATCGGCGCCGGAGGCCCAGGCCGATGTCATCGTGGCCCTGGGCGGCGACGGCTTCATGCTGGAGACCCTGCACGCCAACCTGATGCGCAAGATTCCGGTCTACGGCATGAACCGCGGCTCGGTCGGCTTTCTGATGAATGACTACGACGAGGAGGCCCTGCCCGAGCGGATCGCCGCCGCCGGCCGCGCCGTCATCCACCCGCTGCAGATGGACGCCTGGACCGAGAGTGGCGCGGTGCATACCGGCCTGGCCATCAACGAGGTCTCCCTGCTGCGCCAGACGCGCCAGTCGGCCAAGCTCAGGATCAGCGTCGACGGGAAGGTCCGGCTGGAGGAACTGGCCTGCGACGGCTGCATGGTCGCCACGCCCGCCGGTTCCACCGCCTACAATCTGTCGGCGCACGGCCCGATCATTCCGCTGGACGCGCGGATGCTGGCCCTGACGCCGATCAGCGCCTTCCGGCCGCGTCGCTGGCGCGGCGCCCTCCTGTCTCACCGTGCCAGGGTCGAGTTCGAGGTGCTGGAGGCGGACAAGCGCCCGGTCAGCGCCGTGGCCGACAGCCTGGAGATCCGCCGGGTCGTGAAGGTGGTGGTCAAGGAGCGACGTGACGTCGGCTTGACCATGCTGTTCGACGCCGGCCGCTCGTTTGAGGAACGCGTCCTCGCCGAACAGTTCACGGGGTAAGGCCTGATCCCGAAAATTGCAGGCGGTTTTCCGATTGGATCAGCTCCCTGCACGCAGGTCACGGGTTCTTAATGGCCCTCGTGCATCCTGAGGTCGTCAGTCTTCAGGAGTTCATCGTGAGCAACCCGGCTCAGGTCATCCGTCCGCCCAACATGCTGCGCGCCAAGGTCGGCGGCGGTTTCGGCGGCATCAACGCCGACGCCATCGCCAGGGCCGAAGAGGCCCTCAAGGCGATGTCCGGCCAGTTCGGTCAGTGGCTCCAGGACGAGATCACCAAACTCGATGCGGCCCAGGCCGCGATCCGTGCGGAGGGTTACAACAGCCAGACCGCCGAGGGCCTTTATTTCCGCGCCCACGACCTCAAGGGTCTAGGCGCCACCTATCAGTATCCGCTGGTCACCCGCCTCGCCGGCTCGCTGTGCAAGCTGATGGACGATCCCATCAAGCGGCTGGAAGCGCCGATGATGCTCATCGACGCCCACATCGACGCGATCCGCGCCGTCGTCCGCGACCAGATCCAGACCGACGACCACCCCACGGGCCGCGTCCTGGCGGAAACCCTCGAAGCCGAGGTCGCCGCACACCGGGCGGGCTGACCCTTCCGTCGGGATGTCGGGAGCTTTTCGATATCTTCTGGCCCCTGACTAAAGTGGGAAGCCGGCGCTTATCGAATTGCCGCTCCACTCAGGGTTTGCAACACTAGAGGCGCGATCTCGGCCCTGACTTCGACCCCGTATAGGCGACTACGAGTGGTCCGGATCGCCCCCGAGGGCCACCCTCCACTCGGGTGGCCTCCCGCCGGGAGAGGGTTTTTTGCGTCATACCCATCAACGAATGCCCGAATTCACCTTACGAATTCAACGCTCCGATCTTTTGAGAGCCGTTTAACCAGGCGCCCTTCAAATCGGGCGTACACTCTGATCACCCGGTCTTTGACAATCCAGGTGAGCAGAAAGATCCCGTCGGACGAAGCGCCCCTCGGCTAACCCACTGATTTTACTCAGACCACAGTGCGTTTCGTCCGTTTGGTCCGTTTCGTCAGGGTGTTTTACGTCCGGACAAACAGACGAAACCGGTGCTCAGGCAGCGAGCGACCGCGTCGCGAGCGGTAGCGCACCAAGAGAGCCTCAGGCCGCGTTCGCCGCCGTCATTCGAGCGGGCGGGCTGGTCGGCTGATCCAGCCTTTCCATCAGATAGGCCAGGTCGTCCCTCGGCGCGTTCGGACGCTGGGTCAGGAACCGCTCCAGCATCCGCTCGCGGAAGGTCTCGCCTGACGTGTCCGCCCCTTCGGCCGACAGCTGACGCCAGGTGTCGACGCCGGCCCGGAACGCCTGGAACAGGCGCGGTGGCAGACCCGCACGGTCGTAGATTGCCTTCAGGCCCAGCGGACCGGCGTCATGCACCATCAGCCAGGCGCGCGGGTGCGGCGTCGACGACAGCTCGGCGACGCCGTGCTCGAACAGGGTCATCTTGCCCCGCGCCAGGGCCCGCAGCAGCAGCGACGCGGTCAGGGCCTTGCGCGCATTCAGCTGGGCCACGAACATCGGCAGGTCCGCACTGGCGCCCGCCTGGTCGATCAGGTCCACCGTCGCGCGTTCACGGGCGAAGCTCGACAGGCGGATGGCGGTCTCGGGCGCCACGGCATGGCGGGTGATCAGATGCTCTCGCACGGCATCCGACGCCAGGGCGACCAACCGTTCGGTGATGCCCAGCGGCAGGACCTGGCGATAGGCCAGGGCGGCCACGACCTCGGGTGTCTGGCCGAACCGGTCGACCACCTTGCCCATCGCGCCTTCGGAAATGTCGGCGTTGTCGTTGGACGCCAGGGTCCTCACCGCCTGTTCGCAGCCGTCCGAGCTCAACACGTCAGCAACGTCGCGCGACACGGTCGGGCGGGCGGCGATCGCGATCTGACGCACGGCCGAACCGGCGCGCACGATCTCGATCAGGTCCTCGTCGGTGAAGACGGGCGAGGCGCCGATGACCGGCAGGGCGATGGAAACCACGTCCGCCGCCAGAATCCGCGCCACATCGCGCGGCAACAGGTCCGAACTCTTCAGCGTCACCGCCAACGCCCGGCGAACCAGTTCGGCGGCGTCATTGGCCAGGACGCGCATGATCTTCTGCGCCGCCTCCCGGTCCTCGGCGGTCAGCTCTGCCCGGTCGATGCTGCGGCACAGCTTGTGCGCGGCCGAGGCGCGTTCGTCGTCATCGGTCGCCTTGATCAGGCGGCGGATGTCGAACTCGGTGAGGCGGGCGCGGTGAGCGGTCATGGGGCTTCTTCAGGCGAGTCGCGTTCGGACGACATCAGGGTGAGCCTGCAGGCTTAACGCCCGGTTTACTATGGGCGGATCACGCGTTCGATCCGGCTCCTGGGGAGAAGGCGCCGCCGAAGCCGCCGCCCTTGCCATCGCCATCCTGGCCCAGCAGCAGGGCGAGCAGGCTCTGGTCCTGTTTCAGCCGGTCCAGACGCGCCGCCAGGGCGGTATCCTGCTCGCTCAACAGCGGCGCCGTCGGGCCGACCGGCGCGACCGCACCGCCCGACCCGGCCGTTCGCTGCAGGTTGGCGTGGACCTCGGCCACCGTGGCCGCCCGCCCGTCGCGATAGAAGATCGAGCGGTTCGCCGCCGCGGCCTGCGGGAACATGGCGACCGCGCTCGAGCCGGGCCGTGTCGCCATGGCCTCCATGATCTGGGCCGCGCCAGCCGGTCCCAGGAAGTGCGCCGCGTAGAGGTCTCCGGCGCCCGGTTCGCTGCCTGTCCGACCCCGCAGATAGGCGGCGTTCGACGCCGTCAGCTCCCCCGCCATGGTCGAGGCAGCCTGTGGGTCGAAGCGAAGATCCAGCACCACGTTCCGCGCCGATCCTTCGACGCGCCAGCGCCCGTCCGAGCCGCGATGGATCAGGTCGGCGTACTGGCCGTATCCGTGCTTGGCGCCGTGCTGTTTGACGGTCGCCAGCCAGGTCTGTTCGATGAACTGGAAGAGCCCGGACGCGGAAGACGTCGGCGCCCGCGCATTCGGATTGAACGAACTCTCCCGCCGCGCCGTTCGCATCAGGAAGTCGTAGTCCACGCCGGTGCTGCTGGAGGCGCGCCGAATCGCGGCCTCCACCCCTCCCGACGCTGGAATCGCTCCGACGGTCATGCCCGGAAACTCGGAGATCATGGTTAATCGAGCGTTAATGTCGGTTAACAGGGCCGTCCGGATGTCACACCGATAGCTGATCGACTTTCAGTCAGAAACCGTGGTTTCAGGCGCCCCAATCCCGCCATGGACCGCGCGCGTCATTCTCCCATGGGTTGCTGGGGAGCGGCTTCTACGAGGGAGTGACGGCCATGATGATCCAGACTGCAGGCGGCCCCGGACTGGTCAGCCCCATTGACTTCGGCGAGCGGCGCAAGCCCCTGCCCCCAGCGACCTGGATCGCCGTCGGCATCGTCGCCCTGGCTCATATCGGGGTCGGGACGGCGCTCTACTACCAGAGGTTCGAACTGAAGACGTCCCCCGATCGAAGCGAGCCGCGCGTCATCGACGGCAGCGTGATCGTGCTCCACCGGGAGCCACCGCCACCCGTCGTCACCATGACCCCTCCCGCGCCGAACCCGCCGGTTCACCGCCCGGAGAGCCCGCCGACGACCGTCGAGACCCTGACGACGGTCATTCCCGACATCCCGACGGCGGCAACCGGCCCTGTGATCAACACCACCGTCCTCGTCGACCCGACCGCCGCGACCGGAACGGCCAGCGAGTCCGTGGTCGAAGCGCCACGCGGCCCTCCGGTCATCCGCTCGCCGCAGTGGATCAGCCGCCCCACTGGCGACCAGCTCACCCGCGCCTATCCCGACCGCGCCCTCAATGGCGAGGTCTCCGGCTCGGCCACCCTCAGCTGTCGCGTCCAGGCGGCGGGAACGGTCACCGGCTGCACCGTCGTCTCCGAAACGCCGGGCGGCTACGGTTTCGGCCGCTCGGCCCAACAGCTGGCCCGCTACTTCCGCATGAGCCCCCAGACGGTGGACGGCCAGGCGGTCGACGGCGCCCAGGTCATTATCGGTATCCGTTTCACCCTTCCGGAAGACTGAACCTCAGCGGGTCGAGGGCGGCGGCGTGCGAACCGCGCGGCCGCCTTTCGATCCCGTCCGCCACGATCCGTCCGACCAGCGGCCCCAGCAGCCAGCCGTTCCGCCTCGGCGCCAGGGCCAGATGCAGTCCGTCGCCAACCGGCCCCGCCAGGGGCAGGCCGTCAGATGTCGCGCCGCGCACGCCGCCCCGCCACTCGAGCGTCTCAGGCGCTGCAAGGCCGGACAGCCGCGCGGCCACCTCGGCCAGCCTCGCCGACGCCGCCGGATCGGACCCCGTCTCACGGCTGCCGTGGACCATCGTCGCACCGATCAGGGATCCGGCGCGCGCCGGCGTGACATAGCCCCCGATGCCTCTCACCACCCGGTCGGTCAGGGACGCTTCGGTCCGACCGATCTGGCCCGCGATCGGTTCGATCCGGTTGATGATGTCGGTGACCGCTTCAGGCAGGCCCGCAAGAGCGGCGGCTGCTCCCGTGGCGATGATCAGTTGACGGGCTTCGACCCGGCCAGCCGTCGTCTCGACCCGCCAGCCTTCCGGGGCCCGGTCGACGCTCCGCGCTTCGGCGCCGACGAACGCGGCGCCCAGTCCCGATCGCAGGATCACGAGCGCGGTCTCCGCATCGATGCGCACATCGCCTTCAGCGCGGACGACATCGCCATCCGCCTGCACAGAGAAGCCAAGGCCGGTCAGGGTCTCCGCGACGGCGACGGCATCCGACCCGCGCCATTCCGCCGGAGTTCGATCCAGCACCAGTCCCGACCGCCCGGCGAAAGCGGGCCATAGCCCGGCCGCGTGTCTCAACAGGGCCGCACGTGCGGCATCCGCTCCGTCCAGCTGGCTCTCGAACGCCGGCGCGATCATGCCCGCCGCGACCGATGAGGCATTCGGCCGCCCTGGATCGACCACGCGCACGTCATGCCCGCGCGCGGTCAGCTCGACGGCGGCCGACAGGCCCAGCACCCCGGCCCCGATCACCACAATGTCACAGGAGATGTCCACCACGGCCGGTCCTTCGACCGACCGGGCGGGGATTTCAAGCCTCGGCGGGCCCTGTCGTCACTCTGCCGCCAGTTCCGCCGCCTCGCGTTCGTCCTTCGCCGCGTCCAGACGGTCTACCAGGGCGTCGTGCTGACGCCACAAGGCGTTCGGCAGGCGCTCGGCGAACCGGGCGTAGAACTCCGGGATCAGTGCGGCCTCCTCGGACCAGACGTCCACATCGACGTCCAGCAGGGTCGCCAGGGCGGCGTCCGACAGCGACAGGCCTTCGAGGTCCAGCGCCGCCCGCGTCGGCACACGGCCGACGGCGGTGTCGAGCGCCTCGGCCTTGCCGTCCAGACGCTCAAAAATCCACTTCAGGACGCGGGCGTTTTCGCCGAAGCCCGGCCAGACGAAGCGACCGGCCTCGTCCTTGCGGAACCAGTTGACGAAATAGACGCCCGGCAGTTTCGCCGGATCGGCCTTCTCGCCCAGCGCCAGCCAGTGCGCGAAATAGTTGCCCATGTTGTAGCCGCAGAAGGGCAGCATCGCGAACGGATCGCGCCGCAGGGTCCCGATGGCGTTCTCCGCCGCCGCCGTGCCCTCGGACGCCACTGTCGAGCCCATGAAAACCCCGTGCTCCCAGTCGAAGGCCTCGGTCACCAGAGGCACGGCCGAGGCGCGACGCCCCCCGAACAGGATGGCGTCGATCGGCACGCCTTTGGGGTCTTCCCACTCCGGCGCGATGGTCGGGCACTGGGAGGCCGGCGCGGCGAAGCGGGCGTTGGGGTGGGCGGCGGGTTCGCCAGAGGCCGGGTCGTGCGGCTGACCCTTCCAGTTGGTCATGCCCTCGGGCGTTTCCTTGGTAAGGCCTTCCCACCAGACGTCGCCGTCGGCCGTCAGGGCCGTATTGGTGAAGACGGTGTTGGTCGCGAGCGTCGCCAGGGCGTTCTGGTTGGTGTTGCGGCTTGTGCCCGGGGCGACGCCGAAGAAGCCGGCCTCCGGATTCACGGCGTACAGACGTCCGTCATCGCCGAACCGCATCCAGGCGATGTCGTCGCCGATCGTCTCTGCCTTCCAGCCCGGGATCGAGGGCTGCAGCATGGCCAGGTTGGTCTTGCCGCAGGCGCTGGGGAAGGCGGCCGCCATGTATTTGGCCTCGCCCTCAGGGTTGGTCAGCTTGAGGATCAGCATGTGCTCGGCCAGCCAGCCCTCGTCGCGGGCCATGACCGAGGCGATGCGCAGGGCGTAGCATTTCTTGCCCAGCAGGGCGTTGCCGCCATAGCCCGAGCCGTAGGACCAGATCTCGCGGGTCTCGGGGTAGTGGACGATCCATTTGTCGTCATTGCAGGGCCAGGGCAAATCGGCCTGACCCTCGGCGAGCGGGGCCCCCAGGGTGTGCACGGCGGGCACGAAGACGCCGTCCTCGCCCATCAGGTCCAGCACCGGCTGGCCCATGCGGGTCATGATGCCCATCGATATGGCGACATAGCCGCTGTCGGTGATCTCGACGCCGAGGGCGCTGAGATCGGAGCCCAGCGGGCCCATCGAGAAGGGCACCACATACATGGTGCGGCCGGCCATGCAGCCGTCGAACAGGCCGTTCAGACGGGTGCGCATCTCGACCGGATCGGCCCAGTTGTTGGTCGGGCCGGCGTCCTGTTCGTCCTCAGAGCAGATGAAGGTGCGGCTTTCGACGCGGGCGACATCCTTGGGGTCCGAGGCGGCGTAATAGCAGCCGGGGCGTTTCGCCTGGTCGAGGGCCTTCAGCGTGCCCTTGTCGATCAGGTCGGCGATGATCGCGGCCTTCTCGACCTCCGAGCCGTCGCACCAGTGGACACGCGCCGGCTTCGTCAGGGCGGCGATCTGTTCGACCCAGGCGAGCAGGGCCTGGTGACGGGTCGGCGCCGGGCGAAGGCCCGGTACGGCGGTGCTGGAATCCACGCGAACTCTCCTGATGCTCGACCCGGCTGGTCTGTCGCCGCCGTGGCCTCTCCCTAGTGTTACAGAACCTCACGGACTGTAACGGCGCAAAGACACCTCGGGCAACGCAACGTCAACCGCTGCAAGATTTCGCCCCCCGTCATCGTGACCACGCACGTCTATGGGCCGAATCCGGTCGCGCTTCCCGCCGGGCGGCTGTATCCGGAGCCTGTGCAGACGCTCGATTCCGTCCAGACCGCCGCTCCGCAAGGCGCCCTCGCCTCGCCCGCCGTGGCCCGCAACGCCGCGCCCATCCTCGCGGTGCTGCGCGCCCACCTGCCCGCCCGCGCCCGCGTGCTGGAGATCGCGTCCGGCTCGGGCGAGCACGCGATCGCCTTCGCCCGCGCCCTGCCCGCGACGACCTGGACGCCCAGCGACCCGTCGCCGGAGGCCCGCGCCAGCATCACCGCCTGGAGGGCGGAGGCCGCGCTGGCGAACCTGAACCCTCCGCTCGAACTGGACGCCGCCGAACCGGACGCCTGGCCCGAGGTCGACGCCCAGGTCGTCTTCTGCGCCAACATGATCCACATCAGCCCGTGGGCGGCGACCGAGGGGCTGATGGCCGGGGCAGGACGCATCCTGCCCGACCCGGGCGGTCTTCTCGTGCTCTACGGCCCCTACCGCGAGGCCGACGTTCCGCTCGCCCCATCCAACGCCGCCTTTGACGACAGCCTCAAATCGCGCGATCCGGCCTGGGGCTTGCGCGAACTCGACGAGGTCGTGGCGCTCGCCAGGGTCCACCGCCTTCATCTGACCCGTCGGGTCGAGATGCCCGCCAACAACCTGATTCTTCTTTTCCGCCGCGTCTGACCGGAGTTTCGACCATGAAAGCCCTGTTCCTGGCCCTGGCCCTTGTGGTCGTCGCGCCCGCCGCGCTGGCCCAGACCACGTCCGGCATTTCCAAACAGGCCAGCCCGCCGTCCTATGGAGCCCCGATCTCGCTGGCCGCCGCCGAGGTTCTGATCGACCGCGCCGTCACGGCCGCGCGCGCCGGCGGCCATCGGATGGCCGTGGCCGTCGTGGAGCCGAACGGAGAGTTGGTCGCCTTCGTCCGGATGGATGACACCCAGTACGGCTCCATCCACGTCGCTCAGCGCAAGGCATGGACAGCCGCCCGCTACCGCGGCGCTACCGCAGCGATGGAGGAGCGGGTTCTCGCGGGCCGCATCGTCAGCCTCGCCAACGAGGACTCCCTGCCGATCGGGGGCGGCATTCCAATTGTCCTCGACGGCCGTATCGTCGGCGCCATCGGCGTCTCGGGCGCCTCGGCCGCCGAGGACGCCGCCGTCGCCACCGCCGCCCTCGCGGCCGACTGACGCCTTGGCCTTCTCACGCACCTACGACGGCGCCGAGCCCAGCCGGATCAACAAATGGCTGGGCCAGACGGGCGTCTGTTCGCGTCGCGAGGCCGACGCCCTGATCGCCGACGGCCTGGTCTCCATCGACGGAGAGGTGGTCACCGACGCGGGCCGCAAGATCGAGCCGGGTCAGACCCTGACCCTGTCAGAACGGGCCGAGAGCGCTCTGGCGGCGGGCGTCACCATCGTGATGCACAAGCCGCTGGGCTATGTCTCCGGCCAGCCGGAGCCGGACAAGATCCCGGCCGTGCGGTTGCTGACCGACGCCAACCGGATCGGCGACGGCGTGACGCCGGCCGCCGACGCCTCCCTGCCCCCCATCGGTCGGCTGGACGAGGATTCGCGCGGGCTGCTGATGCTGTCCTCGGACGGGGTGGTGGCCAAGGCGGTGATCGGGCCGGAGTCGAAGCTCGACAAGGAATACCTGGTCCGCGTCGCCGGAGATGTGACCGAGAAGAAGCTCAACCTGCTGCGCCACGGCATCATGCTGGACGGGCGGCAACTCAAGCACGCCCGCGTGTCGCGGATGGAGCAGCAGCGCCTGCGGTTCATCCTGACCGAGGGCCGCAACCGGCAGATCCGGCGCATGTGCGAGCATGCTGACCTCGATGTCATCGACTTGATCCGTGTACGGATCGGGCCGATCCAGCTGGACAATCTGCCTGAGGGCGCCTGGCGGATGCTGACCGCCGAGGAGCGGGTGGCGCTGGTGGGCTGATCGTCCAGACTCCTGGAAACGGAGTCCAGATAGTCCGTAGAGTCTGGGAACGACCCGGACTCAAAAACACAGTCCGAAGCGTCCGAAGAGACCGAAGCGGTCGGATCGGTCGACCAGTCTGCACCGTTCGGACCTTTCAAAGACCGTTCGGCCAAGCTGGTGACAGGGTCACGAGAGCACAAGACCGCGCGAGGAATTATTTCCTTTCACGTCACTCTTTCCGGGCGTCCCTCCCGAGACCACCGCTGTCGGCGTAGCGAGAGCGGGCGGCCGGGTCCAGCCCGACCGCGCGCCCCTTGGCTCAAGCGTCATTGGCGCGGGCGGCCAGCTCAGTGGCGCGACGTTCCATGTCCGCGGCCTGACCCGGCATTCTGCGGCCCGCAGCCTGTAGTTCCGCGTCGGTGACCGTGTTACCGCGCGCCGCGTTCTCGCGGATCTGTCGGGCGCGGTAGGCCGGATCCTCCAGACGGCGGCTCTCCTGCCTCAGTTGCTCGGCGCCGCGACGCATGTTCTCCGCGCTCATCCGCATGGTGACGCGGGCGTTGGCGCGGGCCTCGCGGGCGCCTGCCATGGCGACACGGGCCTGGGCCTGGGCGCGTTCGGCGGAGCGGCGACCCTCGGCGGCGTGGGTCAGACCGATTTGGCGGGCCTGTTCGCCGGCGGCGCGAGCGTGGTCGCCGGCGATGCGGACGGATTCGGCGTGGGCGCGCATAACGGCGGCGTGGCTGCGGTCGGCCTCGGCGCGCGTGCGGGCGTCTTCAGCGAAGGCGCGTTGCTCGGTGGCGTGGGCACGGGCCTCCATCGCGGCTTGTCGGGCCTCGACGGCGGCCTGGCGGGCTTCTTCGACGTGCCGGCGCTCTTCCGGCGTCAGTTCCTCCCAGCTCCGGCCGTTGTAGCTGAAGACATGCTGGCCGTTATGGCTGGGCGGGGCCGGCGGAACGGGTGGCAGAGGCGGCGCCGGCGGCGCGATCATGCGGAAGGGCGCGGGCGGAGCCGGAGGCGCCGGCGGTACGACCATCGCGGGCGGAGCCGGAGGTGCGGGAGGTGCGGGCGGTGCGGGCGGTGCGGGCGGGGCCTGCGGAGCCGGCGGGGCGAACCCGAAGGCCGCGAGATTGAAGAAGCCGCGAGGCGCTTCAACGGCCGGGGCGGCGTCCGTCTTCGGCGCGGAAGCCTGGGCGGTGGTGGAAGCGGCCGCGACGGGGGCTGAGGCGGCCTGGGTCGTCTTCGCGCTCCGCGAATGCAGTTCCAGCGCCGCGATCGGGGTGGCCACGGCGGCCAGGACGGCGACAGCGGTCAGGATGACGGCGGGCCGGCGGGCGGGGGTCTTGTCGGTCATGAGAGTGGCGATCCTTCGTTTCAGGGAGCGGCCGTCGCCCGCCATCGCGGTCGCGGCCAAAGACGTGGTCAACGGACCCGGGGCGGCGGCGAGGCCGATCAGGGCGCGGGCATAGGCGTGACGATCCACCTGTCCGACGGCGACGGCGTCGGCCGCCTCCTCGGAGCGTTCGATCAGGCTGCGATGCAGCATCCAGATCAGGGGATTGAACCAGAGCAGGGCCAGGGCCAGCCGCGACAGGACCAGGAAAAGCCAGTCGCGGCGACGGATGTGGGCCATCTCATGGGCCATGACGGCAGCGGCCGTCTGGGGCCGGGACAGGGTGGCGGGGTCGATCAGGACGGCGCCGGGCGGCAGGCCCCAGCTCAGCGGGCCGGCAATCCGGTCGCTGGATCTCAGCAGGGGACGGGCGGCGGGCGCGAGCGTCCGCAGGGCCTCGGTCCAGACCTCGGACTTCACGGGCTTGCCGGCCCCGGTCCAGCGCGAGAGGGTCCAGACCCCGGCCGCGAACCGGCCGGCGACGATCAGGGCCCCAATGGTCCAGGCCAGGGCCAGGGTCTGTCCCAGCGACGGCAGCAAGAGGGAGCCGGAGACGGTGACCCCCTCGACCGGGTGCAGGTCGCCGCTCCACAGGGCGAGCGGCTTGGCGGCCTGGGCGGCCGCGGGCAGCAAGGCCAGGCTCAGCGCCGGGCCGAAGGTCATGAGCACCGGCAGGGCCAGCAGGATGCAGACCGTGGCGCGAAGCACATCGACCCGGTCGACGGCGCGGCGCGCAACGAGATGGGACAGGGCCAGGCCCAGGCCGGCGACGACCGACGACTTGGCCAGCAGGGCGACCAGAACGGCGGCGCTCATTGCTCGCGCTCCCGCGCCGCGTCGAGAAGCTTTTCCAGGGCCGCGATCTCGTTCGGCTTCAGCGGTTCGCCCATGCCCAGCAGAGCGGTGGCGGCGCTGGCGGCGGAGCCGGCGAAGAACGTATCGACCATCCGCTTCAGGGCGCCGGCGGCGACGGTCTCAGTGCGGGGAACGGGCCGATAGTCGAACCCGTCCCCGCCCGCCGCCCGCGACACCAGCCCGCGATCTTCCAGTCGCTTCAGCAGGGTGCGGACGGCAGAGTCGCTCAATGTATCGGGCATGGCCGCGCGCACGGCGGCGGCGGTCGCGACCTCAAGGCGACAGAGGAGTTCGAACACCTCTCGCTCCCGCCTCGGCAAGCCTTCGATCATCGCACCCTCTCCCGATCCGGTCCGCTACATCTGTAGCGTTACATATGTAGCGGATTGCGGCGGGAGTTGGGCGGCGAAATGAAGACCTGGACAGACGTCGATCAGGCGGCCGGAGCGTCCAGAGAGGCCATGTCGATGACGAACCGGTAGCGGACGTCGGACTTTTCCATCCGGTCGAAGGCGTGGTTGATTTGGTCCATCCGGATCATCTCGACGTCGGGAAGGATGTTCTTCTCGGCGCAGAAATCGAGCATCTCCTGGGTCTCGCGGATGCCGCCGATGGGCGAACCCGAGACGCGGCGGCGGGCCATCAGCAGCGGAAGGGTCGACATCTCTTCCATCGGACCCAGCTGGCCGACGATGACCAGGGTGCCGTCGATGTCGAGCAGCGGCATATAGGGGTTGAGGTCGTGCTTCACCGGCACGGTGTCGATGATCAGGTCCAGGCTGTTCGCCGCCGCCTTCATCGCCGCCTTGTCGGACGAGACCAGCAGTTCATGCGCGCCCAGTGCCTTCCCATCCGCCTCCTTGTCGGCCGAGCGGCTGAGGACGACGACGTGGGCGCCCAGGCCGGCGGCCAGCTTGACCGCCATGTGGCCGAGACCGCCCAGGCCGATGACGCCGACACGGGTGCCTGCCTTGACGCCCCAGGTCTTCAGCGGCGACCAGGTGGTGATGCCGGCGCACAGCAGGGGCGCGGCCCTGGCGATGTCGAGCGCGTCCGGCACCGACAGGACGAACTCCTGACGCACGACCAGATGTTTGGAATAGCCGCCGTAGGTCGGCTCTCCGGTCACCCGGTCCTTGCCGTTGTAGGTCTGGGTGTTGCCGTGGCGGCAGAGCTGCTCCTCGCCCTTGTCGCACTGGTCGCAGTGCTGGCAGCTGTCGACCATACAGCCGACGCCGACGCGGTCGCCTTCCTTGAACTTCGTGACCTCGGGACCGACCGCGGTGACCACGCCTATGATCTCGTGGCCCGGCACGATCGGATAGGACGAGAAGCCCCAGTCGTTGCGCGCCTGGTGCAGGTCGGAGTGGCAGACGCCGCTGTACAGGATCTCCATGGCGACGTCGTTCGCGCGCAACTCGCGTCGGTCGAACTCCCACGGGGCCAGAGGGGTCGTGGTCGAATGGGCGGCGTATCCGATGGTCTTCATGGGGCGATCCTTGAACGGCTGGCGCGGCCTCGGCGCATGGCCGTCACCGTCGATAGAGCCTAGATAGGCCGCGACCGTGCGTCAGGACAGGCGCGATTGATCGGTCATCCGATGAAGTCGACATAGCCGCGCAGGATTGCCTTCAGCTGCTCCCGCGCTTTGGCGTCGGCAGAGCCCCGGAAACCCGGACCTCGGTCGCCGGCCTGATCGTCGGCGGCGTCATCGGCGCGCCCCTGGCCGCCCTCATCTCCCGCGTCCTGCCGGTGCGGCCCTTCGCCTGGTTGATCGGCCTGCTGATCCTGGTGCTCGCGGGCATCCAGCTGGTGGGGCCCCTGCTCGGCCGCTGAGCCTCGGTCGGGCGAGCAGGAACGGCAGTAACCCGAGCCATCACGTCTGGATGTGGAGCCTCAACAGGTGGTCCTCAGCCAGGCGTGGACATCCAGGAGAAGCCGTCCCCCACTCCCGGTCGCCTCATCAGTCGCCCCTGTCCCGATCCGGTTCCGACAGGCCGAGATCACCCTCGTCGAACAGGTGGAACTCATGCCAGACGCCGTTCAGCACGCCGAAAGCGACGGCCAGTCCGACCCCGAGAATCCAGGCGAAATACCACATGGTGTCTGTCCTTCAGCGATCAGTAGAGGTCGGGGTTGGTCTTGAACTCGGTCGAACTGCTGCGCCCCCACAGCACCCGGTAGACCCAGGCCGTGTAGAGCAGGATCAGGGGCAGGAAGACGATGGTCACGCCCAGCATGATGAATAGCGTCAAATGGGTCGAGGACGCGTTCCAGACGGTCAGGCTTGAGCCGGGATCGATCGAACTGGGCAGGATGAAGGGGAACATCGACAGGCCGACGGTCGAGATGATGCCGACCGTGCCCAGAGACGAGCCGCCAAAGGCCAGCGGCTCGGACCGCCGCCAGAGGCCCGCGAGCGCCACAACCGTCCCTAGAAGACCGAGCACGGGCGCGGCGATCGTCCAAGGCGCGGCCGTGTAGTTGTCGAGCCAGGCGCCCGGCGCGGCCACGACCGCAGCACGCAGCGGATTGGACATGCCCGAGGGATCGATCAGGCCGACGATGCGGAAGCCCAGGTCGCCAAAGGCGACGAACAGTCCGCCGCCGACGAACAGCGCCAGGCTCGCCACGCCGGCGATCGTGCCGAACACCCGGGCCCGCGCCTGAACGGTCCCCCGCTCTGCCTTGAGGCCCAGCCAGGCCGCGCCGTGAAGCACCAGCATGGCGACCGAGAGCAGGCCGCACAGCAGGCTGAACGGCGTGAACAGCCCCAGCAGACTGCCCTCGTAGAAGGACCGCAGATCGCCATCCAGACGGAAGGGCGCGCCCAGGAGGACGTTGCCGACCGCGACGCCGAAGACCAGCGCCGGCACGAACCCGCCGACGAACAACGCCCAGTCCCAGAATGCGCGCCAGCGTCTGTCGGGGCGTTTGGAGCGATATTTGAACGCGACCGGCCGCAGGATCAGCGCCGACAGCACCAGGAACATGGCCAGATAGAAGCCCGAGAAGCTGACGGCATAGACGAAGGGCCAGGCGGCGAAGATCGCGCCGCCGCCCAGGATGAACCACACCAAATTGCCTTCCCAAGTCGCGCCGACGGTGTTGATCACCATGCGGCGCTCCTCGTCCGTCTTGGCTACGAACGGCAGCAGGGCGCCGACGCCCAGGTCGAACCCGTCGGTCAGGGCGAAGGCGATCAGCAGCACGCCCAGGAGGCCCCACCAGATCAGGCGGAGGCTGGCGTAGTCGAGGGGCAGTTCCATCTCGGATATCCTTGGGATTCGATGGTCAGGCGACGGTGGGCGCAGGCGTCGGAGCCGGTCGGCCCGGTCCGTCGGTCGGGTCTGGCGTCGCAGGCGCGAGGTCCAGACCGAACAGGTCGATCTCGGCGAACGGCCCCTTCCTGATCGTCTTCAGGATCAGCCCGACCTCGACCACCGCCAGCGCGCCGTAGAGAACGGTGAAGCCGATGATGGTGGCCCACAGTTGAGGCACGCTGAGGCTGGAGGCTCCGAGGAAGGTCGGCAGCACCCCTTCGACGGCCCAGGGCTGTCGTCCGACCTCGGCAAGAATCCAGCCCAGTTCGGTGGATATCCACGGCAACGGGATGGCCAGTACGGCCAGCCACAGGAACCAGCGCGTCTCATGCTTGCGCAGGGTGCAGAGCACAAAGGCGGTGGCGAACAGACCGATCATCAGGAACCCGATCCCGGCCATGATCCGGAACGACCAGAACATCACCGGCACATTGGGCACAGTGCTCCAGGCGGCGAGGACCACCTGATCGGGTGTCGCGTCACGGGGGTCGGCGACATAGCGTTTCAGCAGCAGGGAATAGCCGAGGTCGCGGCGGTTGAGTTCGAAGTCGCCACGCGCGGCGACGTCAGTCGGGTCGGCCTTGATCCGCTCCAGGGCGTCATAGGCCAGGACACCGGATTCGATACGGGTCTGGGCGATCGCGACCAGTTCGAGAATGCCTTCAACCGGCGTGTCGATGCTGCGGGTGGAGATGAGGCCGAGCACATAGGGAATCTTGACCTCATAGTGGGTCTCGCGGTCTTCGAGGCTGGGAATGCCAAAGGCGGTCAGGCCGGCGGGCGCCGGCTCGGTGCGCAACATGGCCTCCAGGGCCGCCAGCTTCATTTTCTGGTTGTCGGTCAGGGCGTAGCCGCTCTCATCTCCCAGAACGACGACCGAGAGAGAGGCCGCCAGGCCGAAGGCCGCGGCGACGGTCATCGAGCGTTTGGCGAATCCCCTGTGGCGACCCTTCAGCAGGTAGAAGGCCGATATGCCCAGGACGAAGACGGCGGCGATGACGTAACCGGCGCTGACCGTGTGGACGAACTTGGCTTGGGCCACCGGATTGAACAGCACGGCCATGAAGTCCGAGACCTCCATCCGCATCGTGTCGGGATTGAAGGTCGCGCCGACGGGATTCTGCATCCAGCCATTGGCGATCAGGATCCACAGCGCCGACAGATTGGTGCCCAGCGCCACCATGAAGGTGACGACCAGGTGCCCGACCCGGCTGAGCTTGTCCCAGCCGAAGAACATCAGCCCGACGAAGGTCGCCTCCAGGAAGAAGGCCATCAGGCCCTCGATGGCCAGAGGCGCACCGAAGATGTCGCCGACGTAGTGGGAGAAGTAGGACCAGTTCATCCCGAACTGGAATTCCATGGTGATCCCGGTCGCCACGCCCAGCGCGAAATTGATCCCGAACAACAGACCCCAGAACCGGGTGATGCTCCGCCAGATCGGTCGGCGGGTCATCACATAGATGCTCTCCATGATGACCAGCATGAACGACAGGCCGATCGTCAGCGGCACGAAGAGGAAGTGATACAGAGCCGTCAACGCGAACTGCAGCCGGGAAAGGTCAACGACCGCGAGGTCAATCATGGGGGGGCAGGCTCCGTAGCGCCGGCCCGATGACCGACAAACCTTCGCCTACGACCGTATCCGATGCTCCGCCTTGATTTCGATCATGGCCCGGGCCTGCGCCGGCGGCTAGGGCGAACCCATGACGGCCGACGCCCCTGCCGTTTCCCGTGCCCGAGACTCTGGACCTGGGCCGCGCCTTCTTCGTGCTGGCCATGGCGCCCGAGGTCTTTGCGCCCATGCGCCGGCTGGCCGCAGCCTATCATGAGAAACAGGCCGCCGAAGCCGCGGCGCCGTCGATGGCCGGGCCGGAGCCGGGTCGACCGGTCATTGCCCCGCCGTCCCGCCGGTGGTCGAGCGCCCCGGAACTCGACTTCCGATCGGTCACGATCCGCTACGGCGACGGCGCGCCGGCGATCACCGATTTCGACCTCCATGTCCCGGCCGGAGCGATCGTGGCCCTGGTCGGTGCCAGCGGCTCGGGCAAGACCAGCCTGCTGCATATGCTGCTGGGCCTGGCGCCGCTGTCATCGGGCGAAGTCCGGGTCGGCGGTCACGGCCTGTCGCACGCGGGCGCGTTCGCCGGAGCCGTCGGCTGGGCCAGCCAGAACCCGATCGTGGCCCCCGGCTCCCTCTTCGACAACATCGCTCTGGCAAGGCCGGGTGCGAGCGCGGAGGATATCCGCGACGCCGCGGCCCGCGCGGGTCTCCAGGGTGATCTGGGCCGCATCCTCGACGAACGCGGCGGCGGGCTCTCGGGCGGCGAGCGCCGACGTCTGGGCCTGGCCAGGGCCCTGCTGTCGCCGTCCCGCCTGCTGTTGCTGGACGAACCAACCGCCAATCTCGACCCGGCGTCCGAGACGGCCGTGCTGGAGGTGATCCGCGCGGCGGCTGAAGGCCGCACCACCCTGATCGCGACCCATTCACAGGCCGTCATGGCCCTGGCCGACCGGGTGGTGCGGCTGTGAAACCGACGACCGCGCACACGGGAGACCCGACCCTGGAGGCCCTGCTGGGCGAGCAGCGCCGCGCCCAGGGCGGACGGTTGCGGCTTGCCGCCCTGTCCGCCGCCCTCGTCTCCGGCGCCTCGGTGGCGCTGCTGGGTCTGTCCGGCTGGTTCATCACAGGGGCGGCGATCGCCGGAGCCGGCGGTTTCGCGGTCGTCCAGGCGTTCAACTATCTGCTCCCGGCCGCCGTGATCCGGATGCTGGCCATCGTGCGGACGGGATCGCGCTACGTCGAACGGGTCAGCGGCCACGCCGCGGCTCTCAAGGCCCTGGCCCGTCTGCGGCCGCTGTTGTTCGCCCGACTGGCGGCGGCCCCGCCTCGTCGGGCGTTCAGCCTCTCCAGCGGCGAAGCGTCAGCGCGGATGATCCAGGACGTCGATGCGATCCAGACCGTGTTCGTGCGCCTGAGCGGGCCCTGGGGCGCCGGCGTCGGCGCTCTGGCTGCGATTGGTCTGGCGCTGTTGGCCGGCGCCCTGCCCGCTCTCGTCCTCGCCGGCGGCATCGCCATCGCCATCTGCGGAGGACTTCTGATCGGCCGGCGCGTTGCGGACCCGGCGGGTCGGCGGGTGCAGGTCGCCATGGGCCTGTTCAAGGACCGGCTTTCGGCCTTGCAGGCAGCGGCCCCCGAGCTGCGGGCCTATGGCCTGGAGAGTTGGGCCGCCGACCAGGTGGGTCAGGCGGCGCGGACCCTGGATCGTCGCCGGGTCGCGGACGCCGTGGCCGGCGGATGGATCCCGGTGTTCCAGGCCTCGGTCCTGGCCCTGACCGTAATCGCGGTCATTGCGACATCCGCCCCGGCGTCCCTGCCGCTCGTCGCCCTTGCGGCGCTGGCGTCCGTGACGGGACTTGAGGCCGCCGCCGCCCTCACCGGAGGTCTGCGCCAGAATGGCGCGGCCCAGGAGGCGCTGGCACGGCTGGCTGAGGTTCTGGATGACCCGGCCAGGCCCGTCATCCGGAAACTCGCACCGGCGATGGCCGGCGACGCCATCATCATCCGCTCTGCGGCGTTGGAAATCGCGCCGCCCTTCCGTCTGGGCGTGATCGGTCCCTCCGGCTCCGGCAAGACGCGGTTGATCGAGACCTTGATGGGGCTACGCCCCTCTCTCGCCGACCAGCTGCGACTGGGCGGCCTGCCTCTGGAGGACGCCGCTCTGGACGACGTTCGCGCGCGTTTCGCCTATGCGTCTCAGGACGTCCGGCTGCTGGCAGGGTCGATCGCGGACAATCTTCGTCTCGCCAATCAAGCCGCTTCGACCGACGACCTCTGGGCCGCACTGAGCGACGCCTGCCTGGCCGACCGGGTCGCGGCGCTGCCGGCCGGTCTCGACACGGTTCTGAGCGAGAACGGCGACCGGCTGTCCGGCGGCGAGCGCCGGCGCCTGGGACTGGCGCGCGCCTATCTGCGCGACGCGCCCTGGCTGGTGCTGGACGAACCGACCGAAGGCCTCGACGCCGCGACCGAAACCCGGGTGCTGGACGGTCTCACGCATCACCTTTCGACCCGCCGTCAGGGCCTGATCCTGGTCAGCCATCGATCGGCGCCCACAGCCCTGTGCGACCAGGTCGTCGACGTCTCGGTCACGCTCTCACCCGGTGGAATTCCCATCGGGGGTCGCGACGTCAGGGCCGCCGCTTGACCTGGGTCAAGGACGCTGACCCGGGGCACTGGTCAGATGAAATCTGGTCGCCGGAGTAGTGTCATGCGAGTCCCCACGATTATCGGTCTTCTGCTGGTCGGGGCGTGTTCGCCGATCCCCGGGCCCCGGGTCGAGTCGCCGCCGAGCGCGCCACGCGCTTCAAGCACACAAGACAACCCTGCCGTCTCGTCCCTGTCGACGGCCCTCGATCGGGAGTCCGCGTCCCGGGGCCGCGCCATGGCGATCGTCGGGTGCGCCAGCTGCCACGCCATCGACGCCGCAGGCGACAGTCCGCTCGCCGTTGCGCCGCCATTCAGAGAGATTGTCCGGCGCCGAGGCTCCGACGATCTGGCCGCCGCGTTCGAACAGGGCCTGGTTACGACCCATCCCGCCATGCCGCCCTATGTCTTCGGCGCCAGCCAGATTCACGACCTGACCGCCTATCTCGACACTTTGCGCGCACCGGTCGGTCGCCCGTCCACGCCGTAGGCGCGTGTCCCGCATCAGGAACCATTGAACCTCTGCACCGCCCGCGCCCGGACCCTCGCCGCGGCGAGGATGGGTCCGGACCGCCCCGAACCGGACCTCGATCCCGCCCGGGTCTCGCTCAACCGCCGACCATGCTGCCGGTCCGGACGAACCGGGCATGCCACGACAGGGCCTCGTCCAGCAGCATCGGCGTCTGCAGGCCGTAGGAGCCCTTGAGCGCGCGCTGGAAATAATCCTCCAGCGCCGGACGGAAGCTCGGGTGGGCGCAGGTGTCGATAACGACGCGCGCGCGCTGTTTGGGCGACAGGCCGCGAAGATCGGCCAGACCCTGTTCGGTGACGATCACCTGGACGTCCTGATTGATGTGATCGACGTGGGAGACGGCGGGCACCAGGGTCGAGATCTTGCCGCCCTTGGCCGTCGAGGCGCTCATGAAGATGGAGATATAGGCGTTGCGGGCAAAGTCGCCGGAGCCGCCGATGCCGTTCTGGATGCGCGAGCCCATGACGTGGGTCGAGTTGACGTTGCCGTAGATGTCGGCCTCGATCATGCCGTTCATGGCGATAACGCCCAGACGGCGGATCATCTCCGGGTGGTTGCTGATCTCCTGCGGCCGCAGGATGATGCGGTCGCGATAGTCGCCCATGTTGCGATTGACGCGCTCGGTCAGCTCGGGGCTCAGGCTCAGCGCGGTCGACGAGGCCATGCTCAGCTTGCCGCTGTCCATCAGCGCCAGCATCCCGTCCTGGATGACCTCGGTATAGGCGCTCAGATTGTCGAACGGCGCGTCGATCAGCCCGGTGAGAACCGCATTCGCCGTATTGCCCACGCCCGACTGCAGCGGAAGCAATGAAGGCGGCAGACGCCCTTTCGACACCTCGTGCTCGAGAAATTCCAGCAGGTGGCCGGCAATGGCCAGATCGTCCGCTCCGGGCGCGGTAAAGCCGGCGTTGCGATCGGGTCGGTCGGTTTCGACGATGGCCACGATCTTGTCCGGGTCGCAGCGGAAACAGGGCTCGCCGATGCGGTCGCCCGGGCGGATCAGCGGGATCGGCACCCGGTTCGGCGGCAGGGCCGTGCCGTAGTAGATGTCGTGCATGCCCAGAAGCTCCGGGTTCTGCCACCGGTTCACCTCCAGGATCACCTGGCTGGCCCGGTCCAGCCAGGTCTTGTTGTTGCCGACCGAGGAGGCCGGGATCAGCGCCCCGTCCTCGCGGATGCCCGTGACCTGGATGATCGCCGTGTCCAGCGGCCCGAGAAAACCCTGCCAGGCCATCGGCGCGACCTGGCTCAAATGCATGTCGAAATAGGCCATCTCGCCGCGATTGATCCGGTCGCGGCAGGTCGGGTCGGAGTTGTAGGGCAGCCGGAACTCGATGCCGTTAGCCTTGGCCAGGGCGCCGTCCAGTTCCGGGCCGGTCGAGGCGCCCGTCCAGATCCGCAGCTTGAAGGGCCGGCCCGCCGCATGCTCGGCCTCGATCCGGGCGGCGAGCGCCAAAGGGACTGCCGTCGGATAGCCCGAAGCGGTGAACCCGCTGAGCCCCACCGTCGTGTTGGGCGCGATCAGGCGTGCGGCGTCCTCGGCCGACATGACCTTGGCCCGGTGTCCGGCGCTGGCGATGCGATGGTCCGTCATGAAGTGATCTTTCCCAGGTCCCGGTATGGGTCCTGCCAGTAGATGAACGCGCCGGTCGGCCTTTTCCATGACTCCTCGCCCGCGAACGGCAGCCAGACGCCGTCGTGAAGCCGGGAGTCGGAGCAGACGCCGCGCCAAGGGGTCGGCGCGCGGCCGATCGCCTTGAAATGGATCAGTCCGGGCGGTCATCGCCGACCTGAGCGCGCGCCGGGACTCAAGGCGTCCCATGCAGGTCGCCCAGGGCGAGCCAGGCGGGACGCAAGCCACCGCGCGGGCGCGGGCCAACCGCCGGCCGCGAGGGCGACGCCGACCGCCGCGCCGAGGATGCTCACCGGCGGGGTGTCGAAACGGAAGAGATCGCCCACTGGCGGCACAAGGATCGCGATGGAAAGGACGGCGATCGCAATCGCCAGGATCATCCAGAACACCCTGCGATGCGGGTCGAACAGCGACACGCCGCTCGAGGCCGTATCGACCAGAGCCAGCAACATGTTGGCCAGGGCAAGCCCCAGGAAGGCCGCGGCCCGGGCCTCGGTCTCTGCGACCTGATCGAGGGACCACAGATAGAAGGCGAGCACCGCCGCCAGGATGACAAGGCCCTGGAGCGCGCCGAAGGCGATCTGCCTGGCCCCAAACAGCGCGGCCTTCGGGTTCCGGGGCGGCTTCCTCATCGCGTTCCTCTCGCTGGGCGCGGCCTCGAACACCAGCGAGCAGAGCGGATCGATGACCAGTTCGAGAAACACCACATGAACCGGAAACAGCAGCGGAGGCGCCCCCAGCAGGATCGGCAGCAGCGCCATGCCGGCGAGCGGCACATGGACCGCGACCACGAAGGTCAGGGCCTTGCGCAGGTTGGTGAAGATCCGCCGCCCCAGACGCACACCGCCGACGATGGAGGCGAAGCTGTCGTCCAGCAGGATGATGTCGGCCGCTTCGCGGGCGACGTCCGTTCCCCGCTTGCCCATGGCGATGCCGATGTGCGCGGCCTCCAGAGCCGGCGCATCGTTCACGCCATCCCCGGTCATCGCCACCACCTCGCCGTCGGCCTTCAGCGCCTCGACCAGGGCCAGTTTCTGATCGGGCTGAACGCGGGCGAACACCCGGATGGTGCGGACCCGTTCGCGGAGCGTGCTGGCGTCCAGGCCGACGATTTCCGCGCCCGTCAGGACGCCGCCCTCGACATCAATGCCCGCCTGGCTGGCGATCGCCATCGCCGTCGCGGGATAGTCGCCGGTGATCATCGCCACCGCTATGCCGGCCTGCCGGGCCTCCCGCAGAGCCCGGGGCACATCGGTGCGGACCGGGTCGAGGAAGCCGATCAGACCGAGAAACGCGAATGTCGCCTCGCCCGTTTCAGCGAAGCCCGCGTCCGGTCCTTCGATGGAGGCGACCGCCAGCACGCGCAGCCCCTCGGCCGCCATGATGTCCAGGTCCTTGCGCGCCACCGCGATGTCGGAGGGCGACAGCCGACACAGGCCGAACACAGCTTCCGGAGCGCCCTTCGCGGCCGCGACCGTCGTGCCGTCGGCCAAGGCCCACTGCTGCACGACGGCCATTCGGCCGGCCTCAAGGGGCCAACTCCATGAAAGCGCGGCCCGATCCCCGGCGACCGGGCACAGTGTCCGGACGGCTCGATCCATCGGATCTGTCGGATGGACCGCGCTCGCCAGGGCGGCGGCTTCCAGCAGCGCTGCGGCGAGTGGCACCAACTCGCCCTCGCGGGGGTCGCAAAACCGTCCGCCGGCGGACAGCCTGGCCACGGTCATCCGGTTCTCCGTCAGGGTGCCGGTCTTGTCGACGCACAGGATGGTCGCGCCGCCCAGGGTCTCGATCACGGCTCCGCGCCTGACGAGCACCTTGTGACCCGCCAGTCTCCAGGCTCCGAGCGCCATAAAGACGGCCAGGACCATCGGGAACTCTTCGGGGATCAGCGAGATCGCCACCGTGATGCCGGCCAGCGCCGCTTCCACCCAATCGCCGCGCAACCATCCATAGGCGCCGACCACGGCCCCGCAGAACAGGATGGCGAGCCCTCCGAACCCGCTGACCAGGCGTCCGGCGGCTTTCTGCAAGGGTGTCGGTCCGCTCTCGATGCCGGCCAGCGAGGCCCCGATCTTGCCCAGCGCGGTTCCTGGGCCCGTATTCGTCACGCATGCGACCGCCTGCCCTGCCACGACCAGTGTCCCGGCAAAGAGCTGCGAGCCCAGGTCATCGGCGAGTGGCGGTGACTCTCCCGTCCGGGCCGCCGTCATCGCATTGCTGATCGGCGCGGATTCGCCGGTCAGCGCCGATTCATCCACGCTCAGAACGTCGCCCCCGACCAGCTCGGCATCGGCGGGCAGGCGCTGACCTTCGCTGACAAGAACGATATCGCCAGGCACAAGCTCCGTGATCGAAAGGATCCGTTCCACGCCGTTGCGGATCACCCGGGCGGTCGGTTCCGACAGATCGCGCAAGGCTTTCAGGGCGCGCTCGCTTCGGGCCTCCTGGACCACAACCAATCCCACGGTGGCGACGGCGGCCAGGGTGAGGAAGAGGCCTTCGGCCAGATCTGCCAACAGAAGGTAGAGGCCGGAGGCCGTTACGAGCAGGAGAAACATCGGCTCGCGCAGCGTGGCGCTGATGATGCGCCATACGCTTCGACCGCGAACCGGGCTCAGAGCGTTGGGCCCAAACTCTACAAGGCGACGTCGCGCCTCCGCATCGTCGAGGCCGGGCCAGCGGATTGCCAATGCATTCAGGTCCGATATGCGGCTGGGGAGTGCTCGCCGGCTGACCCTGGACCCACGCGGCCAGGCGTCCCTTGATTCAGGTCAATGTCTATCGAGACCAAAACCTCATCCGCCTAAAGGGGGCCTGCCGAACCTTCAGGGGCGTCCTGCTCGCCGCCATAAATGTCCCGAAGCGTATGCAGCACGCGGAGCGCGGAAGGATCATCCAGCCGATAGTAGATCGTCTGCGCATCGCGCCGGGTGGCGACGAGACCTTCGGCCCGCATCCTGGCCAGGTGCTGCGAGGCTGCGGACGGAGCCAGCCTGGCATGGTTGGCGAGGTCGCCAACCGACGCCTCGCCCTCGACGAGCCGGCACAACAGCAGAAGCCGTTGTTCGCTCGCCAGCAGTTTCAACAGGCGCGCTGCAGGTTCGACGCAGTCCTCGAACCCGCCAAGGTCATTCCGCGAAGGGTGAACTGTCAGCGTAATCATCGGCTTACTGTAGAAGATGCGCATACACGATCAAGCCACGCTCCGCCGTCCTGCGGGTTCGAGGAGACAGCGCATGGCCGCACCTGCTCGGTAGCGATGCCGAAGTCGATTGCCATGCTCATGTCAGTTTTCCTCCGGGGCCAGGGGACGGCCGTCGTCACGCAGGACGATATAGATGGCCGGGATCACCAGGACGGTAAGCAGGGTCGATGAGGCCAGGCCGAACAGAAGCGAGATCGCCAGACCCTGGAAGATCGGATCGGTCAGGATCACCGCCGCACCGATCATGGCCGCTGCGGCGGTCAGCACGATGGGCTTGAAGCGGATCGCGCCCGCGTCCAGCAGGACTTCGCGCAGGGACCGCTCCCCGGTCTGGCTGTGACGGATGAAGTCCACAAGCAGGATCGAGTTCCGGACAATGATGCCGGCCAGGGCGATGAAGCCGATCATCGAGGTCGCGGTGAAGGGCGCCCGGAACAGGATGTGGCCGATGACGATGCCGATCAGGGTCAGCGGAATCGGCGTCAGGATGACCAGGGGCAGCCGGAAGCTTTTGAATTGGGCGACGACCAGCACATAGATGCCGAGAATCGCCACGCCAAAGGCTGCGCCCATGTCGCGGAAGGTGACCCAGGTGATCTCCCACTCGCCGTCCCAGAGCACGGTCGGTCGGCTCTCGTCCGTCGGCTGGCCGTTCATGCGGATGTCCGGCTTGGTAACATCCCCCCAATCGCCCTGACGGATGATCTGGTCGACCGCCATCATGCCGTAGATCGGGGCTTCATAGGCGCCGGCCAACTCGCCCATGACCATGTCCACGTCCCGGCCGTCGCGGCGGAAGATGTGGGTTGAGCCGGGTTCGCTCGAGATGGTGGCGACCTCGCCCAGGGACACGAGCCGTGCGCCGGCCGCGCCCTGCGACACGGCGACCGGCATGGACGCCAGGCCCTCGCCCCAGCTGCGCGCCGACTGGGGCAGGCGCACCGAGATTTCCAGCGGATCGCGACCCTCGCCACGATGGGCATAGCCGACGACCTGGCCGCCGAGCGCGGCGGCGATGGAGTCGTAGACGTCTCTGTCGCTGACCTTGAGGGCTTCCAGCCGGTCCCGGTCCGGCACGAGGCGCAGTCCCGGGCGCGGCTGGCCATAGCTGTCGTCGACATCGACGATGTAGGGCACTGAATGGAAGGCGGCCTTCACCCGTTCGGCGACGGCGCGCCGGGTCGGGGCGTCGGGGCCATAGACCTCAGCCAGAAGAGTCGCCATGACCGGCGGCCCTGGCGGCGCCTCGACCACCTTGATCACGCCGCCGGCAGGCAGCACCACACCCGCGAGCTTCTCACGCAGATCCAGGGCAATGGCGTGGCTCGACCGGTTGCGCTCGCCCTTTTCCGCCAGGGCGACGGCCAGATCGCCCATCTCCGGCTTGTTGCGAAGGTAGTAGTGGCGCACCAGACCATTGAAGTTGAACGGCGAGGCCGTCCCGGCATAGGCGTCGATGGCGACCACTTCCGGCAGGCCGCGCGTGATGATGGCGGCGTCGGCCAGGGTGCGCTGGGTGACCTCCAGCGACGTGCCCTCGGGCATGTCGAGCACGACCTGCAGCTCCGACTTGTTGTCGAAGGGCAGCAGCTTCACCGTCACTGTCCTGGTCGCGAACATGGCGCCGGCCAGAAGCGTGGCCAGACCGACGCCGATCAGGAAGATCCAGGCGGACCGCCGCGTGCCGATCACCTGGCTCGCGACCCTGCGATAGAGGGCGCCGAGTTTGCCCTCGCCGTGAACGGGGGCGGCGGCAACCAGCGTCTTGCGGGCGAACCGGATCATCAGCCACGGCGCGATGACCACGGCGACGAAGAAGGAAAACACCATGGCCGCCGAGGCGTTGACCGGGATCGGCGCCATATAGGGCCCCATCAGTCCGGACACGAACAGCATCGGCAACAGGGCGGTGACCACCGTCAGGGTGGCGACGACGGTCGGGTTGCCGACCTCGGCGACGGCGTCGACAGCCGCGTCGATTCGGGTCCGCTCGTCAGGCATGGCCCAGTGCCGGGCGATGTTTTCGATCATGACGATGGCGTCGTCGACCAGGATGCCGATCGAGAAGATCAGGGCAAACAGGCTGACCCGGTTGATGGTGTAGCCCAGCAGGTTGGAGGCGAAGAGGGTCAGCAGGATCGTCGTCGGGATGACGACCGCTGTCACGCCCGCCTCGCGCCAGCCGATGGCGAAGCCGATCAGGACGACGATCGACAGGGTTGCAAGGCCCAGGTGGAACAGCAGCTCATTGGCCTTCTCGTTGGCGGTAGCGCCGTAGTCCCTGGTAACCGCCACATCCAGGCTGTCGGGAAGCAGCGTGCCCCTCAGCGCCTCGACGCGCGTCAGGACCTGTTGCGAGACGACGACGGCGTTCGCCCCCTTGCGCTTGGCGATCGCGAGGCTGACCGCCGGAGCTTCGCTCCATCCGTCGTCCGTGCGCGCATAGCGCCAGGCGTGGGCCTGGTCCTCGCGCGGCGCCTCGATGACGCGGGCGACATCGCGGACATAGACGGCCTCGCCCCGGGCGGAGGGCAGCGCCAGAAAACCGATCTGGGTCGCGCTGGCCAGGGTTTGACCGGCAGTGACGTCAACCGCCTGGCCGCCGTTGCGCACCTGACCCGCCGGGAAGGCCCTGTTGGCCTGCCGAATAGTGTCCATCAGGGCGCCCAGCGACACGCCATGCTGGGCGAGGCGTGCCGGGTCCGGCTCCACACGGATTTCCTGAGGACGGCCGCCCACGATGAAGGTCAGCCCGACATTATCGACCTTGGCGACCTCGGTCCTGAGCTTGCCGGCGAGTTCGAACAGGGCCTGGTCGGTCCACTGGCCTGCGGCGCCGGGCCTGGGCGACAGCGTCAGCACCAGGCTCGGCACGTCATTGATGCCCCGGGTCTGGATCAGGGGTTCGGCGATGCCGGAGGGAATCCGGTCGTAGTTGGCGCGGATTTTCTCATGAATGCGGACTGCCGCCGTGTCCGGATCGGTCCCGACGTCGAAGCGTGCGGTGACCATGACCTGGTTGTCGTCGGCGAAGGTGTAGACGTGTTCCACGCCCGCCACGCTCTTGACGATCGTCTCCAGCGGCTTGCCGACCAGTTCGACCGCGTCCGCCGCCCGCAGCCCCGGGGCGGCGACCATGATGTCGACCATCGGCACGCTGATCTGCGGCTCTTCCTCCCGGGGAATCGACACCAGGGCCAGCAGGCCCACGGCGATGGCGGCCAGCAGGATGAGCGGCGTCAGCGGCGAACGGATCGAGATCCGGGTCAGCCGTCCCGAAAGACCGAGGTTCATCGGGCGGCTCCGGCGGGGCTCAGCACGTCACCGGCGCGAAGCCCGGCCAGCACCTCCACAGTGTCGGCGTAGGGACCCGCCGTGGTCTGAACGGGGATCTCCGAGAGGGTGCCATCCGCCCGGACCAATCGGGCGTAGTCAATCCCGAACCGCGTGAGGATGTAGCCCCGCGGCACGATGAGGGTCTGGCGTTCGCCGATCCTGACATGGGCGCGGACCCGTTGCCCGATCAGGTCCTGCGGCAAGCCCGGTGCGCTGACGTCAGCCATGACCTGACCGTCCGTGATCGACGGATAGATCTGGCTGATCGCGCCTTGCGTCGCGACGCCCCGCAGGTCCGCCGCCGCCAGTTGCACGACGTCGCCGACCTGCAGCGCGCGCGCCTGACCCTCCGGCAGTTCGATGCGCACCACCATCGGCCCCGCGGTGATGGTCGCCAGCGTCTGGCCCGCCATCAACACCGATCCGACCGGGACCTTTGCCTTGAGGACGCGACCGGCCGCCGGGGAAAGAATCGCGCCCTGCCCGGCGAGTTCGACACTCGCGCCGCGCTGGGCTTGGGCCGCGGTCAGGTTGGCGTTGGCGGCCCGGGCCTGGGCCTCGACCTGCTCGAGTCTGGCCTGGGCGTAGATGCCCTGGGCGAACAGGCTGCGTGTCCGCGCGAGGTCCGCATCGGCGCGACCGGCCTCGGCGGCGGCGGCGGCGACCTGGGCGTCGAAGGCGCCGGTTTGAAGCGCCAGACGGGCGTCCGTCACGCGGCCGATCAGCTGGCCCTGGCGGACCATGTCCCCCTCCCTGACGCCGAGCATGACCAGAGTCCCCGAGATGCGCGCCCGGGCTTCGGCCATGTCGCGGGTCGTCAGCGTTCCGGGGACAGGCTTGAGATCGGCAACGGTCCGGGTCTGCAGGGTCAGGCGGCCGGCCTGCGGGGCGGCCTCGGCGACCGGAACCTCAGGTTCAGGGTGTCCGCAGGCGCCTAGCAGAAGGGCCGCGCCCAGGACGATCAGAAAGGGAAGTCTTGCCATGATTCATCCATTCGCCCCGGCGCCGATCAACCGGCGACCGTCGGCAGGCCTGCGAACTTCCAGGCGGCCAGTCCTCCCGCGAGATGGGTTTCGATGACCTGTCCGGCCTTGCGGCACTGATCGACCGCCATGGCAGATCGCTTGCCGCCCGCGCATTGCATCACGATCATTCTGGAGCCCGCATCGGGCAAGGCCTCAGGATTAAACGAGGAAAGCGGGACGTTGAGCGCGCCCGCGATCCGTTCGGCCGCGAACTCGGTCGGCTCCCGAACATCGATGAGCAGGATCCGGTTCTCATCGAGACCGGCCTTCAGCTCGGCGGGTGTGAGGTCCTTGGTTTTGGGGGAGCCGAACATTCTGGGAAATCCTTGGAGAGCGCGTTTCTGGGCGTGATGAAGCCGCTGCTGGTTAGTTGTTGCGTATATGCGCGTAAACTAATACACAATCAAGCACTACCCACGAGCCGTAGGGCTGAGGGGGTTGCCCAGCCTTGATCCGGATCAAGGCGCGGTCGGGCAAAAGCGCGGACGTTCCATAGCGGCCAAGGCCGCCAATTCAGGAGACCGACCATGGCCAGGCCCCGCATCGTCATCCTGGGAGCAGGATTGGGGGGGGCCGTCGCAGCCTTCGAAATCAAGGACGCCGTCGGAGACGGGGCCGACGTCAGCGTTGTGTCGCAGGGCGACCGGTTTCACTTCGTCCCCTCCAACCCGTGGGTTGCCGTCATTGGCGTAAGCGCGACGCCATCGAGGTCGATCTGCCGCCGGTCTTCGCCAAACGCGGCATCGCCTTCACGGGCGTCGGCGCCAGGCAGGTCTCGCCTGCCCTCAATCAGGTCGGCCTGAACGACGGCGCCCTCGTCGGCTACGACTATCTGGTCATCGCCACCGGCCCCGACCTGGCCTTCGACGAGATCGAGGGTCTTGGGCCGCATGGCGGCTTCACCCAGTCGGTCTGCCATGTCGATCACGCGGAAGCTGCGGCCGCGGCCTTCGACGCCTTCGTCCTGAATCCGGGTCCGATCATCGTCGGCGCCGTCCAGGGCGCCTCCTGCTTTGGTCCGGCCTACGAGTTCGCCATGATCCTCGACACGGAGCTCCGGCGCCGCAAGATTCGCGACAGGGTGCCGATGACCTTCGTCACCTCGGAGCCCTACGTCGGCCACCTCGGCCTCGACGGCGTCGGCGACACCAAGGGTCTGCTCGAGAGCGAGATGCGCAATCGCCACATCAAATGGGTGACCAACGCCAGGGTCGCCTCCGTTGAAACCGGCCTGATGCATGTCGAGGAGATCGCGGACGACGGTTCGATCAAACAGACCCATGACCTGCCGTTCGCCTATTCAATGATGCTGCCGGCGTTTCGCGGCGTCGCCGCCGTCCGGGGCGTCGAAGGCCTGACCAACCCGCGCGGCTTCATCGTCATCGACAAACACCAGCGCAATCCGACCTATCCCAACGTCTTCGGCCTTGGGGTCTGTGTGGCCATCGCGCCGACCGGAAAGACCCCGGTGCCGGTCGGGGTCCCCAAGACCGGCTTCATGATCGAGAGCATGGTCACCGCCATCGCCCACAACATGGCCGAGATTCTCGACGGGAAGCCGCCGACCCACGAGGCGACCTGGAACGCCTTCTGCCTCGCCGACTTCGGCGACGGCGGCGTGGCCTTCGTCGCCCAGCCGCAGATCCCGCCCCGTAACGTCAACTGGTCGGCGAGCGGCAAATGGGTCCACCTCGCCAAGGTCGGCTTCGAAAAATACTTCCTGGGCAAGATCAGGCGGGGCGAGAGCGTGCCCTTCTACGAGAAGCTGGCCCTGGAGGTCATGGGCTTGCGCAAGATCAAGGCCTGACCCGTGCGCCAGTTCGTCTGCCCGGCCTGTAGCGCGGCCAACCGCACGCCGGACGGCAAGGACCCGCTGGCGGCCAAATGCGGCCGTTGCGGCGCCCCCCTGTTCACGGGGCGTCCGGTCGATGTCGACGCCAGGGGGCTGAGCGTCCATCGCGCATCCACCAGGGGCGCGGCGGTGCTGGTCGATGTCTGGGCGCCCTGGTGTGGTCCCTGCCGGGCCATGGCCCCCAATTTCGCCGCGGCGGCCGGGCTCCTTGAGCCCGATGTCCGGCTGCTGAAACTGAATTCCGAGGCCGAGCCCCAGGCCGCCGCGGCGCTGGGCGTCTCCGGCATTCCCGCGCTGCTGCTCCTTCGCGACGATCAGGTGATCGCCCGAACCGCCGGGCTGCTGAGGAGCCCACAGATCGTCGCCTGGACGCGCCAGGCCCTTGACCCGGCCCAAGGCCGGGCCTGACTGGAGACTGACCATGACCGTCGACCGTGCTGTATTCCTGTTCCTTGGCTGTGTTGTCCTGACCAGCGTCGCCCTGGCGCATTTCGTGAACCCCTGGTGGATCGGACTGACGATCTTCGCAGGCCTCAACGCGATCCAGGCCGCCTTCACCGGATTCTGTCCCGCCGCCCTCGTTTTCAAAAAACTTGGAGTCAAGGTCGGGGTCGCCTTCCGCTAGCCCCGAGCGGTCGTCGCGCTCAAGGCCTGGAGTCGGGAGCGCGGATCACCGTCGTGCGCCATAAGACCGCGGCGGGTTTCTGGACCGTCAAACGGACCGACGCAGCCCCTCGAATGGCGAAGCGCCGGGGTCGCCTGCGTTAAAAATGGCGTCTAGCGTGTGAAACCAGTTCATCGCTTCGGGGGAATTCCATGTCGTCCGCCAAATCTCTTCTCGTCCTCGCCATCTCCCTGTCGATCACATCGGTCGGACCTGCGCTCGCTCATGCACCCGTGCAGACTGCCGCGACCTCGGTCGATGATGTCCAGGCCGAGGCGACGGCGGCCGCGAGCGTCGTCGACGCCTTTCATGCTGCGCTTGAACGCGGCGAGACAGACGCTGCACTGACCCTCCTGGCCGACGACGTCCTGATTTTCGAGGGCGGCGGGGCTGAACGATCGAAAGCCGAATATGCCCAGCACCATCTGGCCGCCGACGCGGCGTTCTCGGCCGCGGCGCCCAGCATCCGTTCCCGCCGGCTAGCGCGAGCCGGCGCAGACGGCGCGTGGGTCGCGACCGAAAGCCGAACGACAGGCATGTTTAACGGGCGCCCGATCGACAGTCTCTCGGTCGAAACCATGGTCCTTCGTCGCGAGGCCGGTGGATGGCGGATTTCGCACATTCATTGGTCGTCGCACGCGGCGCGCTGATCCACGTCAGCCAGTGGGGGCCGCAGCCGCCCCCTTCTGGGCCAGCCAGGCGTCGATCAGGGTGATTTCGCGCTCCTGCGCCGCGATCACCTCCTGGGCCAGGCTTGTCGCTTGGGCGTCCTTGCCCTGCGCAAGCTCCACGCGAGCCATCGAGACAGCGGCGACATGGTGGCCGCGCATCTGCTTCATGAAGTCGATGTCCGCATCTCCAGTGAACGCGGGCATCTCGTTCATCATCGTGTTCATCGAGGCTTTGTAGCCCTGGGTGGCGACGGAATCGCCGGGCGCGGCCGCAGACATGCCGGCGCCCATCTCTCCGTGGCCGCCTGCCATTGCGGCCGCCTCAGGCGAGGCGGCAGCGGGCTCTTCGGGTTGTTGCGGGAAACAGGCCGCCGACAGGGCGCAGGCGGCGAGGACGAGACTGATGCGTTTCATGACGGGGTCCTTGGGATCCCGACATTAGCGACCAGCCAGGCTCGTTTGTTCCGTCGGTCCTACCGTCCGGCCCGCGCCAGGAGTTCGATCAGTTCGGCAGCCTTGGCCTTTCGATCCTCGGGATCGTCGCCGGTCATGGCGCCCATCACGCAGTGATCGAGGTGATCCCGCAGCACTTCGGTCTCCACGCGATGAAGCGCGGCCCGGACCGCCTGCAACTGGGTCAACAGGTCCACGCAATACCGGTCGTCTTCGACCATGCGGGCGATTCCCCGCACCTGGCCTTCGATGCGGTTGAGCCTGTTGAGGACCTTGGGTTTGGTTTCAGTTTGCATGCGGCCTCCCCTCGTGAGCCTTCCATATACCCCATATGGGTATCTTGCGATATACCCCCCAAGGGTATATGTGAGCGCTTCGATCAGACGGAGAGAGCGATATGTCCACGCATCCCCACAGTCACACCGCAGCCCACACCTGCTGCGCGGCTACGACCTCGGACGGCTCTGCCACGGTCAAGGATCCGGTCTGTGGCATGACGGTCGATCCCGCGACGACGGCTCATCGCGCCGACCATAGTGGCAAGGACTATTTCTTCTGCTCGGCAGGGTGCCGGACCCGGTTCATCGCCGACCCGGACCGATACCTGACCCCCAGGGCGGAGGCCGCGCCCGTCGTTCCAGGCGTCATCTACACCTGCCCGATGCATCCGGAGATCCGGCAGGAGGGCCCGGGCTCCTGCCCGATCTGCGGCATGGCGCTCGAGCCGGTGACGGTCACCGCCGAAGCGCCGCCCAACCATGAACTGATCGACTTCACCCGCCGTTTCCGGGTCGGCCTGGTCCTGACCCTGCCGGTCTTCGCCCTGGAGATGGGCGGGCACCTGACCAACCTGCACATGCTGATCCCGGGCCAGATATCGAACTGGATCCAGTTCGCGCTGGCGACGCCCGTGGTCCTGTGGTGCGGCCTGCCCTTCTTCGAGCGCGGCTGGACGTCACTGCGCACCCGTCGGCTGAACATGTTCACCCTGATCTCGATGGGGGTGGGGGTCGCCTGGCTCTACAGCGTCGTGGCGGTCCTGGCTCCGACCCTGTTCCCGCCGGCCTTCCTCAAGCCCGACGGAAGCGCGCCGGTGTATTTCGAGGCGGCGGCGGTCATCACGGTGCTGGTCCTGATCGGGCAGATCCTGGAACTGCGGGCACGGGAGCAGACCTCCGGCGCCATCCGCGCCCTGCTGGACCTCGCGCCCAAGACCGCGCGACGGGTCCGGGCCGACGGCGTCGATGAAGACGTTTCGCTGGATCAGGTCGTGGTCGGGGATTCCCTCAGGGTACGTCCCGGAGAGAAGATCCCCGTCGACGGCCAGCTGCTGGAGGGCCGCGTCGCCGTCGATGAATCGATGGTGACCGGCGAGTCCATGCCGGTGACCAAGGAAGCCGGCGACCGCGTCGTCGCCGGTTCCCTGAACACGACCGGCTCCTTCATCATGCGCGCCGACAAGGTCGGGGCCGACACCCTGCTTTCGCAGATCGTCCAGATGGTGGCCCAGGCTCAGCGCAGCCGCGCGCCGATCCAGCGGCTGGCCGACACGGTCTCCGGCTGGTTCGTCCCGACGGTGATCGCGATCGCCATACTGGCCGCCGTCATCTGGGGCCTGATCGGTCCGGAGCCTCAACTGTCCTACGCCCTGATCGCGGCGGTTTCGGTCCTCATCATCGCCTGTCCCTGTGCGCTCGGCCTGGCGACCCCGATCTCGATCATGGTGGGGGTGGGCCGAGGGGCGCACGCCGGCGTACTGATCAAGAACGCCGAAGCGCTCGAACGCTTCGAGAAGGTCGACACCCTGGTTCTGGACAAGACCGGCACCCTGACTGAAGGCCGCCCGTCCGTGACGGCGATCCTGCCCGCCGAGGGCTTTGCCGAAGCGGACATCCTGCGTCTGTCAGCCAGCCTCGAGCGCGGCAGCGAGCATCCCTTGGCCGACGCGATCGTCCGGGCCGCCAAGGACCGGGATATCTCCCTTTCCGAGGCAGCGGACTTCGACAGCCCGGTCGGCCGCGGCGTGCGCGGGACGATCGAGGGTCGCCAGGTGGCCCTGGGCAACACCCGCTATCTCGGCGAACTCTCGATCGACGTCTCCGCCCTGGAGCCGCAGGCCGAGGCGCTCCGCCACGACGGCGCCACCGCCATCTTCGTGGCGGTCGATGGGAAGGCCGCTGGAGTCATCGGCATCGCCGACCGGATCAAGGCCACCACGCCGGATGCGATCCTCGCGCTGAAGGCAGCCGGCCTGCGGCTGGTCATGATGACAGGGGACAACCGGACGACGGCTGAAGCCGTGGCGCGACGCCTCGGAATCGACGAGGTCCAGGCCGAAGTCCTGCCGCAGAACAAGGCGTCTGTGGTTCAGCAGCTTCGCGCCGAAGGCCGGATCGTCGCCATGGCGGGGGATGGCGTCAACGACGCCCCGGCCCTCGCCGCCGCCGATGTGGGCGTCGCCATGGGGGCGGGCTCGGACGTCGCGATCGAGAGCGCCGGCGTGACCCTGCTGGGCGGCGACCTGCAAGGCATCGTCCGGGCCAGGCATCTGTCGAAGGCGGTGATGGGCAATATCCGCCAAAACCTCGTCTTCGCGTTCGGCTATAATGCGCTCGGCATCCCGGTGGCGGCCGGCCTGCTCTACCCTGTGTTCGGCTGGCTGCTGTCGCCCGCCCTGGCGGCGCTGGCCATGGCGCTCTCCTCGGCCAGCGTCATCGGCAACGCGTTGAGGCTGCGCGCGGTGAAACTCTAGGCGCGGCTTCAACTCCTGCAGCGCCGGGGAACTGGCGGCGCAGGGCCGGATTGAACCGCAGCGACCGCCGACGTCTTCGTGCGTTTCAAGGCCAACGGGCGGTGTTGGCTGACATTTGTGCAGAAGGACACGGACGATGTCGCATCAACATTCGAGCCACGACGAGCACGGCCGCGCGGGCGGTATGGGCCCCTACCGAAGCCTTTACCTCGAGTTGGCGATAGATTTCGTCATCATGTACCTGGTCATGTTCACGATGATCGCCACGCTCGGTCACTTCTACCTCAACCTGAACAACGTCTACATGACCTTGATGATGGTCGCGCCGATGGCGGTCCTGATGCTTGTCTTCATGCGGTCCATGTATCCGTCCCGGAAGACGAACCTGATCATCGGAGCGGTCGCGACCGTGATCTTCGTCGGCAGCTTCATCGGCATGCGAACCCAGGCGTTGGTAGGCGACGACGAGTTCCTGCGGTCGATGATCCCGCATCATTCCGGAGCCGTGCTGATGTGCGAACAGGCGTCGCTCACCGATCCGGAGATCATCGCCCTGTGCGACGGCATCGTGCGGGGCCAGCAGGAGGAGATCGCCCAGATGCAGGCGCTGCTCGAAAAACGCCGCGACTGAACGGAAGAGGCTGCGGCGAGGGAAAGCGGCGTCCGCCGCGTATTTCTGAGACATCATCTGGATGTCAGTGGAGTCACGACATGCGTTTCAATCGTTTCGTTCCCGCCTTTGCCGTCGCCGCAGTCGTGGTCATGGCCGCCGGTGCGGTCAGCGCTCATGCGCGCCTGGTCAGTTCGACGCCCGCGGCCAACACGACCGTGGCCGCGCCCCGCTCCATCGCCCTCACCATCAGCGAGCGGATGGTCCCGGCCTTCTCGACGTTCGAAGTCGTGACGACCGCCGGCGCCAAGGCCGCCGTCAGCACGGCTGTGAGCGAAGACGGCCGATCGATTACTGGCGCGCTCGCCCGACCGCTCGCCGCCGGAGGCTATACGGTCAACTGGACCATCGCCTCGAACGACGGCCACCGCATGACCGGTTCCTACGCCTTCACCGTTCGCTGACGTGATCGAGGCCGCGGTCATTGTCCTTCGAGCGGTCCAGTACGCCGCAGCCGCCCTGCTGTTCGGTCTGCCCGCCTTCCTGATCTACAGCGCGGCGGCGACCAGGCCCCTCGCCTTGGCCTGGCCGCGGCCCGCCCTGTTCTGGGCGGCCGTGGCGCTCGCTCTGGCGGCTCCGGCGGCCCTCGTCGCCCAGACCGCGATGATGGCGGGATCTTTGAGCGAAGCGATCAAGCCCGGTTCGCTGGTCATGATGGTCACCGGAATGGGTCTCGGCATGGCGCTGGCGGTACGATCCGCCCTTGCGCTTCTGGCCGTGGCGGCGATCGCGATGATCAGACCCGGGCCCCGGCTATGGTGGAGCAGCGCCTCGCTTGGCCTTGTCGTCTCGGCGAGCTTCGCCTGGACCGGTCACGGCGCGGCCACGGAGGGTTCCGGACACGCGCTTCATCTGGCGTCGGACATTCTGCACGCCGTTGCGGCGTCGGTTTGGGTCGGGGCTCTGGCCGCCTTTGCCGCCCTGGTGGTGTGGCGCCCAAGGGAGCCATCGGTTCACGATCGAGCTCTGGCGCGTGCATTGGTCGGCTTCGCGAGTGTCGGCACCTTCGCTGTGGCGGTTCTCGTGCTGACAGGGCTGGTGAACAGCGCCTTCCTGGTGGGGTGGAGCGGGATCTGGACGCTGATCGATACCGCCTACGGGCGCTGGTTGATTCTCAAGATCGTCCTGTTCGGCCTCATGCTGAGCCTGGCGGCCGCCAATCGCTTTCGGCTGACGCCCGCCTTCGAGGCTGTCGGCTCGGACACGACTGCCGTGTTCGGTCATCTAAGGCGAAGCCTTGTCGTGGAATTCGCGCTCTCTGTGGCCGTTCTGATGGTCGTCGCCGTGATGGGCACGCTCGCCCCGCCGGCTTCATTGCCTTGACGGCGCGAGACCTCAACCGAGGGATTTGGCTGTACCAAGCGTATGGGATTACGGGGGCCGACAGAGGTGGAACATGACTGAGGACATCGATCGCCTGATTGCAAACGCCCGGCCGGCGAGCCCGGCCAAGCTTTCCGGGCTGGAATCCGATGTGTGGCGCCGCATCGAGAACCGGGTCGGCGAGCGGCGGATGGGCCAGGTCCGCCTCGCCGCCATGGGCATGGCGCTCGTCGTGGGCCTCGCCAACGGCGGCCTGTTCGCCCTGTCCGCGCAGGCCGAGCCCTCGGAGATGCAGGTGTTCAGCGTGTCGGGGGGCCTGTCCCCGATCGCAATCCTGGGAGCCGGCGAATGACGGCGAGCTGGCGATCCATCGCGATCACGGCGGCGCTCGCCGCCCTCGCCAGCGGCGCCGGGACCTGGGCCAGCACGGCCTGGCTGATGAAGCGGCACGAGCGGCCCAATCTGCACAGCATCGTCCATCATCAGCTGGATCTGACGGCGGACCAGGAAGCCCGTCTCGAGGCGATCGAGGCCCGTTTCGCCTCGCGGCGGGGCGCGCTTGAAGGGGAAGTCCGGACGGCCAATCGCGAGTTGGCGGACGCGATCGCGGCCAGCGAGGGCGACAGTCCGCAGGTCCAGGCCGCGGTTGATCATTTCCATGTCGCCATGGGCGATCTCCAGAAGGCCACCATCGCCCATGTGTTCGAGATGCGGTCGGTCCTGACGCCCGAGCAGGCCCAGGCGTTCGACCGTCAGGTCGTCGGAGCCCTCCTGCAAGACGCAGGGTAGACGCCGGGTGGGTTCGGGGGCTCCACTCGAGGCACGGGCGGTGACCGGCGACCGGGCCGCCTTCAGCGCGCTGATGACCGCGACCAAGGGCGACCTGCATCGCTTCGTGCGCCGGTATGTCGGCGACGACGACGAGGCCTACGACCTCGTCCAGGAAACCTACACCTCCGCCTGGCTCGCCATTCGCCGGTATGACCCCAGCCGCAGCTTCCCCACCTGGCTCCGCTCGATCGCCGTCAACAAATGCCGCGACTGGGGCCGCAAGCGGACGGTGCGCCGGGTGGTCCGCGGCGTCATGGGGCTGGACGCGCCGGAGGCCCTCGCCGTCGGGGACGGGACCGCGTCCCCCGAAGAGCGTCTGGACCAGGGACAGCGTCGGGCGGCCCTGGACCGGGCCATAACCGCCCTGCCGGACGCCCTGAAGGCGCCGCTCCTTCTGACCGCCCTCGAAGGCCGCTCTCACGCCGAGGTCGCGCGCATCGTCGGGGCCACGCCCAAGGCGGTTGAGACCCGCGTCGCCAGGGCCCGGGCCCGGCTGGCCGAGGCACTTCGGGGACTCTGATCGTCACCACCGTCTGAGACGGTTCGTCGCAAGGGGACGGGCGTGTTCACGCGTATTGACAATTAGGACGTCCGGTCTCCCGCGCCTTGGAAGACGCCGTCGATAGAGTCTGAGCGAGGACCCAACTGTCATGTCGAGTATGCGACTGGATCGCCGCAGCCTTCTCCGCAGCGCTGCGGCCGGAGGCGGCTTGCTGGGTCTGCAAGGCCTGATGCCGGCCTGGGCCCAAACGGGGTCAGCGGGCCTGCGGTCCGATCTGCCCTCGCTCGTCGGGCCCAATATCGACCTCACGGTCGGACATTCGCCCTTCTCGGTCGGCGGCCGAACGGGGCACGCCGTGACGGTCAACGGCCTGCTGCCGGCGCCGCTGCTGCGCCTCCGCGAAGGTCAGAACGCCCGTCTCTCTGTGACCAACACCCTGGACGAGGACACCTCGATCCACTGGCACGGCCTGCTGCTGCCGTTCCAGATGGATGGCGTGCCGGGCATCAGCTTCCCGGGCATCCGGCCGCGCGAGACCTTCGTCTACGAGTTCCCGGTGCGTCAGCACGGCACCTACTGGTACCACAGCCACTCCGGGCTTCAGGAGGCGATGGGGCACTATGGGCCGATCGTCATCGACCCGGCCGGCGCCGATCCGGTCGCCTACGATCGCGAGCATGTCCTGGTCCTGTCGGACTGGAGCTTCCTGCATCCGCACGAGATCCTGGCGAAACTGAAGAAGAGCCCCGGCTACTTCAATCGCCAGCGCACGACCCTGTCCGGCCTGCTGTCAGGCGCGGACGGCATGAGCCTCGAAGAGCGGCGCATGTGGGGCCAGATGCGGATGGACCCGCGCGACATCTCCGACGTGAACGGCACGACCTACACCTTCCTGGTCAATGGTCATGGCCCGGACGAAAACTGGACCGGCCTGTTCCGTCCGGGCGAGCGCGTCCGCCTGCGCATCATCAACGCCTCGGCGATGTCGATCTTCAATGTGCGGATCCCCGGCCTGCCCATGACCGTCGTCCAGGCGGACGGGGTGGACGTGAGGCCAGTCGAGGTCGACGAGTTCCAGATCTCCGTGGCCGAAACCTATGACGTCATCGTCCGGCCGACCGAGGACCGCGCCTACACCATCGTGTCCGAGGCCATCGATCGTTCCGGCATGGGCCGCGCCACGCTCGCGCCCCGCCTCGGCATGACGGCCGAGGTTCCGCCACTCCGTGAGGCTCCGACCCTGACCATGCGCGACATGGGGATGGGCGGGATGGACCACGGCGGCATGGACGGGATGGATCATGGAGCCATGGCCGGGATGGACCACGGGGCCATGTCCGGAATGGACCACGCCGCCATGGCCCAGGCGCCGGCCGCCGCGCCGCCCTCTGACATGGCGGACATGGGCGCGATGAACATGCGCGATCCCGACAACGCGCCGCCTGACATGGCGGTGGGCGTCGGCGTCGACATGATCGCCATGGCCCCCGCCAACCGGCTCGGCGACCGACCGCTTGGACTGGAGACCGTCGATCATCGGGTACTGGTCTACACCGATCTGGTTTCGCTCCAGCCCAACAGCGATCGCCGTCCGCCCTCCCGAACCATGGAAATCCATCTGACGGGCAATATGGAACGGTTCATGTGGGGCCTGGACGGCCGCAAGTTCAGCGAACTGGTCGAGCCGATCCGGTTCGAACGGAATGAACGGGTCCGCGTCACCCTGGTCAACGACACCATGATGGGTCACCCCATCCACCTGCACGGCCACTTCTTCGAACTCGTGACGGGCGGGCCCGCGGGATACCAGCCCCTCAAGCACACGGTGAACGTCGCTCCGGGATCGAAGGTCACCTTCGACCTGACCGCCGACGCGCCCGGCGACTGGGCTTTCCACTGCCACATGCTGATGCACATGCATGCAGGCATGTTCAACGTCGTGACGGTGCGACCCATGGACGGAGCGGCGTCATGAAGCGTCTCGCTCTCGCTCTTGCGCCGCTGATCCTCGGTGCCAGCGCCTTCAACGCCCAGGCCCAGGACCCGCACGCGGGCCACGCCATGCCTGCCCCCGCACGACCCGCGCCCGTTCCGGCCCCCAGTCCCCAGACGCCGGCTCGCCCTGTGGCTCAGGATCCGCACGCGGGTCATGTCATGCCGCCCGCGCCGACGCCGACGCCGACCGCAGCCGATCCGCATGCGGGCCACGACATGTCGACGATGGCGCCGGTGCAGCCTGATCCGCACGCGGGCCACGACATGTCCATCATACAACCCGCCCCGGCGGACCCTCATGCCGGACACGACATGTCGACGATGAGCATGGGCCCCCCGGATGTTCCGACCAGCGCGGACGATTCCGGCCGACCTCCAGAGACGCCCATCCCGGCCGCCGCCCTGGGCGGCCCGACACACGCCGCCGATCTGGTCTTCGGCGTGGAGGCGATGGCCCCATCACGCCGGACCTTGATCGCCGAGAACGGCGACATGCACACCACGGCTGTCATCATCGATCGCCTCGAAGCAGGCTTCGGCGATGGCGGCGACACCTACCTTTGGGATGTCCAGGGATGGAGCGGCGGGGACATCAATCGCTTCTGGTGGAAGTCAGAGGGGGAAGGCGACTTCGACGGCAATCTGGAGGAAGCCGAACTCCAGGCCCTCTACAGCCGGGCCATCACGCCCTTCTGGGATGTGCAGGCCGGCGTGCGCCAGGACTTCCGCCCCGACGGGGAGGACACCACCCATCTGGTTCTGGGTCTACAGGGGCTGGCACCCCATTGGTTCGAGGTCGACGCGGCCGCTTTCCTGTCCACGGAGGGCGACCTGACCGCCCGTGTCGAGGCCGAATATGATCAGCGGATCACCCAACGGCTGATCCTTCAGCCACGCTTCGAAATCGACGCCTCGGCCAGCGATATTCCGGGGCTGGAGATCGGCTCTGGCCTGTCCTCGGTCGAGGCCGGCCTGAGGCTGCGCTACGAATTCCGCAAGGAGTTCGCCCCCTACGTCGGCGTCGAGTGGAGCCGTTCGTTTGGCGACACCGCCGACTACATCGAAGCCCGAGGCGGCGAAGCTGAACACACCCGTTTCGTCGTCGGCCTCAAGGCCTGGTTCTAGTCAAAGGAGACCACCCCATGATCCGCACTCTCGTTCTCACTGCCGCCCTGGCGTTCGCCGGCGCGGCCGCCGCCCAGGACCCGCACGCTGGACACCACCCCGCACCGCAGGCCCAGGCTCCGGCCGCCTCCGGGATCGTCACCACGCCCGCCGATGGCGCGATGATCTCAGGCTCGCCCGAACGGTTCAGCGCGACCTTCCCGCACCCCATGATCCTGAAGACCGTGACCCTGACTGCCAATGGACAGGAGCCGGTTGTCGTGACTGCGCCCGCCGCGCCGGCCGCCGCAACCGTAGGTGTGGCCTTGCCGCGTCTCGCCCCGGGAACCTATGTTGCTGCCTGGACCGCCGAAGGTCCGGACGGCCACAAGATGTCCGGCTCTTCCAGCTTCATGGTTCACTAGGAGAACGACGATGAAAGTTTCCAACCTGTTGGCCGCCGCTGCCGCGATTCTGACGCTGAGCGCCGGTGCGGCCCTGGCCGCCGAAGCCTGCGACTGCTGCAAGGGCATGGCCGCGGACGCCGTCATGCCCTGCTGCGACAAGATGAAGACCGACCCCGCACCGACCGAGTCGGCACCGCCCGCCCCGGTTCCGTCGGACACGCCGGCGCCCCAGGGTCACGCCGACCACAACTGATCGAACCGATCGGGACCGCCTGGGCCGAAGGCGCAAACGGGCTGGACGTCAGCCTTGCGCCGGCGCCCATGAAACGGCGTCTTCATCAACGGGCGACGGCTGTGACGACCCGCGCGTTGCGTCGTCGCCCGATTCCCCCTAGTGGCGAAGATCGGGGATCTCTGTTGTCGCAATCGTTCCGCCTCCTCTGCGTCTGCCTCGGCGTGGCCATCCTGGTCGCGCTGCAGGCGCATGGCGTGATCGACACCCGGCATCGCCTTGAACACGCCCTGCAGTTCCCGGGCGTATCCTATGCCGAGGCCGCCACGATCGACCACGATCACGAGCATGATCAGACCGAGCCTGCACACACTGAAGATGCCTCGGCGTTCGACGTCGCCGACAGGCCCGGCGGAGATAGTCCGATCAACCATCACCATCATGGCGGTGGAGATGTGCATGTCGCCCTGGCGACCCCGGCCCACCAGACAGAGGCCGTCATCATGGCGTCCGCCCGTCTGGGTCCGGCGTCAGGCCTGAGGCCGCCCGGAATCCGTGGTGACGGTCCTTCTCACCCTCCAAAACAGCAGCGCCTGATCGCCTGATCCTGCGCGACCGCCCGGTCGCGCGCGCCCTGTTTTTGGAGACAACCCTTGAGACATCCCATGTCCGGCGCGGCCGGATCGTGGACGCGAGTGGCGGCCGTTTCGGCCCTCGCGCTCACCCTTGCGGCGGCCTTGCCGCGCACCGAGGCTTTCGCGCAAGCGACGCCTGACTCCCTTGCCGGTGCGTCCGTGCGGTCGCTTGCTCTTGAAGAGGCGCTCCGTCGCGCCGCCGCCGCCGATCCCGCAAGGGCCGGCCTCGAGGCCCGCTCCCGCGCGGCGGAGGCCGGCGTCCGTCAGGCGGATGTTCGCCCCAACCCGACGCTCGGCTTGATGGTCGAGAACCTGCCGACCCTCGGCAGCGGCGACATCCTCGGCCGCACCGAGACGACGTTGAGCTACGAACAGCAGATCGAGCGAGGCGGGGACCGACCGGCCCGGGTCAATCTGGCGCGGGGCGAAGGCGCGTTGGTCCTCGCCACTGCCCGTGTCCGTCAACTCGACCGGCTCGAAACCGTGCAACGCGCCTGGACCGAGGTGCTGACTTCCGAGGCCCAACTGGAAATCGCCCGCGAACGGCTGGTCCTCGCGGAACGGTTCCAGAGCGAGGTGCAGCGCCGGGTCGACGCCGCCCGTGATCCGCTGTTCGCGGGCGCGAGGGCTGAGGCCGAACTGGCGCAGGCGCAGATCGATTTCGACCAGGCCGAGATCTCGATGCGGATCGCCCGGATCAGCCTGGCCAAGTTCTGGGACGGCGCCGGCGACTTCGAGGTCGGCCCGGCCGCTTTCGAAGACACCAGCGCTTCTCGGGTAGCGGCCGGCGAGGCCGCCCAGGCCGACTTCGACGTCTTCCTGGCCCAGCGCGGGATCGCCGACGCCCGTGTGCGGGTCGAGCAAGCCCGGGCCATTCCGGATCCGACCTTGAGCGTGGGCGTGAGGCACATCTGGGACAATGATCTGTCCCTGGTGTTCGGCGGCTCAATTCCGCTGCAGCGCCATGACCGGAACCAGGGCGCCATCGATCGCGCCCGCGCCGAGGGCACGGCCTACCAGGCCGATCTCGAGGCCTTCCGGATCGACCGCGAACGCGAGATCGCCCGCCTGCAGGTGCAACTCCTTGCCCGGGCCCATGAGGCGCGCCGCATCGCCGAGGAAATCCTGCCGCAGGCCGAACGCGCGGTATCGCTCGTCCAGGAAGGGTTCGCCCGGGGCGGCTTCACCTACAACGACGTCATGGCCGCGCACGTGGCCCTGCTCGAAACCCGGGCGCGCCGAGTGGCTGTGCTCGAACAATTTCACACCGACCGCGCCCGCCTTGACCGGCTGACAGGCGCGCACGCCGACCTGCTCGGCCTGGAGATCCAGCCATGACGCCTCCCTTCGTTTCGCGGCGCCTGATCGCCGTGTCCCTGATGGTGCTCGCCGCCGGCGTCTCGGCCTGCGGCCAGGGCGCGCCCGCCGGGAAGGCCGAAGGCGAGACCGCCGCCGCCGACTATGAGCGCGGTCCCCACCGTGGCCGGATGCTGCGCGACGGCGACTTCGCTCTGGAGATCACGATCTTCGAGGAAGGGCCGGAGCCCCTGTTCCGGCTCTATCCCTATCTGAAGGACAGGCCTGTGGACCCGCGTCAGGTCCAGGCGACCATCGCCCTGACCCGGCTTGGGCCGAAGGTCGATCGGTTCACATTCACCGCGACCGAGGACTACCTCGCCAGCCCCGGTGTGGTCTCCGAGCCGCACTCCTTCGACGTGGCGGTTGCGGCGACGCAGAACGGCAAGCGATCGACCTGGGCCTACCAGTCCTACGAGGGTCGCACCGTCATCTCAGCCGACGCCGCCCGCGCCGGGGGCGTCACGACCCAACGTGCCGGTTCGGCGGTGCTGGGTGAGTCTCTGCCACTCAGTGGTCGTGTGGAGATCACCCCCGAGGGCCAGAGCGACGTGTTCGCCCGCTATCCGGGTCGGGTCATGGCGATGAATGTCGAACTGGGTCAGCGCGTCTCGCGCGGTCAGGTTCTGGCGCGTGTCGAGTCGAGCGAAAGCCTTCAGACCTATTCCGTCACCGCGCCCATCTCGGGGGTCATCATGGCCAAGAACGTCAACGCCGGGGCCATCACAGGCGCGGGCGGGGAGCCCATGCTGGTGATCGGCGATCCGTCGCGTCTGCACGCCGAGTTTGCTCTCTATCCGCGCGACGCCGAGCGCGTGCGCACAGGCCAGCGCGTCGAGGTCACCAGCCTGGCGGGCGATCACCGCTTCAACGGCGTTATCGAAACCATCCTGCCCGGCTCTGATCCGATGAGCCAGACGCTGATCGCCCATGTCGATCTGGCCTATCAGGGCGGTGTCTGGCGGCCTGGGCTCGGGGTGCAGGGCACGGTTCAGGTCGGTCAGGGAGAGGTGCCCCTGGCGGTCCAGACCAGGGCGCTGCAGCCCTTCCGCGACTTCACCGTCGTCTACGCCAAGGTCGGCAACACCTACGAGGTGCGGATGCTCGATCTGGGTCGAAGGACCGACGAGTGGACGGAGGTGCTCGGCGGGCTCGAACCCGGAACCGAATACGTCGTGGACGGAGCCTTCCTCATTCGCGCGGACATCGAGAAGTCCGGCGCGAGCCATGATCACTAGGGGGCGCGGGAACCATGCTTGAACGCCTCATCGCCCTGTCGATCCGCTTTCGATGGGGGGTCATGGGGCTGGTCCTCGTGGCCTGCGCCATCGGTGTCTGGAGTTTCCAGCGTCTGCCGATTGACGCCACTCCGGACATCACCAACGTCCAGATCCAGATCAACACCGAGGCCCCCGGCTATTCGCCGCTCGAGGCCGAACAGCGCATCACCTTCCCGGTCGAAACGGCCGTGGCGGGCGTGCCGGGCCTGCAATACACCCGCTCGGTCTCCCGCTACGGGCTGAGCCAGGTCACGGTCATCTTCGACGACGGCACCGACATCTATTTCGCGCGCCAGCTGGTGAACGAGCGCCTGCAAAGCGCGCTCGGTCAACTCCCGCCGGGCGTCACCCCTGAACTCGGCCCCATCGCCACCGGCCTCGGGGAAATCTTCATGTATACGGTCGAGGCCGAGCCGGGCGCGCGTCGCCCCGACGGCCAGCCCTGGACGACCGAGGACCTGCGTACCCTCCAGGACTGGGTCATCCGGCCCCAGCTTCGCAACACCCGCGGCGTGACCGAAGTCAACACCGTCGGCGGCTACGAGCGCCAGTATCACGTCACGCCCGATCCCCAGCGGCTTGCGGCCTATGGCGTGACCATGGCCGAGGTGGTCGAGGCGTTGGACAACAACAATGCCAATGTCGGGGCGGGCTATGTCGAGCGCTTCGGCGAGCAGTATCTGATCCGCGTCCCGGGGCAGGCCTCGACGACCGAAGACCTTGGGAACATCGTCATCGCCACGCGCGGCGGGCTTCCGATCCGGGTCCTGGACGTCGCCGACGTCGGCATGGGGCAGGAACTGCGCACGGGTGCCGCGACCGAGAACGGCAAGGAGACGGTTCTCGCAACCGTCCTGATGCTGGCCGGCGAGAACAGCCGCATCGTCGCCCAGGCCGCCGCCGCCAGCCTGGAGGAAGCATCCAAAGCCTTGCCGGCAGGGGTGGTCGCCACTCCTGTCTACGACCGCACCGAACTGGTCGAACGCGCGATCCACACCGTCGAGAAGAACCTTGTCGAAGGCGCCCTGCTGGTCATCGTCGTGCTGTTTCTGCTGCTCGGCAATATCCGTGCGGCCCTGATCACCGCGGCGGTCATTCCGATCACGATGCTGATGACCATCACGGGCATGGTTCGTACCGGGACGTCGGGCAATCTGATGAGCCTGGGCGCCCTCGACTTCGGCCTGATCGTCGATGGCGCCGTCATCATCGTCGAGAATTGCCTGCGCCGTTACGGCGAGGCCCAGCATCGCCTCGGCCGCATCCTGACCCGGGAGGAGCGGTTCGACCTGGCTGCCAGCGCCTCCAGCGAGGTGATCCGACCGTCGCTGTTCGGGGTGATGATCATCACCCTGGTCTATGTGCCGATCTTCGCCCTGTCGGGAGTAGAGGGCAAAACCTTCCACCCCATGGCGATCACCGTCGTCATTGCCCTGACGGCGGCGCTCCTGCTGTCGCTCACGTTCGTGCCGGCGGCCGTCGCCATGTTCGTCACGGGCAAGGTCGAGGAGAAGGACAGCTTCCTGATGCGCTGGGCGCGGGTCGGCTACCAGCCGGCGCTCGACTTCGCGCTGAAGGCCCGCACCCTGATGATCGGTATCGCTGTGGTCCTGGTGCTGCTCGCCGGGTTCGGGGCGTCGCGGATGGGCTCGGAGTTCGTGCCCAATCTCGACGAGGGCGACATCGCCATGCACGCCCTGCGCATCCCCGGCACCAGCCTGACGCAGGCCGTGCAGATGCAGACGGCCCTGGAAGCCCGCATCGCCCGCTTCCCCGAGGTCGAGCGGGTCGTGGCCAAGATCGGCACCGCCGAGGTCGCCACCGACCCCGTGCCTCCCTCGGTCGCCGACACCTTCATCATGCTGAAGGACCGCAAGGACTGGCCAAACCCTCGCAAGTCTCGCGGCGATGTGGTCGCCGAGATGGAAGACGCCGTAAACGAGATTCCCGGCAGCAAATACGAGTTCACACAGCCGATCCAGATGCGGTTCAACGAACTTCTGAGCGGTGTGCGGGCCGATGTCGCCATCAAGGTCTATGGCGACGACCTGGATGAACTCCTGCGGCTCGGGGGCGAGATCGAGACCATCGTGGCCTCGGTCGCCGGGGCCGCCGATCCCCAGACCGAACAGATCACCGGCCTGCCCGTGCTTCAGATCACGCCCAACCGGCCCGCCATGGCGCGTCTGGGACTGAGCATCAACGACGTCCAGTCGGTGATCTCGACCTCGATGGGCGGCACCACCGCCGGACAGATCTTCGAGGGCGACCGCCGCTTCGACGTCGTCGTCCGTCTGCCCGAACGTCTGCGCGCCGACACCGACGCCATCGGTCGTCTCCAGATCCCGCTCCCGGCGGGCGAGGGACAGCCGCGGCAGTTCGTGCCCCTGAATGAGGTCGCGACCATCGAACTGACCTCGGGACCGAACCAGATCAGTCGCGAAAACGGCAAACGCCGCATCGTAATTACGGCAAACGTCCGCGACCGCGATCTGGGCTCGTTCGTCGGGGAGGTCCAGGATCGGGTCGAGGCCGAGGTCACGCTCCCCTCCGGCTATTGGGTCACCTATGGCGGCACATTCGAGCAGCTCATCTCGGCCGCCAAACGGCTCCAGCTGGTCGTGCCTGCGGTCCTGCTGCTGATCTTCGGCCTGCTGTTCGCCCTGTTCCGGTCGGTAAAGGACTCGGCCATCGTCTTCTCCGGCGTTCCTCTGGCGCTGACCGGGGGCGTGGCGGCCCTGATGATGCGCGGCCTGCCGCTGTCGATTTCGGCGGGCGTCGGCTTCATCGCCCTGTCCGGGGTCGCGGTTCTCAACGGCGTCGTGATGGTGACCTTCATCCGCAGCCTGATCGCCGAGGGCAAGCCGCTCGAAGAGGCCATCCGGGAGGGGGCGTTGACCCGTCTTCGCCCGGTGTTGATGACCGCCCTCGTCGCCAGTCTGGGTTTCGTTCCCATGGCCCTGAACGTCGGGGCCGGCGCCGAGGTTCAGCGCCCTCTGGCCACGGTCGTCATCGGCGGGATCCTCTCCTCGACGATTCTCACCCTGCTGGTTCTTCCAGCCCTCTACAGCCTCGTCCACGGCCGCCCGCCTCGTCCGGAGGGCACGCCGCGCCGCGGGTTTCCCCGCCTTCCCTTCAATCGGAGGAGCCAATGACAGCCGTGAGCCCTCGCTGGACGGCTCGGCTGAGGCAATGGACCCAAGACCGTTCGGCAGACCGACAGGCGGGTTGGCTACCCCTCGAAAGTTACCGAGAGGCAGAAACATATTTATGTTTTAGATCAGTAATTTCGAGGCAAATTCGGAGGTGGCGTCGAAAGGCCCCGGAAGCCCTGAATCATTCCCACTCGATCGTGCCGGGGGGCTTGGAGGTCACGTCGTAGACGACGCGGTTCACACCCCGCACTTCGTTGACGATCCGCGTCGCGCACTTGCCCAGCACGTCCCAGGGGAATTCGAAGAAGTCGGCGGTCATGCCGTCGGTGGACGAGACCGCACGCAGGGCCAGGACTTTTTCGTAGGTGCGAGCGTCGCCCATGACGCCGACGGTCTTGACCGGCAGCAGGACAGCGAAGGCCTGCCAGATCTTGTCGTAGAGGCCGGCCTTGCGGATCTCGTCCAGATAGATGGCGTCGGCCTGTTGCAGGGTCGCGACGGCCTCGGGCGTGATCTCGCCGGGAATGCGGATAGCCAGGCCCGGTCCCGGGAACGGGTGACGGCCGACGAAGGCATCGGTCAGACCCAGTTCGCGGCCGAGGGCGCGGACCTCGTCTTTGAACAGTTCGCGCAGGGGCTCGACCAGCTTCAGCTTCATGAAGTCCGGCAGACCGCCGACGTTGTGGTGGCTCTTGATGACATGGGCCTTGCCGCTGGACGACGAGACGCTCTCGATCACATCCGGATAGAGGGTGCCCTGGGCGAGGAATTCGGCGCCCTCGATCTTGTGGGCCTCGCGGTCGAAGATCTCGATGAAGACCCGGCCGATGGTCTTGCGCTTGGTTTCGGGATCCGACTGACCGGCCAGGGCGCCAAGAAATTCCTTCGATGCATCAACGTGGATCAGCGGGATGTTGTAGTGCTCCCGGAACAGCGTCGTGACCTGGGTCGCCTCGTCCTTGCGCAGCAGCCCAGTGTCCACGAAGACGCAGGTCAGCTGGTCGCCGATCGCCTCGTGGATCAGGACGGCGGCGACCGAGCTGTCGACCCCGCCCGACAGGCCGCAGACGACCTTGGCCGAGCCGACCTGCTCGCGGATCTGGGCGATCTTCTCGTCGCGATAGGCGGCCATGGTCCAGTCGCCCTTCAGCCCGGCGATGCCATGGGTGAAGTTCTTCAGGATCGTCGCGCCGCGCGGGGTGTGCATGACCTCGGGATGGAACTGGACGCCGTAGAAGCGACGGGTCTCGTCGGCGATCACGGCATAGGGTGAACCGGGCGAGGTGGCGACGACGTCGAAGCCTTGGGGAATGGCGACGATCTTGTCTCCGTGGCTCATCCAGACCGTCTCGTCCTCGCCCACGGGGGCGAGACCGGCCAGCAGGGGCGAGGCCTTGGCGACGGTGATCCCGGCGCGTCCAAACTCGCGGTGATGGCCGCCCTCGACCTTGCCGCCCAGCTGCTCGCACATGGTCATCTCGCCGTAGCAGATGCCCAGCACGGGCACGCCGGCCTCGAACACGGCCTGGGGCGCGCGCGGGCTGCCCTCCTCGTGGACGCTCTCGGGACCACCGGACAGGATGATGGCCGCCGGGCTCATGGCGGCCAGGGCGGCCTCCGCCTTGGCGTAGGGATGGATCTCGCAATAGACGCTGGCCTCGCGCAGGCGGCGCGCGATCAGCTGCGTCACCTGGCTGCCGAAATCGACGATCAGGACTTTCTGGTGATCGGCGGCGGCAGTCATGGCGTCTCCTCGGGAAGGGGGGCGGTCAGGCGTTCGAATTCGGCTTTCAGCAGGTCCAGCGCCTCGGCCAGCCCTTCGTCGATCACCGACAGGGTATCGGTCCAGTCGGACAGGCCGGTCAGGTCGGCCTTGCCGTCCGAAATGCCGCGCAGGCCCATGACCGGCACGTCGAACTTCGCAGCGGCGCGGACGACGGCATAGGTCTCCATATCGACCATGTCGGCATCAATGTCGTTATAGGCCTCGCCGGTGACGACGCTGCCGCCGGTCGCGAGGCGAGCATAGGGCTGACCCGCCGGTCCGCTGGCCAGGGTCAGGACGGCGGGTTCGTCGAGGAAGGGGGTGACGCCCTTGGGGAAGCCGATCGCCGAGGCGTCCATGTCGCGATAGGCGACCTCGTCCACCCAGTAGACACGGCCGTGTTGCAGCGTCTGTGACCCCGCCGAACCGAGCGAGAGGATCAGGTCAGGCAACCGCCCTTCCCGCTCCAGCATCGCCAGGGCGATCGTGGTCTCGACCGCCGCCTCGACCGGTCCGACGCCGGTGATCAGGGGCCGGATCCGCGCCTTCAACGCCGGGCCGTACTCGGCCTGGGCCGCTATGACGCACAGGGCTGTCAGCGGGCCGAAAGCCGACAGCTCCCAGGGCGTGGTCTCCTCAGCGCTCAACCAGCGACCCTCGCTTCGAGCCACAGGGTGCGTTCGACGGTCTTGCGCAGGACGCACTGGGCCATGTTCACGCGGGCGATAGAACCCTCGCCCGCTTCGGCGGCGCAGTCGCTGTCGCGCGTGGACAGCCAGGCCCGCTGCGAGCGGCGGAAGCCGGCGGCGGCCGTCGTGCTCGATTGCGCCATCAGCGTCCGGTAGACGCGGTTCAGATCGGCGTCGCGACCGACCAGTTCGTCCGTGTTGCACTTGACCATCTCGACCGTGGTCTCGGCGACGTTGAGGCAGCGGTCGTAGCGGGCCGACAGCCGGGCATCGATCTCGTCATCGCTCTGGGCGAGGGCGGGCGCGGCGCACAGGCCAACGACGGCGAGACCGAGCAGCAAGGGCGATTTCAGCATCAGGCGGTCCGTTCGTAGATCGCGGCGAAGAAGCCGTCGGTGTCAGCCGTGGCCGGGGAAAGACGCAGGCGATGTCCAGCGCCGGCCAGTTCGGCCAGCTTGTTGCGGCCGGCGTCGGTGATGCCCGACGACGACAGGCCTTCGGTGATCGCGACCGGCGCGAACGAGGGATGATCCTCTTCAAAGTGGTCCAGCGTGGCCTCGTTCTCGACCCGCAGCATGGAGCAGGTGACATAGACCAGACGTCCGCCGGGCTTCACCAGCTTGGCCGCGCGGGCCAGGATGGCCATCTGCAGCGAGTGCATCCGGTCGACTTCCTCGGGCTTCAGACGCCAGGCGTCCTCGGGCCGACGACGCCAGGTGCCGGAGCCGGTGCAAGGCGCGTCGACGAACACGACATCGGCCATGCCGACGATATCCTCGACCCTGCCTCCATTGGGACCGAGGTGGATCAGCTCCGCCTCGACGCCCGCGCGCGCCAGCCGGGGCCGGATGTTGTCGAGCCGCTTCTGAACCACGTCGCAAGCGATCAGCCGGCCCTCGGCCCTGGCGATGGTCGCAGGTTTGGGCTTCGCTTTGGGCGCTTCGACCCAGCCGGTCGGGGTCCAGATGCGTTCAGGCTCGGGAGGCGCGGCCTCGACGCGGGAGGCGCCGACGGCCAGCCCCTGCATCGCCAGACCCAGGGTCTTGCCCCCGCCCCCGGCGCAATAGTCGACGACGGTCATGCCGGGCTCGACGCCGGCCAGCCAGCAGGTGATCTGGCTGCCCTCGTCCTGAATCTCGATCCGGCCCTGCTTGAAGGCTTCCAGCGCCTGGACGTTGGGCGGCGGCTCGGCCGAGAGGCGCAGGCCCCAGGCCGACCAGGGCGTGCGTTCCGGGGACAGGCCCGCCTCGCGGAGCTCGGCGATGACCTCGTCGACCGTGGCCTTGGCGGCGTTGACGCGCAGGTCGATCGGGGCGCGTGGCACCATCAGCCCGGCGGCCTCCTCGGCCCAGCGGTCGCCGAAGGTGTTCTTGAAGTCCTCGACCACGAACTCGGGCAGGCCGGCGAGCGCCCAGGCGGGCGCCCCGTCGTCGGTCAGGCTGATGCGGCTGCGTTCCTGTTTCGACAGCGGCTTGGGACCATAGCCGTCGCCGGAGTGCAGGGCCTCGATCTCCTCGACCGACAGACCGTCGATCAGGCTCAGCGCCCCGATGACCAGGGCGCGCCCGTCCTCGCGCCCGCCCATGGCCCAGACCAGACGGCCGCGCGCGCGTGTGACCTTGTAGACCTGGTCGGCGATAGCCCGACGGTCCTTGGAGCCGGCGTAGCGGTTCTCGGTCCCCCAGGTCTTCAGGACGGCCTCGGCCGGGGCCTTGCCCGCGCTGATGCGGTCGATGATGGCGGCGGCGGCGGCGAGGCGAGCGGCTGGGGTCACTTAAACTTTCAGATAAACAGGGCGGCGACGATCATCAGAAGACCGGCGAGCGATGCGAGGAAGGCGAGGCTGCGAACGCCCGTCACGCCGAAGGCGTACAACGGGACATAGACGACGCGGGCCCAGAAATAGAGCGTAGCGCCCCAGTACGTCAGAAATCCGTCCTCACCCGCGACATGGGCGATCAGGACGGCGCCGAGGAACAGCGGCAGGGTTTCGTACAGATTGGCCTGCGCCCGCTCCAGCCGGCCGGTGATGACGTTGGACGGTGGAACGTCCGCGTCGCGCGGCCCGGCGTTCCACTTGGGCCCATGCTGCAGCGTCCGGCCGGTGGCGGGCAGAAAGATCTGCACCACTGCCAGCAGGATGGCCAGGGCCGCATAGGTCAGTTCGGGAGTCATGTTAAACATTGGCTACCCCTGCCGATAGTTCGGCGCCTCGCGCGTGATCATCACGTCGTGGACATGGCTTTCGCGCAGGCCCGCGCCGGTGATGCGCACGAACCGCGCCTTCTCCTGGAAGTCCGCGATGGTGGCGGCGCCCACATAACCCATGGCGGCGCGCAGCCCCCCGACCATCTGGTGCAGGACCGGCGCGATCGGACCCTTGTACGGAGTCTGGCCCTCGATGCCCTCGGGCACCAGCTTCTGGGTGTCCTCGACTTCCTTCTGGAAGTAGCGGTCGGCCGAGCCGGCCCCCATGGCCCCCACCGAGCCCATGCCGCGGTACGACTTGTAGCTGCGGCCCTGGTACAGGAAGACCTCGCCCGGGCTCTCGTCGGTGCCCGCGAACATCGAGCCCATCATGGCGACAGAGGCGCCGGCCGCGATGGCCTTGGCCAGGTCGCCCGAGTATTTGATCCCGCCGTCGGCGATGACCGGTGCGCCGGAATCCTTCGCCGCCCGGACCGCGTCGATGATGGCCGTCAGCTGAGGCACGCCGACACCGGCGACGATGCGGGTCGTGCAGATGCTGCCCGGACCGATGCCGACCTTGACCGCATCGGCGCCCGCGTCGATCAACGCGCGGGCCGCATCGTAGGTGGCGATGTTGCCGGCGATGATCTGCAACCGGTTGTTCTCGCGCTTGATGCGCTCGACAACCCGCGCCACCTGGGCCGAGTGTCCGTGGGCGGTGTCGATGACCACCACGTCACAACCCGCATCGGCCAGGGCCATGGCCCGTTCATAGCCTGCGTCCCCGACGGTCGAGGCCGCGCCGACCAGCAGCCGCCCCTGTTCGTCCTTGGCCGCGTGCGGGTGGGCCTGGGCCTTCTCGATGTCCTTCATCGTGATCAGGCCAGTGGCGCGATAGTCCTCGTCGACGACGATGACCCGCTCGATCTTGCGGTCGCGCAGCAGTTGCCGCGCCTCTTCCTTGCTGGCGCCTTCGCGCACCGTGACCAGGTCGCCCGTGGTCATGAGCTGGGCGGCGGTACGGGCCGGATCAGTGTCGAACCGCATGTCGCGGTTGGTCAGGATTCCGACCAGTTTGCCGGTCGCATCCACGACCGGGAAGCCGCTGATCTTGCGGGCCGCCACGATCTGGCGAACCTCGCCCAGCGTCGTCTCGGGGCGGATCGTCACCGGGTTGATGACCATGCCGCTCTCGAACCGCTTCACCTCGCGGACCTGATCGGCCTGCTGCTGCACGGTCATGTTACGGTGGAGGATGCCCAGACCGCCGGCCTGGGCCAGGGCGATGGCCAGCCGGCTTTCGGTGACCGTGTCCATGGCGGACGAGGTCAGCGGGATGTTCAGCCTGATGTCGCGGGTGAGCCGGGTCGAGACGTCCGCGTCGGCGGGCATGATCTCTGACGGACCGGGTTCAAGCAAAACATCGTCGAAGGTGAGCCCTTCGCGAATCTCCATGGGAGTCTCCGTTTTGCGGGCCGCCTATCCTCTCTCGCGGGTGCGAAGTCAACCATGACGACCTGCATCCGGCCATTCGTCACATTCGTAACTTTTTTCAGCCGAGCTTGAAACTTTCAGCCAGAGCTAACATTTAGGGACCTGATGGTCGTCAATCTCGCCAGATCCGTACGGAGCCTCGCGCTCAAGATCGCCTCCTATGGCGTGATGCACCTCGTCGTCGCCATGCTGGTGGCCTTCGCCATCACCCGCGACTGGCGCATGGCTCTGGCCATCGGCGTGGTCGAACCCTTCTTCCAGACCATCGCCTATTCCTTCCACGATCGGGTCTGGCACCGGATCGAGCGCCGCCGCATGGGCAGCAATATGGAAGAGACGGCCGAGGCCTTTACCGCCCGCCTCGACGTCATGAACGCCGAGGAACAGTCCCGCGCCCACGGCCATCACGGCCACAGCCACGCCCTGCCCTCGTTCAGGAAGATCGCGGTCAAGACCGTAACCTATGGCGTGATGCATTTCGTGGTCGCGGTGACGGTGGCCTTCGCCATCACGCAGAACTGGCGCATCGCCCTGACGGTCGGGGTTATCGAGCCCCTGGTCCAGATGGCCTTCTTCGCCGTACACGACCGCATCTGGGCTGTCCGCGAAGCCCGCCGGGCGCTCCAGGCCGCCTGATCAGGCCAACCGGTCGCAACCCGCGACGTGCAGATGGCCGCCTGTCCGGCGAACGCCGCGCGGGGACCCCGGCCTCGCTCACTTCTTGTTCAACGCCACCAGATAGACCTCCGACGAGCCCTTCCGGCTGGCGGCGGGCTTGACGTATTTCACGTCCTGGAAGTTGGCGCGCAGGTCGGCCAGAACGTGGCCGGCGTCCCCGCCCTGGAAGTTCTTCGTCACGAAAGACCCGCCGGGCCTCAGTGTCCGGATGGCGAATTCCGAGGCGATCTCGATCAGGGCGATGATCTTCAGGTGGTCCGTCTGGCGATGCCCGACCGTGTTGTGCGCCATGTCCGACAGCACCAGATCGGGCGGACCGCCAAGGGCTTCGAGCAGCTGCCGGTCCACGCCGGGTTCGGTGAAATCGGCCTGGATCAGGATCGATCCGGGGATCGGCTCGATCGGCAGCAGATCGACGCCGACCACCGATGCCGCGCCGCGATTGACGCAGACCTGGATCCAGCCGCCCGGCGCTGCGCCCAGATCGATGACCCGGGAGCCCTTCTTGACCAGCCGGAAGCGGTCGTCGATCTCGCTGAACTTGAACGCCGCCCGGCTGCGCCAGCCTTCGGCGCGCGCCTTTTCGGACCAGGGATCGGCCAGCTGACGCTTGATCCACTCGATGGACGAGATCGACTTCTTCTCGGCAGTCTTGATCTTGCCGCCCATGCCGCGGCCGGCGGCCGTACCGCCGGTGGGCGGACGGACCATGCGGCGGCGCGCAGGCTCGACAGGCGGAGATGTGGGCTTTTCGTCGTCACTCATCGCTCCCACATAGCGCCCACGGCCCTCAGCGGCTATGACCCCCGCCAATCATCCGAAAATGGAGCGCCACATGGCCGACCAGACCCTGACCCTGACCCTCGACACCGGTGACGTCGTCATCAAGCTGCGCCCCGACCTGGCGCCCGGCCACGTGACCCGCATAACCGAGCTGGCGAGCGAAGGTTTCTACGACGGCGTCGTCTTCCACCGCGTGATCCCGGGCTTCATGGCCCAGGGCGGCGACCCGACCGGCACCGGCACCTCGGGCTCCAAAAAGCCCAACCTGAAGGCCGAGTTCTCGAAAGAGCCGCACGTGCGCGGCGTTTGCTCGATGGCCCGCACGAACCAGCCGGACACCGCCAACAGCCAGTTCTTCATCGTCTTCGACGACGCCGGCTTCCTGGACGGCCAGTATACGGTCTGGGGGCAGGTCATCGAGGGCATGGAACACGTCGACGCCCTGCCCAAGGGCGAGCCGCCCCGCGCGCCCGGCAAGATCGTCAAGGCGACGGTCAGCTAAGGACTTGTTCCTCTCCTCCCCATTCGCCGCTTGGCGAATGGGGAGGGGGACCGCGAAGCGGTGGAGGGGTTCTTGCGGTACGCAGAACCCCTCCGTCAGCTCGCAAGGGCTCGCTGCCACCTCCCCATCGCTAAGCGACAGGGAGGAGACCACAATCCGTCAATCGCCGCCGTACCAATGCAGCTTCACGCCCGAGAAGCTCTGGTCGCCAATCCGGAGTGTCGCCGTGATCGACGGCTCTTCCGCCCCGCCCAGATTGCGGCGTGCGGTCGCGAGCGTCCCGGCGTTCAACTGGCCGTCGAAGGTGACGCGGTCGCCATTCGCGCTCGTCCCCGTCATGCGGATGCGGCCATCGCTGACCGAATAGCTGTCGGGCAGAACCCGCTCGGTCGTCTCGCCGGGCGCCCGGAACTCCACCATCACCGGGGCGAAGGTCGCCGACCGCTTGCCCTCCTCCCAGTCGGTGAAGGCCTGCGCCTGGCCGATGAACAGATGAATCAGCGCAAAATCGCCCGGCCCGACCTGGGCCTCGCCGACCTGATAGTAGCCGGACAGGTCCTCGGTCTGGCTGTGTGCGAAGGCGCCGCCGCGGGCAGGCGCGGTCGCCGGTGCGGCGCCGCCCGAACCCGCCGGCTTCGACGGCGCATTGACCAGGTCGCAGCCGGCCAGCGTCAGGCCCACGGCGGTCAGCAGGACAATCGTGCGCATGGCGGCTCTGCTCACGGAAGGCGCAGCAGGACCGGCAGCCATCCCGCCGCCTGCGCCATGTCCACGCCTTCGAAGACCGGAATGGCCAGCAGGAACACCAGTCCGTCCCGGATCGTGGTCAGGAAGAAGCGCGGCTTGATGCTGAGGTCTTCCTCGTCGCGCCATTTGGAGAAGTCGGGTCCGCAGCGCGGCGTCCGGGCCATATAGGCCTTGTATGACTCGCCGAACTCCGCCGACAGCCAAGCCTCTTCCTGCGCGATGGTGAAGTGGAAGACCACGATGGCTATCAACACGAACAGCGCGGCGATCGTCATGCTGCCGGTCTGAGCCCCGACACCGAAGGCGCCGGCATAGCTGAAGACATAGAGCGGATTCCGGCTGAGCGAATACGGACCGGTGGAGACCACCTCCGCCTTCTTGCGTCCGCCGATGTAGAGCGAACACCAGGCGCGGCCGACAATGCTCAGAACGATGGCGCCAAGGCCGACCGACTCCACGGCTTCACTGATCGGACCCTGCCCCCACCAGGTGGAGGTGAACATTGCCAGAACAACGACCGCCAGCAGGCACAGGCCGATGGCCCATTTCCGGATCTTCTGGATTCGTTGAAGATCGAACGCGTCGGTACTCACCGTCGTCATAGTCGCTTCCAGCCCCCTAAGTTGTCAGCAGACCGAAACGCCGATGCGCGAGTTCGCGCAAGAACTATCTTTGCGGCTGAAACTCTCTCGCGATCAGCGATCCAGGCCCTGATCCAGCGCCCGGAACGCCGAGACCGACAGTTCGGCCGCACTCTGGAACACCGACGGCGTGATCCGCTCGAAGTCATCGGAGGGGCGATGATAGTCGGGATGGTAGTCGACGCCCAGGTACAGGAACGGCACCTGGGCCGCGAAGAAGGCGCCCTGATCCGAGGCCTCGACCCAGTTGTTCTCACCGGTGTCCTGCGGCGTGTCCTTGCCGAAGGCCAGCGATACGGCGCCATTCGCCGGGATGGTCTCCAGGATCGGCCGGAACGTCGGGTGCTGGTATGTGCCCGTGACCCACAGTTTCCCGTCCGTTTCGGCACGGGCAATCATGTCGAAGTTCAGGTTCATGGCGATCGACGCCAGCGGCACAGGCGGCGCCTGGACGAAATGTTTGGCGCCCAGCAGGCCCCGCTCCTCGCCGTCGAAGGCGACGAAGATGACGCTGTGTTCCGGAGCCGAGGCCTTCAGCCGATCGGCGATCTCCAGCATGGTCGCCACGCCCGAGGCGTTGTCGTCTGCGCCGTTGTAGATCTGGCCGCCGTTCGAGCCGACGTGGTCGTAGTGGGCGGTGATGACGATGTAGCGATCCGGAACCCGCGTCCCCTCGATCAGGCCCAGGATGTTGACGCCGTTGAAGGTTTTCGGCCCCTCGCGGGTTCGGCCCTGCGCCGCGAACGGCTGCAGCCGGCCCATCGGCGGAGCGGCGACGCCCAAAGCCTCGAATCGCGACACGATATAGGCCCGCGCCCGCTCGCCGCCGGGCGCGCCCGTATCGCGCCCTTCCATATCGTCCGCCGACAGGATGCGCACATCGGCCATCAGCTGATCGTAGGAGATCGGCGTCGCGGCGACTTCGGCAGACGTCTCGGGCGCCCGCTGCGTCTCGGTCATGCCCGCACAGCCGGACAGGATCAGCACGGCGACGGACGACAGCGCCACGGCGCGAAGGGAACGGGACATGCGGACTCTCTGGATGTTTCGCTTTCGGCATAGCGGCCCGGGATGGACGCGTCCGCTTAAATTCGTGTCATCAACCCTCACCGTGCGCCCCGCCGGGGTGCACGGTGAGGGTTGAAGTCTCCGCACGGATCGTCACTAAAAGCGCCATGGCCGAACCGTCCGTCGAATCCCTGACCGAAGCCGAAGCGGAGGCCGAGCTGGCCCGGCTCGCCGCCTCGATGGCGCGCCAAGACGCCCTCTACGCCGAGGCCGCGCCCGAGATCTCCGACGCCGACTACGACGCCCTGCGCGCGCGCAACCTGGCCATCGAGACGCGCTTCCCGGCCCTGGTCCGCGAGAACTCACCCTCAAGGCGGGTCGGCGCCCCCGTCTCGAGCCAGTTCGCAGAGGTGCGGCATGGCGTGCCCATGCTGTCCCTCGACAATGCTTTCGACGACGGTGACGTCACCGATTTCGTCGCCCGCATCGCGCGCTTCCTCAACCTGCCCCCGGATGAGGTTATCGCTTTCGTCGCCGAACCCAAGATCGACGGTCTCAGCGCCAACCTGCGCTACGAAAACGGCATTCTGGTCCAGGGCACGACCCGCGGCGACGGTCGGGCGGGAGAGGACATCACCGCCAATCTGAAGACCATCGCCGACATTCCCCACCGTCTGAAGGGTTCCGGATGGCCCGCCCTGATCGAGGTGCGCGGCGAGGTCTATGCCCCCAACGACGCCTTCGCCGCCTTCAACGCGGAGGCCGAGGCGGCCGGCCGTCGCACCTACGCCAACCCCCGCAACTTCTCTGCCGGATCGCTGCGCCAGATCGACCCGTCGGTGACGGCCCGGCGCCCCTTGAGCTTCTTCGCCTACGCCTGGGGCGAGACCTCTGAGCCCTTCGCCGCAACGCAGGCCGAGGCGCTGGAGAGGTTCGAGACCTGGGGCTTCCCGGTCAATCCGCGCTCGACCCGCGTCGAGGGCGCCGATGGACTGGTCGGCGTCTATCACGGCCTCGAAACCGATCGCGCCCAGCTCGGCTATGACATCGACGGCGTAGTCTACAAGGTTGACCGCCTGGACTGGCAGCACCGCCTCGGCTTCGTCTCCCGCAGCCCCCGCTGGGCCATTGCGCACAAATTCCCGGCGCAACAGGCGACCACCGTGCTGGAAGGCATCGACATCCAGGTCGGCCGCACGGGCTCCCTCACCCCCGTCGCCCGCCTCGCCCCCGTCACCGTCGGCGGCGTCGTGGTCCGCAACGCCACCCTGCACAACGAAGACGAGATCGCGCGCAAGGACGTGCGCGTCGGCGACACCGTGGTCCTGCAACGCGCCGGCGACGTCATCCCCCAGATCGTCTCGGTGGTCGCCGACAAACGCCCCGCCGAGGCCCTCCCCTACGTCTTCCCGACCCACTGCCCGGTCTGCGGTTCGGAGGCTGTGCGGCCCGAGGGCGAGGTTCGCCGTCGCTGCACCGGCGGGCTGATCTGCGCCGCCCAGCTGGTCGAACGGCTCAAGCATTTTGTCTCCCGCCGCGCCTTCGACATCGAAGGTCTGGGCGAGAAACAACTGACCGCCTTCCACGAGCGGGGCTGGATCCACGAGCCCGCCGACATCTTCCGCCTCGCGCGCGAGGCGAAAAAGCTGGACGCCCTACGCGCCGAGGACGGCTATGGGGAGACCAGCGTGAGGAACCTCGTCGCCGGCATCGACGCGCGCCGCACGATCGCGCTGGAGCGGCTGCTGTTCGGCCTCGGCATCCGCGACATCGGCGACCAGACCTCGCTGCTGCTCGCGCGCCATTTCGGCGACTGGAACAGCTTCCACGCCGCCGCGCTCGAGGCCGCCTCGGGCATCCCCTCACCGGAATGGGCGAAGCTGGCCGAGGGCCACGGCGTCTCCGCCCGCACCCTGTCCGTCATGGCTTCGGCCGTTCTGTCGTCCGCCGATCCCTGGCCCGAGGCGCCGCTGGACCAGAAGCTGGCGCTCGCCTTCGCCGGCGTCGCCGCGCCTGCCCGCCGGGCTCTGTCAGAGCTGACCACTGACTGGGCCAGCATCGTCGAACTGGCCCGCGTCGCCCGCGAGGAAGGTCCGTCGATGATCCTCGGGGACATCGCCGGGATCGCCGGCGTGGGCCCGGTCGCCGCCCGCGCCGTCGCCGAATTCTTCCACGAGCCGCACAATCGTGAGGTCGTCGACGCCCTCGTCGCCGAACTGGCCACCATCGAGGACGCCGAACGCCCCAAGGCCGACACCCCCGTCGCCGGCAAGACCGTCGTCTTCACCGGCTCGCTCGAACGGTTCACCCGCGACGAGGCCAAGGCGCGGGCCGAAAGCCTCGGCGCCAAGGTGTCCGGGTCGGTGTCAAAGAAGACCGACTACCTCGTCGCCGGCCCCGGCGCCGGCTCCAAACTGGCCGAGGCGCAGAAGCACGGCGTCGCCGTCCTCACCGAGGACGAGTGGCTGGCTTTGATTTCGTGATCCTTCTCCCCTTGCGGGAGAAGGACGTTGTCTCACCGGTTCAGCGCGCTCCGGGCGGCCTCGGCATAGCGGTGACCCGAGGCGGCGTCCTTCGGGAACACGGCCTCGATCGCCTCGACATCCTCGGCCGTCAGCGTGATGCCCGCGGCCGCCGCGTTCTGTTCCAGCGTCGCGATGCGTCGCGTCCCCGGGATCGGCACGATCTCGTCTCCCTGGGCCAACACCCAGGCCAGCGCCAGCTGGGCCGCCGTGACGCCGCGGTCGTCGGCGATCCCCTTGATCGCCTCGACGAGGTTCAGGTTCTTCTGGAAATTCTCGCCCATGAAACGGGGATTCGTGCGGCGGAAATCGCCCTGCTCCAGATCGTCGATCGACTTGATGTCGCCGGACAGGAAGCCGCGCCCAAGGGGGCTGTAGGGCACGAAGCCGATGCCCAGTTCGCGCACGGTCAACAGGATCTCGTCCTCCGGCTCACGAGACCACAGGGAGTACTCGGTCTGCAGCGCCGTGATCGGGTGGGTCGCATGGGCCCGGCGGATCGTCTCCGGCGCCGCCTCTGACAAGCCGAGGAAGCGGACCTTGCCCTCCGTCACCAGTTCGGCCATCGCGCCCACCGTCTCCTCGATCGGCGTGTCCGCGTCGACGCGATGCAGATAGTAGAGATCGACGTGGTCCATCCCCAGACGGGTCAGGCTGCCTTCGATGGCGCGGCGCACATTGGCCGGCGATCCGTCGACCTTCAGCGCCGTGCGGTCGGCGTTGTAGCCGATGCCGAACTTGGTCGCGACGAAGGCCTTGTCGCGACGATCCGCCAGCGCCTTGCCGACCTGGATCTCGTTGGTGTGGGGGCCGTACATCTCTGCCGTATCGAAGAAGGTGATCCCCAGCTCCAGCGCGCGATGGATCACCGCCGTCGCCTGCCCCTCGTCCGACGGCGCGCCATAGAAGGACGCCATCCCCATGCACCCCAGGCCGATAGCCGAAACTTCGGGACCGTTCGGTCCGAGACGACGGGTCTTCATGGGGCGATCTCCTGAGGGTGGTGAAACCGGTACGTCGGCGTCGCCCGGCCGATCCGCAAGGTCAGACCGCCGAAACGACATCCGTCTGTGCGAAGTCGTTACCCTTGAACAGCAGAGGTTCGCCGGCGACCTTGGCGAGTGCGTAAGGGAAGCAATCGCCGAAGTTCAGTTTCGCCGGGTGGTTCTTCTTGCCGAAGCGCTTGTACGCGGCGCGGGCCATACGAGCGGTTTCCGCATCCACCGCGACGACCTCGGCCTCGATCCGGGTCAGGATGAGATCGACCGTGCGAGAGGCTTCCTCGTTACGCAGGCTGTCCACCACCATGCCGAACTCGAACAGGGTCACCGCCGAAATCCGGACCGGTGCGGTCAACATCGACGTCAGGAAGCCCGGACCTTCGGGCTCCTTGTACAAAATGGCGACAAGGGCGGACGCATCGACGATCAAGCGGGCAGACCCGTCTAAGGATCATAGAACTCGGCGGTTGGATCTTCGGTCTTGAAGAACTCAGGCGGCGCGGCCTTGCGGATCACGTCGAAAAGCGCCTCGATCTCTTCGATCGTAGCCTTCTTCGTCACAGGCTCCGGCTCGCGCGCCAACTGTTCGCGCAAGGCATAGGTCACGACGCCGGTCAGACTGTCGCCGCGCCGTCTCGCCAGCTCCTTGGCCAGCCTGTGCGCCTCGGGGTTCTTGATGTTCAGCATGGTAGACAGCATTCTACCACACCGCCTCATCCCCTCAAAGCGGGGCGCACTGCGCCTCCAGCCAGGCCTTCGCCTCGCCGTCCAGCAGCGGCCCGACCTTGGCCAGGGTCTCGGCGTGATAGGCGTCGACATAGGCGCGCTCGTCGGCCGTCAGGGCCGCCACATCGATCAGCTTTCTGTCCAGCGGGGCGAAGGTCAGTTGCTCGAAGCCGTGCATCGGCCGCTCGCCGCGGGGGATCGGCTCGGGCGCTGTCACCACCTGCAGGGTCTCGATGCGGATGCCCCAGTGGCCCTCGCGATAGTAGCCCGGCTCGTTGGACAGGATCATGCCGGTCAGCAGGGGCTGCGAGTTCACCGCCTTGGCGATCCGCTGCGGCCCTTCGTGCACGCCCAGATAGGAGCCGACGCCATGACCCGTGCCGTGGTCGTAGTCATGGCCCGCCATCCACATCGGCGCGCGGGCGAGCGCGTCCAGCTGGTGCCCCGACGTCCCGACCGGGAAGCGGATCACGGCCATGGCGATGTGGGCCTTCAGCACCAGGGTGAACATGCGGCGCTGGTCGGCCGAGGGCTCGCCGATGGCCATGGTCCGGGTCACGTCGGTGGTGCCGTCGAGATACTGTCCGCCGCCGTCGACCAGCAGCAGCGAGCCCGCCTCCATCTTGCGGATGGTGCGGGTGACCGGCTTGTAGTGCGGCAGGGCCGCGTTCGGCCCGACACCGGCGATGGTGTCGAAGCTGAGGTCCTTCAGCGCACCGGTCTCCTCGCGGAAGCGCTCCAGCGCCTCGACCACGCCGCGCTCGTCCGGCAGTTCGACCTGGGCGACCGTATCGACCCAGTGCAGGAACCGTGACAGCGCCGCGCCGTCGCGGATATGGGCCTGGCGTGAGCCTTCGATCTCGACCGCGTTCTTGGCCGCGCGCGGCAGGGCGCAGGGGTCCATGCCGCGAACGACAGTCGCCCCGACCAGATCCAGTCGGTCGAAATACCAGGCCGAAGACTGGGCGGGATCGATCAGGACCTTGAACCCCTTCATCCCCTCCAGCGCCTGCCCCAGTTCGCCCGGGGCCATCAGGTTCACGTCGTCGCCCAGCCAGCCCGGCAGTTCATTGGTCACCTTGCCGGGGTCGAGGAACAGCATCGCTTTCCCATTGGCCGCCAGGATCGCCTGGGCCAGCGGCAGGGGCGAACGGATCACGTCCCCGCCCCGCACATTGAACAGCCAGGCGATCGACGAGGGTGCGGTCAGGACGACGGCGTCGGCGCCGGCCGCTGCGACCGCTTCCGCTATCCGCCTCCGCTTCGACGCACTCGACTCGCCCGAATAGCGGTCTTCGTGCGGCACGACGGGCGCGGCGGGCTGGGGCGGGCGCGCCTCGGCCCAGGCGGCGTCCACCGGATTGCTGTCGACGGGTTTCAGGCTGGCCCCGGCCTTGGCGGCCGCACGCTTCAGCGTGGCCAGGGCGTCGGGGCTGTGCAGGCGCGGATCGTAGCCGATCACGGCCCCCTTCGGCGCACGCTCGAGGTAGGCCGGCACACCGCCCTCGACGAGGTCGAGGATCTCGAACTGGTCGGCATCGACCTGGGCCCGGACCTGCACCGTATAGCGGCCGTCGGCGAAGACGGCGGCCCTGTCCTTCATCACCACGCCCGCGCCGGCGGAACCGGTGAAGCCGGTCAGCCACGCCAGCCGGTCGTTGGCGGCAGGCAGGTATTCGTTCTGATGCTCGTCCTCGTGCGGGACCAGGAAGCCGTCCAGCCCCTGCTGCGCCATGGCGGCGCGAACGAGTGGAAGGTGCTTCGCCCCGAAAGACGGCGAGGTGGTTTCATCGAAGGACTGGCGCATGAAAATCGCCATAGCATCTCCCTCCCCAAGAAGGGGAGGGAGATCCAGGAGACGATCAGTTCTGCGGCGACGTGCTTGTGATCACTGCCGAACCCGAAGTCGGCGCGGGCTGCGCGGCCGGGACGGTGATAATCACCGGCGCCGGTTGGCTGGCGGCGCGGGCCATATCGGAGCGCGCCTGGCTGGTGGCGCGAGCCGCCTCGGCCTGGGCGCGCGCGGCGTCCATCCGGGCGATGTCGACGCTCTGCTGGGCGCCCGCGATCTGACCCTGGACCACGGCCTGATCGGCGCGCGCCTGCGCCGCAACGGCATCCGCCTGGGCCTGGGCCAGCATGACCTCGGTCTCGTCGTCGCGCCCCCCCGATGACAGGACCCAAAGCACGGCGATCAGCACGGCGGCGGCCAGTCCGCCGGCAATCCACCAGCCTGTGCTCGACTCGCGCTGCACGACGACCGTCTCGCTGTAGACAGGCTCGGTCACCACGATGCGCTCGATCCTGGCATTGGGGTCGATATTCGGGTCGTACTGGCTCACGGGAAATCCCTCCATTAAGTCAGCAGAACGGCTTCGCTTCGTCGGAGTTCCGCCTATGCCATCCGCCTCAGCACCAGGGCGCTCCACGCATCGCGATGGATCCGTCGTTCCAGCCGGAAGCCGCGCGACAGATAGGCGGCCGAGACCCGCCGCTCCTGTGTCCGCAGCAACCCGCTGAGGATCGCCACCCCGCCGATCCGCAGGCTCATCTTGATGTCCTGCGACAGGGCGACCAGCGGCGGAGCCAGAATGTTCGCAAACACCAGGTCATAGGGCGCGCCCGCCCGCACCTTCATGTCGTTCAGGCCCGAGGCGTGGACGAAGCGGGCATTGGCCTGGTTCAGCTTGGCGTTCTCGTTGGCGATCCGCACCGAAGGCGCGTCGATGTCGGTGCCGACGGCCAGAGCCGCGCCCGTCCGCGCCGCCGCGATGGCCAGCACGCCCGTTCCGCAGCCGACGTCCAGCACCTTCTCGAACCGTTCGCGCTTCAGCAGTTCGTCGTAGGCGACCAGACAGCCGACCGTCGTGCCGTGGTGCCCGGTCCCGAAGGCCGCGCCCGCGTCGATCTTCAGATTCACTGCGTTGGGCGGCACCCGTCCCTGATCGTGGGCGCCATAGACGAAGAACCGCCCGGCCCGCACCGGCGGCAGGCCTGACAGCGACATGGCCAGCCAGTCGGCGTCGGCCAGGGGCTCGACCTTCACCGTCACGCCGGGATGCTCGGCCAGTCGCGCGATCAGGGCCTCGACCTCTTCCTCGGATGTCGGGAAGGCGTCGATGCGCCAGATGTCGCGATCCTCGTCTTCCTCGAGAATGGAATAGGTCGCGCCTTCCAGCAGGAAGTCGGAATCGATGGCTTCGGCGGCCGCTTCGGCGGCGGCGCGAGACCCGCGCGCGATTATCTGGACGGGATTGTGGGACATTTATTCAAACACCGGTATCATTGCGAATCGATACTATTGAGTTTGCGCCTGTGCGCTCACGCACCGGATGCAATCGTTCCAACCGAGGGGTCGGGGAATACATGGCCAAGTCACCGTCTACTGCGTCGCCTAAAGCGTCCGCCGCTTCCAAGCCTAAAGCAGCCGCGAAGTCGACTGCGAAAACGGCCAAGCCCGCTGCAGCCAAGCCCGCCGTCGCCGCCAAGCCCGTAGCGGTGAAGGCCGCCCCGGCCGCCAAGGCGGCTCCGAAGGTCGCTGCGAAGTCCGCCGCCAAGCCGGCTGCCAAGCCTGCGGCAAAGCCCGCCGCTCCGAAGACAACGGTCAAGGCCGGCGCTCCCAAGGCTGCCGCCAAACCCGCTGCCAAGCCTGCTGTCGCGAAGGCTCCAGCCAAGGCCGCTCCGAAAGCGGCTGCGAAGAAGCCCGCCGCCAAGGCTCCTCCGAAGGCCGTTACGACCGCTCCGGCCGCGAAGGCTGTCGCTCCCGCCGTCAAGCCGGCCGCCGTCGCACCGGCTGCCAAGCCGGTCATCGCGCCGGCTCCCGCGGCGAAGCCCGCCGCGTCCCCGGCCGCCGCTGCCCCTGCTGCCAAGCCTGCGGCGCCCGCGCCGAAGAAGGGCTTCTTCGACAAGTTGGCCGACGCGATCTTCGGCAAGCGCTAGAAGCCGGTGGCCTGAAACGACGAACGCCGGGCGGTTCGCACCGCCCGGCGTTTTCGTGTCTGGTATCCGGCGTCGGGTCAGTCGGCGGGCAGATCCTCGGCCAGGATCGCCATCTCGAACATGAAGCTGCCGTCCTCGTCCTCGTCGTCGAACACGACACCGATGAACTCGTCACCGACATAGACCTCGGCCGAATCGTTCACCTTCGGCCGGGGCTTCACGATGATGCCGCCGGTGTTGAAGGTGCGCTTCAGGTGCGTCTCGATGCGCTTCATGTCTGCTTCGTTCACGGCGGGCCTCGGTGGTCTGGATTGAAGGCGCGGACCCTAGAGAAGCCGGATCGGCCTGTCACGTCCCCTCCCTGTTCGCGTAGCGAATGGGGAGGAGACACTCGGCTCAGATCACGAAATCATAGACGACGTCGGCCAAGGTGTGGTCCATCGTCCGGGCCGGCTCCGCCTCGGTCGGGCAGTTGACCAGCCGCGCCGGAACACCGGCCACGGTGCAGCCCGCAGGCACCGGCTTCAGCACCACCGAACCCGAAGCCACCTTGGCGTAGTCGCCGACCACGATATTGCCCAGCACCTTGGCCCCGGCGCCCAGCAGCACGCCCTTGCCGATCTTGGGATGGCGGTCGCCGCGCTCGGCCCCCGTACCGCCCAGGGTCACATTGTGCAGCATCGAGACCTCGTCGCCGACTACCGCCGTCTCGCCGATGACGATGCCCGTGCCGTGATCCAGGAACAGGCCGGAGCCCAGCCGCGCGCCCGGGTGGATGTCGATCTGGAACAGCTCGGAGATCCGGCTCTGGAAGTGGAAGGCCAGGGTCTCGCGCCCCTGTGTCCACAGCCAGTGTGCGACCCGGGACGCCTGCAGCGCCTGGAAACCCTTGAAGTACAGGAACGGCTGCAACAGCGTCTTGATCGCCGGATCGCGCTCGGCCACGGCCTGCAAGTCCGCCTCCGCCGCCGCCACGATGGTGGCATCGGCCTGGAACGCCGACAGGCAAACCTCGCGCACCGTCATGGCGCGCAGTTCCTCGTCGCCCAGCTTCCTGGCGATCTGGAAACTCAGCGCCGCCGAAAGGTCGTGGTGCGACAGGATCACGGCGTTCAGCAGCGACGCCAGATACGGCTCCTCACGCGCGGCGGCCTCGGCGGAGGACCGCAGCTGGTTCCACACGCTGTCCTGCGACACGACGACTTCAAGCTTGGGCATCACCGGCTCCATTCATCCCATCATACCCGCGTCAGCATGGCGTGCGCCAGCCAGCCGGGGATCAGCGACTCCCTGGCCATATGGTAGGCCCTCAGCGCCGTCGCCACCGTGAAGGTGTCGCGCACCGCGCCCCGGTCGATCTCGTGCATCAGGGTCATGAAGGGCACTCTCGCCAAGACGATCACCTCGGTCGGATCCGGCGCAGTGTCGACCTCAGACAGGTCCCAGGCCAGCCAGGCGATGGCCCGCTCGTCGGTGATCGAGTTCGACATCTCCATTCTCAGCACCTCGCGCCACGACTTCGCCGCCAGGCCGGCTTCCTCGGCCAGCTCGCGCTTGACCCCGTCCAGCGGATCCTCGTCGAACGGCGCCCCGCCCTCCGGCATCTCCCAGGAATAGTTGGCCAGGGCGAACCGGGCCTGTCCGACCAGGGTCACCGTCCCGTCCGAATGGATCGGCAGCACCCCGACAGAAAGGTTCTTCAGCCGCATGACGACATAGGTCGCCGCCGCTCCGGTCGGCGCCGTCGCCGGATGCGAGGTCAGGGTCAGCCACGGGTTCTCGAACACCGTCGCGTCGCCGTCGCTCTTCCACCCCGGCCGCGCGGGCGGGTTCTCGTCCCACGAAGGCAGGGGCCGGCCGGCATCGAAGTCGTCGCGAAAGTCGCTCATCCCGGGCATATGGCGCCGCATGGGTCGAACGCCTAGCTACACGGCATGACCCTGCCTCCCCCCGTCGACCTCGGCGCCCCGCTCCCCTCGCCGACCCCGTCACACGAGATGCTGGCCCGGCTGGCCACGCGTCGCTCGGCTCCGGCCCAGGCCCTGACCGCGCCCGGACCCGACGCCGGGCAGGTCGCCGACATCCTGACCCTCGCCGCCCGCTCGCCCGACCATGGCAAGCTTTTCCCGTGGCGCTTCGTCGTCATGGGTCCGGCCAGCCGCGCCGCGATCGCAGAGAGGCTCGGCGCCATGGCCGTCGCCAAGGGTCTGCCGTCCAAGGCCCGGGCCGTCCTCGCCAAACTGACCGCAGCCCCGACCACTGTGCTGGTGATCTCGACCGCAGCCCCGGCCTCCAAGCCCGTCTGGGAACAGGAACTCAGCGCCGGCGCCGTCTGCATGAACCTCGAGCATGCCGCCTCCGCCTTCGGCTTCGCCTCAAGCTGGATCACCGACTGGTACAGCTACGACGCCGACGCCCTGCCCCTGTTCGGCGTCCGCGAAGGCGAGAAGGTCGCGGGCTTCATCCACCTCGGCACGGCGGTCGAGCCGCTGCTGGAACGCGACCGTCCGGACCTGACGGCGATCACGCAACATCGTCCATGAACCGTGTTATGTTGACGCGTCCAGAAAAGGAGACCCGGCCATGAGCCTGCCCTCGTCTGCAACGGCCATCACCTTCGTCCTGACGCGCGACCGGGCCGTGTCCGACGCCTTCTACCGCGACGTCCTGGGCCTCCCGTTTCTGACCGACGACGGCTTCGCGGCCGTATTCGATCTGAACGGCGCGACCTTGCGGATCACCCATGTGCCGGATCATTCCGCAGCCCCGCATCCGGTCCTCGGCTGGCAGGTCGCCGACATCGCCGCGACCGTCGCCGACCTGACGGCCAGGGGCGTGGTCATGATCATCTATCCGGGCATGGGTCAGGACGAGACGGGCGTCTGGACCGCCCCTGGCGGCAGCGCGAAGGTGGCCTTCTTCGCTGACCCCGACGGCAATGTGCTCAGCCTGACGCAGAGCTGACGGGCGGCTTCGTCCACTCCATCATCATGAACCACGGCGCGCGGTTGTAGTGGGCCTGTCGCACCGGATCGCCCCCGTGCGCGGGCGGCTCGGCGAAATGGGTCAGGGTCAGCCCCTGCTCCAGCAACAGCGCCATATAGGTGCTCAGCGGCCGGTGCCAGTTCTGGATCCGGATGCCCTTCCAGGCGATCCAGCCGGCCTTCTCCTCCAGATAGTCATCCATCGCATGGGCCCGCCGCCCGTCCGGCAGGGTGACCCACCCCAGGTCGTTGGCGTCGGCGGCCGAGTTGTACCCCGCCAGATTGGCGATCAGCAGGCTCCCGCCCGGCGCCAGCACCCGCGTCATCTCCGCGATGGCGGCCCGCCCATCCGGGATATCGATCAACGACAGATAACTGACCACAAGGTCGAACGCCGCGTCTTCGAACCCCAGGGCCTCCGCCGCCTCCACGCGGTAGTCGCCTTCGGGATCCAGCCTGCGCGCATGGTCGACCAGGCCCACGGTCGGATCGATCCCGACCGCCGCCACCCCCTCGGCCTTCAGCATTCGGCAGAACCGCCCCTCGCCACAGCCGACGTCCAGCGCGCGGGCCCAGGGCCTCAGCCGCACCCGCTCCAGCATCGGCGCATCCATGACCCAGCGCCGCCCGAAGTCGCCCTCGTCCCCTTGCGACGCGACCCAGGCGTCCGCCGATTCCGCCCATCCATCGCTCATCGCGGCTCCTCCTCCGGGCGGTGGACCAGCGACACCAGCACCACCGAGATGATCATCAACAGATACCAGCTGCCCAGCTTGGCCAGCAAAACCATCTCCCACCCCGCCTCCTGACCCGGATAGGCCCAGGCCCGCCCCAGCGTGCCCAGGTTTTCCGCGAACAAGATGAACAGGGCGATCAGGAAATACCCCACCAGCAAGGGCATCCTCAGCCGCGTCCGGTTCGCCGTGAACCAGAACCATCCTCGCCCGAACAACAGGGCCGTCGCCACGAACAAGGCCAGCCGGATGTCCGGCAGCCAGTGATGGGCGAAGAAGTTGACGTAGATCGCTGCCGCCAGCACCCAGGTCGACCACACCGGCGGATAGCCGCGCACGCGGATATGGAAGATGCGCTGCACCCGCGCGATGTAGGAGCCCACCGCCGCATACATGAAGCCCGAGAACAGCGGCACGGCCCCGATCCGCAGCACCGAGTCCTCCGGATAGATCCACGACCCGTGGGCGGTCTTGAACAGCTCCATGATCGTGCCGGCGATGTGGAACAGCAGGATCACCCGCGCCTCGGCCCGGCTCTCCAGCTTCAGGCCCAGCATGGCGGCCTGGATCAGCACCGCCCCGACGACCAGAAAGTCGTAGCGCGACACCGGGCTGTCGTCGGGCCAGAACAGGAAGGTCAGCAGGATCAGCCCCAGCATCGCCCCGCCGAACAGACAGGCCCAGGCCTGCTTGATCCCGAACATCAGGAAGGCGAAGGCGAAGCGGGTGAGCGGCGTGCGGTCGGCGCGGGACTGGAGACCGGCGAGCCAGCGACGGCCCCGGGATTCCCAGGGAAGGCGGGACGATTCGGTCACGCCGTTACCTTAGCGCGATCACGGGTCGGTTGCGCTAGAGCACGGCTATCGCCCTGACCCCTACATAGACCGCGACGATCAGGATGAGCCCGGCGAACAGTGTCCGGCCCAGCGCAGCGTTCGCCCCCAGACGGCGTGCCAGCGGCAGCCCGGCGAGAGTCCCGACCACGCCCCCGACCGTCATCGCGGCGACCAGCCCCGGATCGACCCAGCCCGACAGGGCATAGTTGCCGGCCGTCGTCGCTCCGAACGCGGCCACGCTCAGCAGCGAGGTGGCCTGGGCGGTCGCCAGGCTCATGCCCGTGGACGCCATCAGTCCCGGCATGATCAGGAAGCCGCCGCCGATGCCGAAGAAGCCTGCGGCCGATCCCACGCCGGCGCCGGCAAGGCCGATGCGCGGCGACATCGCCCATGTCAGCCTCGGTTCCGGCCGGACCACGATCGCCTTGGGACGCAGCATGGATAGGCCGACCGCCGCCATGGCGACCGCGAAAATCAACAGCAGTTGATGTCCGTCGATGGGCCTTGGCCAATGATGACCCGGCCCACGCCCCGGCTGCCCCCGTCACCGCGAACAGCGTGGCGCACGGCCAGCGAACCCGTCCGGCCCGCGCTTGACCCGCCAGCGCCGTCAGGGCGTTCAGCGCCACGCCTGCCGCCGCCACGCCGATGGCGACATGCGGATCGGCGACGCCGACGACATAGAGCAGCAGCGGCACAGCCAGCACCGATCCCCCGCCGCCGAACAGCGTCAGCAGCAGGGCCACGACGCCGCCACTCAGGACCGCCAGCAGCAGGGGGATCATCTCGGTTGTCATGACGTCACCCGGCCCCGAGCGCCTTGCGGTTCCAGGGCATCACAGCCAGCAGCCGCGCCATGCTGCAGATCCCCGTCGCGCCGACGAAGAACAGTCCGGCGCCGACGAACGCCGCAATGCCCCAGAACGCCGGGTGTACCAGCAGACCCAGCGCCGCGCCGATCAGGATCAACCCGCCGGCCGTCATCTGCGCCTGGCGCATCAGCCCGATCGGCTGCGACCGATCTGCCTGGATCGGCAGACCCTGCGCCTTCCATGCGTCCAGCCCGCCCTCCAGGACAAAGGCCTCGCCGGGCACGCATGCCGCCAGCTTCACGCCGTTCAATCCGGTCCGATTGCCGGTTCGGCAGGTATAGATCACCTGCCGCCCCGCGTGCCGTTCGATCGCCAGGGCGTCAAACCGGGACAGAGGCGCATGCACGGCGCCCGACACATGCTCCCGCGCGAACTCGTCGAATTCGCGGATGTCGATCCGGATCGCTCTGCGTGCCTTGAGGCGCTCGGCCACGTCGGCGGGCGTTAGAGGGGTCAGCGGGGTCACGGGATCAATCCTTGCTGTGCAAATGCGGAGGGCAGAAGATTTCGGCCAGCACGGCGATCACCTTCAGCACCGAGCGGTCGGCGATGCGGTAGAAGATGGCCGTGCCGTCCCGGCGGGTGTCGACCAGCCCCTCCTCGCGCAACCGGGCCAGGTGCTGCGACAGCGCCGACTGCGACAGGCCGACGACGGGCAGAAGCTGCCCCACCGACAGTTCACGGTCGCCGAGCTGGCACAGCACCATCAGGCGCTTCTCATTGGACAGCGCCCGCAACAGGCCAGCGGCCTGTCCGGAACTGGCCTGAAGGATTTCGAGCGAAAGGGCCTGGCGGGCGATCATGAACGGCAATATATGCGAACTTGCTAAATAAGCAACATCTAATATATTGGAGACTTAAAGGAGCTCTTCCCATGCCTGCACACCCGGACGTCCGAGGCTTTTTCGACCCGGCGACCCATACCGTCACCTATCTGGTCAGCGACCCTGCCACCGGCCAGGCTGCGATCATCGATCCGGTGCTGGACTACGACGCCGCCTCGGCCCGCACCTCGACCGGTTCGGTTGATGCCGTGATGAGTGCGCTACGTGAGGCGGGTCTGACCCTGGCCATGGTTCTGGAAACCCACGCCCACGCCGATCATCTGACCGCCGCCGACCATCTGCGCCGGAGCGAGGGCGTGCCCATCGGCATCGGTGAGCGGATAACCAAGGTCCAGGCGACCTTCGCCCCCCTGTTTGATGCGCATGATGTCACGCCTGACGGTGTGGTGTTTGATCGGCTGCACGCGGACGGCGACGCCTTCCCGCTCGGCGCCCTGACCGTGGAGGTGATCCACACGCCCGGCCACACTCCGGCCTGTGTCAGCTACCGCATCGGCGACGCACTGTTCACCGGGGACACCCTGTTCATGCCCGACTACGGCACCGCCCGGGCCGACTTCCCGGGTGGAGATGCGCGCACCCTGTATCGTTCGATCCAGAAGCTCCTCGCCTTGCCGGACGAAATGCGAATCTTCGTCGGTCACGACTATCTGCCCGCGGGCCGCAACGAGTTCCGGTTCGAGACTACGGTGGGGGATCAGCGCGCCAACAACATCCACATCGGCGGCGCTACGTCCGAGGAGGCCTTCGTCGTCATGCGCGAAGCCCGTGACGCGACCTTGAAGGCCCCGCAGCTGATCCTGCCCGCGCTCCAGATCAACATCCGTGCGGGAGCATTGCCGCCCCCGGAGTCGGACGGACGACGCTTCCTGAAGATCCCGCTGAATACAATCTGAGCCCCTACCCCCGCCCGCGATAGGTCGGCACGCCCTGGTCGGGCAGCCACAGCCCCTCGGGCGGGGTTCCCGTCTGCCAGAAGACGTCGATCGGAATGCCCCCGCGCGGATACCAGTAGCCGCCGATCCGCAGCCATTTCGGGCTCAGCAGGTCGGCGATCCGCTTGCCGATGGCCACGGTGCAGTCCTCGTGGAAGGCGCCGTGGTTGCGGAAGGCGGTCAGGTACATCTTCAGCGACTTGGACTCGACCAGCCAGTCGCCCGGCGCATAGTCGATGACGATATGGGCGAAGTCCGGCTGGGCCGTCACCGGGCACAGCGACGTGAACTCCGGCGCCGTGAACCGGGCCAGATACAGGGTGTCGGCATGCGGGTTGGGCACCCTCTCCAGCACCGCCGTCTCGGGCGAGGCAGGCTGGATGATGTGCTGGCCGAGCTGGGAGAGGCCTGAAGTGTCGGTGGTCATGGGCTGCAGATAGCGCCTCGCCCGCCACGGCGGAAGATCAAGCATGACTGCGGCCCTGCGGCCGATTCTGGCGTAGCGTTCAGGCAGTCTCGAACTGGACAGGACCCCAGGGGGTGTGAGCTGAACTCCCGTGCAACATAGGTGAACTCAAAGATTATCCTTAAAACAATGCATTGAACCAGACTCCTCCCCGATTTGGACTCTTGCACCCTGTTTTTTCGGGTGCTGACCCCAGGGGCCCTGGCCCACATTTGCCTTCCCCCGCGACACCCCGCTAAGCGTAGCCAAACGAAACGGAGCGAAAGCCATGGCCATCCCCGCCTCCCTGCAGAAGGGCCTCGTCCTGCCGGTCATCGAGGCGCCGATGTTCCTGGTCTCAGGGCCGGATCTGGTCGTCGAGTGCTGCAACAACGGGGTGATCGGCACCTTCCCCTCGCTGAACGCCCGCACGACCGAGGGCTATGCCGAGTGGCTGGTGGAGATCAAGTCGCGCCTGAACCCCGACGCCGCAGCCTACGGTGTCAACCACATCGTCCACCCGACCAACCCGCGCCTGATGGCCGACATGATGGTCTCGGTCGAGCATGAGGTGCCGCTGATCATCACCTCGCTCGGCGCCGTGCGCGACGTGGTCGATGCGGTGCACGGCTATGGCGGCTTGGTCTTCCACGACATCGCCAACGTCCGCCACGCCAGGAAGGCCGCAGAGTCCGGCGTCGATGGCCTGATCCTGGTCGCCAACGGCGCCGGCGGCCACGCGGGGATCATCAACCCCTTCGCCCTGGTCAACGAGGTGCGCGAGTTCTTCGACGGCTGCATCATCCTGTCGGGCTGCCTGTCGAACGGCAGCGATATCGCTGCCGCCCTGATGATGGGCGCCGATTTCGCCTATATGGGCACCCGCTTCATCAACACGACCGAGGCCATGGCTCCAGAGGCCTACAAGGAGATGATCATCGAGTCGGGCGCGACGGACATAGTCCACACCCCCGCCGTCTCCGGCATCCCGGCCAACTTCATGACCAAGTCGCTGCAGGCCAACGGCATCGATCCGAAGTCGCTGCCCGAGCACAAGCTCGACATGGGCGACGAGGCCAAGGCCTGGAAGACCGTCTGGTCCGCCGGCCAGGGCGCCGGCACGATCCACGACGTCATCCCGGCGGCCGAACTGGTGGCGCGGCTGCGGTCGGAATATGCCCGGGCCACAGATCAATTCGCCAGAAAGGTCGGCGTCGCCTAGACCATAGGTAGATGATCCGCATTTTCCTCTGTCTTCTCGTTCTTGCCGGGGGCTTGCCAAACTCCGTCGCGGCGCAGGACAGGGACACCGTGCGCTACCGTCCGGAACGCGCGTCGCACTGGTCGTTCGAGATGGGGGCCGGTACCGACAACCGCTCCAAGGGGGCCTCCAAGAGCGGCTCTGCCCCCTATGTCTTCGGGGACGTTCAGTGGAGCGGCGCCAACGGTTTTTATGCCGATGCGGAGTTCGAGACGATCGACTCCTCCGGATCGCGGGTCGAGACCGAAATGGAGGCCGGCTGGCAGTATTCGGCGCTCGGGTTCGATTTCGACACCTCCGCCTCGCACAAGTGGCGGCTCGGCGCCGTCGCAGGTCATGACGACGCGGCCTGGGAATATCAGTTCGACGTCATCAAGGATTTCGGCGCGGTCGATGCGCGCTTCCGCATCGAACATTCGCCGGACGGCCTGGGTTCGACCCGGGCCTCCACCTGGGTCGAGGGCCGCGTCCGCTTCCCCCTCGCAGAACGCCTGAAGGCCAGCGTCACCCTGGGCCTGCGGGAACAGGACAATGCGCCCGACTACACGGGCTGGAACGCCGGCGTCGCCTGGGCCCTGACCGATACGACCGCGCTCGACCTGCGTTGGCACGGCACGGACGCGCAGGATCAGGGGAGCCAGTACGAGGACGCCCTGGTGGCCTCGGTGCTGGTCAGCTTCTAGGGTCCGGAGCCCTTGCACCACGGTCGCGCCGACGGGTGTGACACCTGCGGCGGCTTGACGCGCGCAGAGCTGCCCCCGCATCCGGATCGGCTCCGAGAGCGTCTCTGTCGCGATCCCATCAAGGCGATCCCATTGTCAGGAAACGACTCATGAAGCTCTCCGCCCTCGCCGGCGCCGTCTCGGCCGCCGCCCTCCTCGTCGCCGCCCCCGCGGCCTTCGCCGATCATCACGGCGGCATGAATCACTCGTCGGTCACCGTCGGCGGCGCTGCCATGGATGCCAACAAGACCATCGTCGAGAACGCCGTCGCCTCGCCGATCCACACCACCCTCGTGGCCGCCGTCACCGCCGCCGGCCTGGTCGAGACCCTGTCGGGCCCCGGCCCCTTCACCGTCTTCGCCCCGACCGACGCCGCCTTCGCCGCCCTGCCCGCCGGCACGGTCGAGACCCTGGTCCAGCCTGCCAACAAGGCGACCCTGACCAAGATCCTGACCTATCACGTCGTCGCCGGCCGCGTGGCCGCCGCCGACGTCATCGCCCTGATCCAGGCGGGCGGTGGATCGGCTGCCATCACCACCGTCTCGGGTGACATCCTGACCGCCTCGCTGCGCGGTGGTTCGGTCATCCTGACCGACGAGAACGGCGGCATCGCCACCGTGACCCAGGCCGACGTGTTCCAGTCGAACGGCGTGATCCACGTCACCGACGCCGTCTCGATCCCGAACTAGTGTCTGTGTGCGGAGGCGTTGTAATCATACCTCCGCACATCGCACCTGTACATCACCGCGACAGTGTCGCACGGTCACTTAGCCGCACGTCTATTGATTTCAATGAATATTCACTTACCTCCTGATCTCTACTAATCAGGAACGTAAACATGACCACCGAAACCCACGACATCGTCGACACTGCCGTCGCCGCCGGCTCGTTCACGACCCTCGTCGCCGCCGTCACGGCCGCAGGCCTGGTTGAGACCTTGAAGGGCGCAGGCCCGTTCACCGTCTTCGCCCCGTCCGACGACGCCTTCGCCAAACTGCCTGCCGGCACGGTCGAGGATCTGGTCAAGCCCGAGAACAAGGACAAGCTGACGGCGATCCTGACGCTCCACGTCCTGTCCGGCGCCGTCCGTGCCGCCGACATCTCGGGCAAGACCCTCAGCCCGGCCTCGGTCAACGGCGAGACGCTTGACGTCGACGGCACTGATGGCGTCACCGTCAACGGCGCCAAGGTCGTCTCGGCCGACATCGCCTGCACCAATGGCGTGATCCACGTGATCGACGCCGTGCTTCTTCCCAAGGGCTAAAATATCTACATGCAAAAGCAGAGGGCGGCCCTCGAAGGCCGCCCTCTGTCGTTTCAACACGGTCGTTTCAGCCCGGTCCTATCAGGCCAGCGCCTGGTCCAGGTCGGCGATCAGGTCGTCCAGGTCCTCGACCCCGACCGACAGACGGATCAGGTTCTCTGTCACCCCCCCCGCCTCGCGGACCTCCCTGGGCACAGAGGCATGGGTCATGATGGCCGGGTGGTTGACCAAGCTTTCGACCCCGCCCAGCGACTCCGCCAGGGTGAAGACCTGAACCCGCTCGAGCACCTGTTTGGTCCGCGCCAGATCGCCGTCGATGATCACCGTGACCATGCCACCGTAGCGTCCGTTCATCTGGTGCGTCGCCAGATCGTGCTGCGGATGGCTGATCAGACCCGGATAGATGACCCTGGCCACGCCACCGCCCGGCCGCCCGACGCGATCTTCCAGCCAGCGGGCGATGGCCAGAGCGTTCTCGTTATGCGCCTTCATGCGCAGGCCCAGGGTCTTCAGCCCCCGGTTGGCCAGGAAGGCGTCGAATGGCCCCATGACTCCGCCGATGGAGTTCTGGAGGAACTTGAGTTCCTTCGCGACCTCTTCAGACCCCGCCACCAGAACCCCGCCGATAATGTCGGAGTGGCCGTTCAGGTATTTGGTCGCCGAATGCATGACCACATCGGCGCCCAGGCTCAGCGGCCTCTGGCTCCACGGCGTGGCGAAGGTGTTGTCCACGACCAGCAACAGGCCGTGCTTCTTCGCGATGACCGACAGCCCCGCGATGTCCGCCAGCTTCATCAGCGGATTGGTGGGCGTCTCGGCCCAGATCATCTTCGTCTTCGGCGTGATCGCCGCCTCGACCTTGGTCAGATCGGCCATGTCGACATAGGCGAAGTCCAGCCCCATAGAGCGCCGCCGCACCCGCTCGAACAACCGCCACGACCCGCCGTACAGGTCGTCACCGGTGACGATGTGCGAACCCGCGTCCAGCAGCTCCAGCGCCGTCGAGGTCGCCGCCATGCCGGAGCCGAAGCCGAAGGCCTGGATCCCGCCCTCCAGGTCGTTGATGCAGGCCTCGAACGCCTCGCGCGTCGGGTTCTTGCCCCGCGCATACTCATAGCCCTTGTTCACCCCCGGGCTTTCCTGGGCGTAGGTCGAGGTGGCGTAGATCGGCGTCATCACCGCGCCGGTCGTCGGATCAGGCCGCTGGCCCGCATGGATGGCGCGGGTTGAAAAACCCTGGCTGTTCTTGAGTTCGGCCATGGTCCTACCGGTTCAGGCTGAGGTGGTTGATCAGGTCGACGCGCGCGATCAGGCCGACGAACTTTTCGCCGTCCAGCACGATCGCCACCCGGTCGCGGTCGAACAGGGGGATCAGGGCGTCCAGCGGCTCATTGACCTGCACCGTGTCCAGATCGCGCGTCATGGCCGAGGACACCGGCTTGGCGAACCGCTCCTTGCGCGTGATCTCGTCGGTGTTCATCACATGAACCAGATCGCTCTCGTCCAGAATCCCGACCAGACGGCCCTCCTGGATGATCGGGAGTTGCGACACGTCCGCCCCGCGCATCCGCTTGAAGGCGGTGTCCAGAGTGTCGTTCGGCCCGGCCGTGACCACGTCGCCCTTCTCGTATTTGCGCGAGATCAGGTCCGACAGGTCGCCATGCAACTCGCGCTCGCCCAGCCCCTGATCCGCCAGCCAGGCGTCATTGTAGACCTTGGACAGATATTTCGCTCCCGTATCGCAGACGAAGGTCACGCAGCGCTTCGGCGCGGTCTGTTCCCGGCACCAGCGCAGGGCCGCCGCGATCAGCGTACCCGACGACGATCCCGCCAGTATACCTTCCTTCAGCAGCAGCTCGCGCACCGTCGCCACGGCCTCGGCGTCCGGGATCGAATAGGCCTTGTCGATCAGGTTCATGTCCGCCGTGTCCGGCACGAAGTTCTGGCCGATGCCTTCGACGGTGTAGCTGCCTTCCGGGCTCGGCACGCCGTCGTTAACGATGCCCGCCAGCACCGACCCGACCGGATCGGCCAGAATGATCTCGGCCGCCGACCCCTGGCTCTTGAGATACTGGGCCACCCCCGTGATCGTGCCGCCCGAGCCGATGCCCGCGACATAGGCGTCGATGTCGTGGCCCATCTGTTCCCAGATCTCCGGCCCCGTGGTCCTGACGTGCGCCTCGGAGTTGGCCGCGTTGGCAAACTGGTTGACGAAGAACCCACCCGGAATCTGCTGCGCCAGCCGTTCCGCCATGTCCGTGTAGTATTCCGGGTGGCCGTGATCGACGTCCGACCGCGTCAGGCGCACATCGGCCCCCATGGCCCTCAGATGCTGGATTTTTTCCTTGGACATCTTGTCAGGGATGACCAGCAACACCTTATAACCCCTGGCCTGACCCACGAGAGTGAGCGCCAGGCCCGTGTTTCCGGCCGTCGCCTCGACGATGGTGCCGCCGGGCTTCAACCACCCTTCCGCCTCCGCCGCCGCGATCATCGACAGCGCGATGCGGTCCTTGATCGACCCGCCGGGGTTCTGCGCCTCAAGCTTCAGGAACAGCCGACAAGGCCCGGTGTCGATCCGCGTGACCTCCACCATCGGCGTCTTGCCGATCAGGTCCAGCAGCGAGCCGGTCGGCGCGCTCAGGGTCGGGTTTTCGGACAGCGGCAGGGAAGACATTCAGAATAACTCCGGGACGGACGGGCGCGGCGGAAGCTGATCGCCCGACTTCATCCGGTCAAGCGGCGCAAGATTTCGCCCTTTTACGCGAAGCGCCCTACATAGGAACTCAATGACCAAAACACCCAGAAAACCCGCCGCCGGATTGCCGGACGAGGCCACCCTGCTGGCCTTCCTGCGCGACGCAGGCAGTGCGGAAAAGGGCGATATCGCCCGCCACTTCGGCCTGAAGGGCGAGGATCGCCGCCGCCTCCGCGAAATGATCCGAGGCCTCGAATCGGACGGCAAGCTCGGCAAACGTGGCAAGAAGGGCTTCTCCGAAGCCGGCGCCCTGCCCCCCGTCGGCGTCGCCGACGTGGTTGAAAAAGACATCGACGGCGAACTCTACGTCCGCATGGTCGAGGCCTCGGCAGACGCGCCCAAGGCCCTCCTCATTCCCGACAAGGGCAAGCCCGGCCCGGCCCCCGGCCTCGGCGACCGTGTCCTGGCGAAGTTCGAGCATGGCCCGAACGGCTGGGAAGCCCGGCTGATCAAGAAACTCGACACCAACAACAACCGCGTCCTCGGCGTCATCCGCAAGTCGAACAAGGAGACCCGCGTCGAGCCCGTCGACCGTCGCTCGAAGGACGTCCTGATCATCCCTCAGATCCTGGCCGGCGATCTGCGCGACGGCGACCTCGTGCTCGCCGCCATCGAGAAGTCCGACCAGCGCTATGGCCACAAGCGCGGCAAGATCCTGGAGACCGTCGGCCGCGAGGACGACCCCCGCGCCGCCTCCCTGATCGCCATCCACACCCACGGCGTCCCGATGGGCTTCTCCGAGGCCGTCGAACAGGAGGCCGAAAACCAGGACCTGCCGACACTGAAGGGCCGCGACGACCTGCGCGACATTCCCTTCGTCACCATCGACCCCGCCGACGCCCGCGACCATGACGACGCCGTCTTCGCCCAGCGCGACGACGACCCGAAGAATGACGGCGGCTGGATCGTCTGGGTCGCCATCGCCGACGTGGCCGCCTGCGTCCGCCCCAACACCAGTCTGGACCGCGAGGCGCGGGCCAAGGGCAACTCGACCTATTTTCCCGACCGCGTCGAGCCGATGCTGCCCGAGCGGCTGTCGAACGGCCTGTGCAGCCTCAAGGAGGGTGAGAACCGCGCCACCCTCGCCGTGCGCATGGTTTTCGACAAGGACGGCCGCAAGCTCGGACACAAGTTCCACCGCGGCCTGATGCGCAGCCACGCCAAACTCTCCTACGAGCAGGCCCAGGGGGCCATCGACGGGGTCGAGCAGGGCGGCGGCACGGATGACGCGACCGGTCCGATCATGGACACGATCCTGTACCCGCTGTGGAACGCCTACCACACCATGCTGAAGGGCCGTCTCAAGCGCGCCCCCCTGCAGATCGACAGCGCCGAACGCCGCATCCGCATGGCGCCCGACGGCGGCATCGCCTCGATCGAGAAGCGGGTCTCCCTGGAAGCCCACCGCCTGATCGAGGAGATGATGGTCCAGGCCAACGTCTGCGCCGCCGAGACGCTCGAGCAGAAGAAGACCCCCCTCATCTTCCGCGTCCACGAGACGCCCAGCCAGGAGAAGGTCTTCAACCTCGCCGACTTCCTCTCGACCATCGGCAAGCCGTGGAACAAGGGCGAGGCCCCGACGACCAAGCGGTTCAACAAGCTGCTCGACGAGACCCGCGACGGCCCCCACGCCGAGGTCGTCAACGAGGTCGTGCTGCGCTCCCAGATGCAGGCCATCTATGCGCCCGACAACGTCGGCCACTTCGGACTCAACCTTGACCGTTATGCACACTTCACCTCGCCGATCCGGCGCTACTCCGACCTGATCGTGCACCGGGGCCTGATCCGCGCGCTGAACCTCGGCAGCGACGGCCTGACCGACCGCGAGATCGCCGAACTGCCCGCCATCGCCGATCAGGTCACCCTGGCCGAGCGCCGGTCCATGGCCGCCGAGCGCGACGCCATGGACCGCTACATCGCCGCCTTCCTGGAGGACCGCGTCGGCGCGACCTTCACCGGTCGCATCACCGGCGTGACCCGTTTCGGCCTGTTCGTCCGCCTCGACGAGACCGGGGCGGACGGCCTGGTGCCCGTCTCGTCGCTGGGCAACGAATACTTCACCCACGACGACCGCGCCCATGCCCTCGTCGGAGAACGCAGCGGCCAGCGCTACACCCTCGGCCGGAAGGTCGAGGTCAAGCTGAAGGAGGCCACCCCCATCACCGGCGGCCTCCTGTTCGAGATGCTCTCGGACGCCGAGCCCCGCGACCCCAACGCCCCGGCCCCTCGCCTCGGCCTCCGGGGTCGTGGTCCGGGCACAGGCGGTAACGGCCCGCCCAAACGCGGCCTCGGTCGTCCCGGCGGTCCCAAACCCCCGCGCGGCGGCACGCCGAAAGGCGTCCGCAAGGGCAAGCGGCGCTAGCCGCCGAGCCCGCGTCCCATCGTCAGGGCGAACGCCAGCCAGACCACAGCGGCGAGCGAGATCACCGGCACGCTCCGGCGGATCGCTCTCGCCGTCGCGGAGCCGGTCCCCCGTCGCGGAATCAGCAACAACGGCAGGGACGCGGCCCCGATCCCCAGAGCCGTGTTTATGAGATTGTCCCCGACGCCGCCGCGATAGATCAGCGCCGCCGTCATCGTCGCGACCATTGCGGCGACCCAAGCCGTCCGCGTCGCCCTGCGTGGCTCGACCAGTGCTCCGGCCAGCATCCGCGACGCGAACACGACGGTCACGAGATAAATCGCCACCCCGACCGCCGCGCCGCCGACCCGAACCGCAACGGTCGCGTCGCCTGCCAGACCTGTCCAGGCGGAATACAGATCGCCGTGCTCGGTCAGCGTGACCTGGACCAGATAGGCGCCTTCCCAGAACCCGGCCATGGCCGCGACCAGCACTAGATACAGGGTCAGCCCCGGCCGGGTCGCCCGCGTCGCACGGCTCGCCACTGCCGCCATCGCGGCGACCGCCAGACTGGTCAACGGCCCGCCCAGATCGATCAGGAACGACGGAACATCGCACCGGAACAGCGACGTCGTGAGCAGCGTCACCCGCCCGCCGAGCGCCAGGCAGACGCTCCCGTGCCCGACCGCTTCGTGCGCCACCGTCACCGTGATCGCCGCCAGAACCGCCAGCGCGACCACGGTCAGCGTGTCGTTCCGGCCTTCAGATTTCCCCGCCATCCCGTCCGCCCCCGCTTGCCCGGCCTCACCCTGGCGGTCCAGCATGGCGCATGACCCATGAACCGGCCAATACGATTCCGGAGACCGACCGCGCGCTCGACCGGCTGAACGCCGTGGAGCGCGATCTGCTGGGCCTTCTGGGCCGTGGGCACACGGCGAAATCGATCGCGACCCTGCGCTCGATGTCCGAGGCCGCCGTCAACGAACGCTTCCGATCCGCCCGCCGAAAGACCGGAATCGGCTCCAGCCGCGAGATCGCCCGCCTGATCGTGGCCCGAGAAAATCGTCACGACTTTATCGGCCTCGCCCGACCCGCCGACACAGCGCCAGAACTCCCTCGCCCAGACGCACACCGACGTGCGTCCCACCGATGGAGACTTCCCATGGCCGCCGCCGTCCTTCTCGCCGCCGCGATCCTCGCCCAGCAGACCGCCGTCCCGCTCGCCTCATCTGGCCAGAGCGTCGATAGCGCCCGTTCCGTGTTCACGTCGGACGCGCCCCGATCCGATTGGGCCGCCCTTGCCGAAGAGGTCGCACCCGGACCCTATTTGGCCGCCGTTGCCGAAGAGGTCGCGACCCGACCCGATTAGGCCGCCCTTGCCGACGAGGTCGCGGCCGGAAGGAAGGACCCGGCATGGTCACCGACCACGGAGGCGGGCCTGCTGACCGCCTATCGCGCGCTTCCGCTGTTCGCCGAAGGCGCGGACTCCTCACAGGCTCGTTGCAGCGCCACGCTCTGCGAGGTCACGGGTGTCAGCCCTCTCGCCCTCGACGACGATTTGATGGCTGAGCTGCGCTTCTTCACGCTCACCGGCAACGCCCTCGGCCTTGACCTGGAACGCACCCTTACTCGAACGATGACGGATACGCCGCAGACGGTCATCCTCGTCACCTATTGGCGCCGTAGCACCGATTGAAGCCCGCTGAAGGGCGATCAGCGTCCCCCGGCCAGCCTGCGCGCCAGCACCTCCGGCTCGCACGGTGCCTCTCCACTCAACCATATCCGAAGCAGGGCCAGCTGGGCGGCGGCTGAGGCGGCGGCGGTCATGGCCGCCGGTATGCCGTCGCTCCCTTCGCCCAGTCGCGCCTCGATCATGGCCGCCAGCTTCCTGTGCAGCTTCGCGGCCAGCGGCGGCTCGAACATGATCCGCGCCAGGGCCCGCCGCTCCCACAGGTGGTCCAGCACGAACCGTAACCGGGGCAGGTTCGCCTGACCGGCCGCCGCCTCGGCCAGGGGCGCGAAGATCGGGTCGATGGCCCAGACCATCACGTCGTCCTTGTTGCGGAAATGCTCGTAAAAGGTCGAGCGCCCGACGCCCGCCTCCTCGATCAGGTCCGACGTCCGGATCGCACTGTAGCGATGAGAGAAGATCAGGCGCGTGAAGGCGTCGAACACCGCCTTGCGGGTCCGCTGGCTGCGTCGATCGAGATCCTCGGCCGCAAGGGTCATGCCCGACCCTAGCTGATCGCCCGCCCGGGTTAAGCCCGTAGCCACCCCTCGTTCCGGACTTTTGTTCGGGTTTGTCCGCTAGCGGACTCCGTCCGGCTTCGTCCGTCGCCTGGCTCGTGCGCTCCCGGCACAGAGATCCTCTGAAACGGGGAACTCACATGACCGCCAACCAGACCCGCGCCGACGGCGCCATTATCGCCGCAGCGACCGGCCTCGCCCTTGTCCTGATGTTGCACCATCCGACCTCACTCTCGACCACCCACGACGACGGACAGTTCCTCCGCGACTGGAGCAATGGCTTCGTCCACGCCGCCATGATCGGCTGCCTGCTGGCGCTCACGGTCGGGTTCGATGGCGTGAAGCGACAACTCGACGAAACCCGTATCCTGACCCGCACCGGCGCGCTCCTGCTCGGCGCGGGCTTCCTCGCCCTGGCCGGAGCGGCGTTGGTCAACGGATTCGCGAGCGGACGACTGCTGGCGTCGACCTCGGACCCCGCCGTCCGCGAGGCCGGCGGACACACCCTGTGGGCGCTCAATCAAAGCCTCGACGCCCTCGGCACGGTCCTGGTCGCTCTAGGCGCCGCGACCTGGTCTCCCGGGCTCTGGCGCCGGTCCTTTGCAGGTCGCGTGGCGGCGACGCTGGGCGTCGTAATTCTCGGCCTCGCCCTCTGGCACACGACGACGGACGGCGGCTTCGGCCTGCATGTGGCGGTCGCCGCCATGGCCGCATTCGCCCTATGGTCGCTGGCCGTCGCCGCGACGATGATCCTCGCCCGCCCCGACGGAGAGGCCGAATGATGGAACAGCATCATGCGGCGGCCATCGTGCCCGCCCACGACATCGACGCCAGCACCGCCTTCTATGGCCGGCTCGGGTTCAGGGTCGTCAGCGATCACGCTGACTACCGCCTGCTCTCCGACGAAAGCGGCTGGCGCATCCACCTGAGGTCCACACCCGGCTGGCCCGGCCGTTTGGAGGACAATCCGTTGGGCCTCTACCTCTATGTCGAGGACGTGGACGCCGTCGCCGACCGGGTCCGGGACCTGATCCTGGAACCGCAGGGGCCGCACGCCCGCATCTGGGGAACCTATGAGTTCTCTCTCAGCGACCCCGGCGGAACGCTCGTCCGCATCGGCCGCGTCCTCGGGTGACCGCGCGACGGCCGCGCTTTCCTTGCCGGCACCCCCGTGGCATCGGTTTTCGATGCCGTCGCCCCTCCAGCCCTTCGATGCCGCGCAGGATATCCGCGACGCCCCCCGAGCGGCTGGTCCGCGCCAGCGCCCCAAGGACGCCGCTACCCTGATCCTGGTCCGGAGCGGCAAGAGGCCCCAGGTGCTCATGGGTCGCCGCGCGCCGGGCCATGTCTTCATGGCGTCCAAATGGGTCTTCCCCGGCGGCCGCATCGATCGCGCCGACTTCACCGCGGCTGCGGGCGCTGAACCCTCCGGCCCCACCCGCGCCCGTCTCGAGGCCGAACTGGCGCCGCATCGCGCCCGCGCCCTGTGCCTGACCGCCGTGCGCGAGACCTTCGAGGAGACCGGCCTGATCCTCGGCCGCCCTGCCCTGCCCGCCTCCGTCGCCGGGCCGTGGCGCGAGTTTCGCCAGGCCGGGGCCCTGCCAGACCTCGCGGCCCTGTCCTACATCGCCCGCGCCATCACCCCGCCCGGCCGCTCCCGCCGCTTCGACGCCCGCTTCTTCATGGCCGACGCCTCGGCGCTGCTGGCCCCCGAACCGACCGCCGGTTCGGGGGAACTGGATGAGATCGCCTGGCTCCCGCTGGACGAGGCCCGCGCCCTGGACCTGCCCTCCATCACGCGCTTTGTCCTGGCCGAGGTCGCCGAACGGATTGTCATCGCGGACGGCGCGCAGCGGCGATCCGGGACGGACCGCCCCCTTCCGTTTGTCCGCATGGTGCGCGGCGCCCATCTGGTCAGCCATGACTGAGACCCTGACCCTGCGCCTGACCATCGCCGATCCGGTCCCCGGGCTGCACTACTGGCGTCAGGATGCGAAGAACGCGCCGCATGACATCCGCCTGTCGACCGATGCGCCCCTGACCTTCGACATGCCCGTGGATCTCCGGCCGGATGGCAAGCTTGGCGGAACCTTCGTGCGCCGCGAGGGGCCGACGCGCCGGTTCGTCTACATCGCCATCGGCGGATCGATGGACGGCCTGCCCCCCGGCCTTGTCCAGGTCAGCCGCCGCGCCAAGATCGACGTCCACGACATTCCATCGGGCCTGTTGAAGCCCGGCGCCGTCATCGCGACCACACTCCCCGGCCGGGGCAAGGACGGCACGCCCGCCTGCGCCACCGTCCGTCCGCTCTCGCCCTGGACCATCATCTCGTGAGCTTGTCATCCCGGAAGGCGCGGCGCGCCTGTCCGGGACGCCCTGTTCCGGCCACGGTCGCCCGTCAGCGTGGCTGGACCCACGGGGAGGATGTGTGTCGAACGCCGGCCTGAGTATTGCGCTTTGGCGCTCGCCCGCCGACCGTCGCCGCGCCGCGGTGCTGGCGGCCTCGGTCGCGTTTCACGCGCTCGTCCTGACGCCGCTGGCCATCGGCCTGTTCGCCGGCGATCCGCCGGTGTTCACAGAGGCCCCGAACATCCCGATCTTCGTGGAGATGGAGCCGCGCCCCCTCCTCGAGGGCGAAACGGTGCGCGAGCCGACGCCCGCCAGCGCCGCCGCCCGTGAAACGGTCCCGGTCCTCGGCGAAGCCGTCCCGTCCGTCGCCCACGACCGCACGCGTGAGGAGGAGGAGGACCGCCCCACCGCCCCCGTTCCGCGGATCGGCGCCAGCCCCCTCGTCGGACCTCCCCCAGCCTCCGCCGACCCTTGGCAGGTGACGCCCGAGGGGATGGCCGCCGCCGTCGGCCGTTCGATGCGCACCGGGGCGGGTGGCTGCCGGACGATGGACGGCCAGCTGTCCGCCTCCGAACAGCAACTCTGCGACGACCGCTTCAACACGGCCGCCGGCCGCGCCGGCCCGCTCGGCCCGCGCACCCTGACGCCCTCGGAACAGCGCCGCGACGCCCAGTTCGCCCGCGACGGCGCGGCCGCCCTCGCCGCCCATGATTCCCTGCGCGGAGCCCGCTCCGGCGTCGGCATCGTCATGTCCAGCCCCGGCTGCCCGGGCGGCAATCTGCGAAGCACCTGTGCCGGCGCCCACCTGCGGCCCGGCTTCGAGATGACGGACGAGCGCCTGCGCAACAACCGCAAGATGGAGTAGCCGACGGCCCCTTAAACGGCCCAGCCGTGGTCCGGGCAGAAGGCGTCGTGCGCTGCGGCGCCCACATCGATCATGAGGTTGGCGCTGGACGCCACGATCAAGACCATCAGGCTGACCGCCACGATGGCTGCGACCGTCTTGCCCTCTCTGGACGACAGATAGGTGATGAAAAAATCCAACATCAGCATTTCCCGCCACGCCGCCATCGTCTCCCTTGCCCGCAAAGCCGTCAACTCTGGATGCAAAAAGGGCGACCCCGTCTCCGGAGCCGCCCTCTTCAGTCTTCAGCTTGCGAAAGCGATTACTCGCTCTCGGCCAGCTCCAGTTGCAGTTCCGCCGGCAGGGGCTCGACGGCGGCTTCGCGCGTCGAGGTCAGCAGGGCGTCACGCTCGTTGGCGATCTTCTGCAGGCTGCGCAGATAGGCGCCCGTACCGGCCGGGATCAGTCGGCCGACGATGACGTTCTCCTTCAGGCCTTCCAGCATGTCCTTCTTGCCGTGGACCGAGGCGTCGGTGAGGACGCGGGTGGTCTCCTGGAAGGACGCCGCCGAGATGAAGCTGCGGGTCTGCAGCGATGCCTTGGTGATGCCGAGCAGGACGGGCTGGGTGGTGGCGATCCGGCCCCCACGCTTCTCGACCTTCTCGTTCTCAAGCACCGCCTCGGCCACTTCGACCGTGTCGCCACGGATCAGGGTGGTTTCGCCCGAGTCGAGGATCTCGACTTTCTGCAGCATCTGGCGAACGATCACCTCGATGTGCTTGTCGTTGATCGGCACGCCCTGCAGTCGATAGACCTCCTGCACTTCGTTCACGAGATACTCGGCCAGCGCCTCGACGCCCTGGATGCGCAGCAGATCGTGCGGATCGGGGTTGCCGTCGATGATGTAGTCGCCCTTCTGGATCAGATCGCCGTCGTGGACGGAGATATGTTTGCCCTTGGGGATCAGGAACTCGACCGGTTCGCCCTGTTCGCCATCGGCGTTCAGTTCCGGCGTGATCTTGATGCGGCGCTTGTTCTTGTAGTCGCGACCGAATTCGACGCGGCCGTCCATCTCGGCAATGACCGCGCAGTCTTTGGGACGACGCGCTTCGAACAGCTCGGCCACCCGCGGCAGACCGCCGGTGATGTCGCGGGTCTTGGCGCCCTCGGTCGGGATACGGGCCAGGATCTCGCCGGGCTTCACCTCGTCGCCGTTGGCGACCGACAGGATGGCGCCGACGGGCAGCAGGTAGCGGGCGTCGGAGCCCGAGGCCAGCTTGGCGTACTCGTCGCCATTGGTGATGCCCATGGCCGGACGCAGGTCCGAACCCCGCGGCGACGCGCGCCAGTCGATGACGACGCGCTGGGCGATGCCCGTCGCTTCGTCGGTCTCTTCCTTGAAGGACAGACCTTCGACCAGATCCTCGAAGCGAACGGAGCCACCGACTTCGGTGATGATCGGGGTGGTGTAGGGGTCCCACTCCGCCAGACGCTGGTTCTTCTTGACCTCGGAGCCTTCCTTGACGCGCAGGCGACCGCCGTAGGGGATCTTGTAGCTTTCACGGTCCTTGCCATCGACCATGACGGTGACGACGACATTGCGGCTCATCGAAACCAGATCGCCGTGGGCGCCGGTGACGGTGGGGCCGACGACCTTGACGACGCCGGCGTTGGTCGCCTCGTAGAACGAGGTTTCCGCCACCTGGGCCGTGCCGCCGATGTGGAACGTCCGCATCGTCAGCTGGGTGCCCGGCTCGCCGATGGACTGCGCCGCGATGACGCCGACCGCTTCGCCGATGTTGACGTTGGTGCCGCGCGCCAGGTCACGGCCGTAGCACATGCCGCAGATGCCGGCTTCGGCCTCGCAGGTCAGGGCCGAACGGACCTTGATGGACTGGACACCCTCGCGGTCGATGACTTCAACGATGTCCTCCACCAGATAAGTGTCGGCGGGGAACAGGACGTTATCGGTGCCCGGCTCCTTGATGTCCTCGGCGTTGTAGCGGCCCAGGACGCGCTGACCCAGCGAGACCAGGACGTCGCCGCCCTCAACCACGGCGCGCAGGGTGATGCCCCGCGTGGAACCGCAGTCTTCCTCGGTGACGATCGAGTCCTGCGCCACGTCCACCAGACGACGGGTCAGGTAACCCGAGTTGGCGGTCTTCAGCGCGGTGTCGGCCAGACCCTTGCGGGCGCCGTGGGTGGAGTTGAAGTATTCGAGGACGGTCAGGCCTTCCTTGAAGTTCGAGACGATCGGCGTCTCGATGATCTCGCCGGACGGCTTGGCCATCAGGCCGCGCATCCCGCCGAGCTGCTTCATCTGGGCCTGCGAACCGCGGGCGCCGGAGTTGGCCATCATATAGACCGAGTTGATCTCGGCGGTACGACCCGAGGCCAGCACGCGCGGTTGCGCGATCTCGCCCATCATCTCGTCGGCGACCCGGTCCGTGGCCTTGGCCCAGGCGTCGACGACCTTGTTGTACTTCTCGCCCTTGGTGATCAGGCCGTCGGCGTACTGCTGCTCGTATTCCTCGACCAGGGTGCGCGTGGCGGCGACGATCTCGACCTTCTTGGCCGGGATCACGATGTCGTCCTTGCCGAACGAGATGCCGGCCTTGGCGGCTTCCTTGAAGCCCAGACCCATCATCTGGTCGGCGAACATCACCGTCGCCTTCTGACCACAGTGGCGATAGACCACGTCGATCAGGTTGCCGATTTCCTTCTTGGTGAGGTTCTTCTCGAGCAGGCGATAGCCGACGTTCGGGTTCTGCGGCAGCAGGGCGCCCAGCTTCATGCGGCCTGGCGTCGTGTCGATCACCTTGGTGATCTCGTTGCCTTCGGCGTCCTGTTCGCTCCAGCGCGCCTTGATGCGGGTGTGCAGGGTCACCACGGCGGCGTCCAGCGCCGCGTCGATCTCACCGATGTTGGCGAACAGCTTGCCTTCGCCCGGCTCACCGTCCTTGACCAGCGACAGATAGTACAGACCCAGGACGATGTCCTGCGACGGCACGATGATCGGCTTGCCGTTGGCCGGCGACAGGATGTTGTTGGTCGACATCATCAGCACGCGGGCTTCCAGCTGGGCCTCAAGGCTCAGCGGGACGTGCACGGCCATCTGGTCGCCGTCGAAGTCGGCGTTGAAGGCGGCGCAGACCAGCGGGTGCAGCTGGATGGCCTTGCCCTCGATGAGCTTGGGCTCGAACGCCTGGATGCCCAGACGGTGAAGCGTCGGCGCGCGGTTCAGCATCACCGGGTGTTCGCGGATCACCTCTTCGAGGATGTCCCACACCTGCGGCTGTTCGCGCTCGACCATGCGTTTGGACTGTTTGACGGTGCCCGACAGGCCCTTGGCGTCCAGACGCGCATAGATGAACGGCTTGAACAGCTCGAGCGCCATCTTCTTGGGCAGGCCGCACTCGTGCAGCTTCAGATCGGGCCCCACGACGATGACCGAACGGCCCGAATAGTCTACGCGCTTGCCCAGCAGGTTCTGACGGAAGCGACCCTGCTTGCCCTTCAGCATGTCGGCCAGCGACTTCAGCGGACGCTTGTTGGCCCCGGTGATGACGCGGCCGCGACGGCCGTTATCGAACAGGGCGTCGACCGACTCCTGCAGCATCCGCTTTTCGTTGCGGATGATGATGTCGGGTGCGCGCAGTTCGATCAGCCGCTTCAGGCGGTTGTTGCGGTTGATGACCCGGCGATAGAGGTCGTTCAGGTCGGACGTGGCAAAGCGGCCGCCGTCCAGCGGCACCAGAGGACGCAGTTCCGGCGGGATGACCGGCACGACCGTCAGGATCATCCACTCGGGCTTGTTGCCGGATTCGAGGAAGGCCTCGATCAGCTTCAGGCGCTTGGAGGCCTTCTTGGCCTTCACTTCCGACGGGCTGTCGGCCAGCTCGCCGCGGTGGCGCTCGGCCTCCGAATGCAGGTCGATGCCCATCAGCAGGTTGCGCACGGCTTCGGCGCCGATCTCGGCAGTGAAGCCGTCATCGCCGAACTCGTCCTGGTAACGGTAGAATTCGTCTTCCGTCAGAAGCTGGTTCTGCTTCAGCGGGGTCAGGCCCGGCTCGGTGACGATGTAGTTCTCGAAGTAGAGCACGCGCTCCACGTCCTTCAGCGCCATGTCCAGCATCAGCGAGATGCGCGACGGCAGCGACTTCAGGAACCAGATGTGGGCGACCGGCGAAGCCAGTTCAATATGGCCCATCCGCTCGCGCCGGACGCGGGCCAGGGTGACCTCCACGCCGCACTTCTCGCAGATAATGCCTTTGTATTTCATGCGCTTGTACTTGCCGCACAGGCATTCGTAGTCCTTGGTCGGACCAAAGATACGGGCGCAGAACAGGCCGTCACGCTCGGGCTTGAACGTGCGATAGTTTATCGTCTCGGGCTTCTTGATCTCGCCGAACGACCACGAGCGGATCTTTTCCGGCGAGGCCAGGGCGATCTTGATCTGGTCGAAGGTCGGGGTGACCGGGACCGCGTTAAAGATGTTCAGGACTTCCTGGTTCATCTTGTTTTCCTTCTGCGGACTAACCGCGAAAAATTCAGAATGGAGACCCACCAATCCTCCCCCCTTGGGCGAGGTGGCGCGGCGCTTCTTCGCGCCGTGACGGAGGGGGCCCGCCGCGAGTTCGGTGTCTGGGGCTGCCCCCTCCACCGCTCCGCGATCCCCCTCCCCCAACGGGGGAGGATTTCTCCCCGTCGCTTATGAGTTCTCCAGCTCCACGTTCAGACCCAGCGAGCGCATTTCCTTGATGAGAACGTTGAAGCTCTCGGGAATGCCCGCCTCGAAGCTGTCGTCGCCGCGCACGATGGCCTCGTAGACCTTGGTCCGTCCGGCCACGTCGTCGGACTTCACCGTCAGCATTTCCTGCAGGGTATAGGCGGCGCCGTAGGCTTCCAGAGCCCAGACCTCCATCTCCCCGAAGCGCTGACCGCCGAACTGCGCCTTGCCGCCCAGCGGTTGCTGGGTGACCAGGGAGTACGGACCGATGGAGCGGGCGTGGATCTTGTCGTCGACCAGGTGGTGCAGCTTCAGCATGTAGATGTAGCCGACCGTGACCGGACGCTTGAACTGCTCGCCGGTCGTACCGTCATAGACGATCGACTGACCCGAACGCTCCAGACCCGCCTTCTCGAGCAGGTCCTCGATGTCCGAGATGTGCGCGCCGTCGAATACGGGGGTCGCGAACGGAACCCCCTTCGACAGGTTCTGCGCCAGCTCGATCAGCTCGTGCTCTTCCTCCGGCAGGGGGGTGTCCTCGCCGTAGATGCCGGTCAGATACTCGATCAGCGCCTGCTTCTGGCCGCCGCCCTGCCAGGCTTCCAGCAGGCCGGCGATCTGCTTGCCAAGGCCCGCAGCCGCCCAACCCAGGTGGGTTTCGAAGATCTGGCCGATGTTCATGCGCGAGGGCACGCCCAGCGGGTTCAGAACGACGTCGACCGAAGTCCCGTCTTCCAGGTGCGGCATGTCCTCGATCGGCAGGATCTTGGAGATGACGCCCTTGTTACCGTGACGGCCGGCCATCTTGTCCCCGGGCTGAAGCTTGCGCTTCACGGCCACGAAGACCTTGACCATCTTCATCACGCCGGGGGGCAGTTCGTCGCCGCGCTGAAGCTTCTCGACCTTGTCCTCGAAGCGACGGTCGAGCGCCTTGCGGGCGTCCTCGAACGACTTCTTCATCTGCTCCAGCTCGCCCATCGCCTTCTCGTCGTCGAGGGCGATCTGCCACCACAGGCCGCGCGACAGCTCGCCCAGCTTGGCTTCGGTGACTTCACCGCGGCCCAGGCCCTTCGGACCAGAGACGGCGTTCTTGTTCAGGACCAGCGGACGCAGGCGACCGTAGACGTTGCGTTCCAGGATCGCGAGTTCGTCGTCGCGATCCTTGCCCAGGCGCTCGATCTCGTCGCGCTCGATCGACATGGCGCGTTCGTCCTTGTCGACGCCGTGACGGTTGAACACGCGCACGTCGACGATGGTGCCGGCGACGCCGGGCGGCAGACGCAGCGAGGTGTCGCGGACGTCCGAAGCCTTCTCGCCGAAGATGGCGCGCAGCAGCTTCTCTTCCGGGGTCATCGGGCTTTCGCCCTTCGGCGTCACCTTGCCGACCAGGATGTCGCCGGGCTGGACCTCGGCGCCGATGGCCACGATGCCGGCCTCGTCGAGGTTGCGCAGGGCTTCCTCGCCGACGTTCGGGATATCGCGGGTGATTTCTTCCGGCCCGAGCTTCGTATCACGCGCCATCACCTCGAACTCCTCGAGGTGGATCGAGGTGAAGACGTCGTCGCGCACGATGCGCTCCGAGATCAGGATCGAGTCCTCGAAGTTGTAGCCGTTCCAGGGCATGAAGGCGACGAGGGCGTTGCGGCCCAGGGCCAGTTCGCCCAGGTCCGTCGAGGGACCATCGGCGATCACGTCGCCGACCTTGACCTCATCGCCCACACGCACGATCGGGCGCTGGTTGATGCAGGTCGACTGATTGGAGCGCTGGAACTTCGACAGGCGATAGATGTCGACGCCCGAACGGCTGGCGTCCTGTTCGTTGGTCGCACGGACCACGATCCGGGTGCCGTCGATCTGTTCGACAACACCGTCGCGGCGAGCCACGACCACGGCGCCCGAGTCACGGGCCACGACGGCTTCCATGCCGGTGCCGACCAGAGGCGCGTCCGACTGCACCAGAGGCACGGCCTGACGCTGCATGTTCGCGCCCATCAGGGCCCGGTTGGCGTCATCGTTTTCCAGGAACGGGATCAGGGCGGCGGCGACCGAAACGACCTGTTTCGGCGACACGTCCATCATGTCCACGTCAGCCCGGATCAGCAACTGGGAGTCGCCATTGATCCGGCCCGGGACCAGCTCCTCGACGATCATGCCGTCCTTCAGCTGGATGTTGGCCTGGGCGATCGTGTATTTCGACTCCTCCATGGCCGAGATGTAGACCACCTCGTCCAGGGCCTTTCCGTCCTTCACGCGACGGTACGGGCTCTCGATGAAGCCGTACTTGTTCACCCGGGCGTGGGTGGCCAGCGAGTTGATCAGGCCGATGTTCGGGCCTTCCGGCGTTTCGATCGGGCAGATGCGGCCGTAGTGGGTCGGGTGCACGTCGCGGACTTCAAAGCCCGCGCGCTCGCGCGTCAGACCGCCAGGGCCAAGCGCCGAAAGGCGACGCTTGTGGGTGATTTCCGACAGCGGGTTCGTCTGGTCCATGAACTGCGACAGCTGCGAGGAGCCGAAGAATTCACGTACCGAGGCCGCGGCCGGCTTGGCGTTGATCAGGTCGTGCGGCATCACCGTGTCGATATCGACCGACGACATGCGCTCCTTGATGGCGCGTTCCATGCGCAGCAGGCCGACGCGGTACTGGTTTTCCAGCAGTTCGCCGACCGAACGGACCCGGCGGTTACCGAGGTTGTCGATGTCGTCGATCTCGCCGCGGCCGTCCTTCAGGCCGACGAGGATCTGCAGGACCTTCAGCACGTCGTCCTTCTGCAGGACGCGGGTCTCGTCGGACACCTCCGGCGTTTCCAGACGCATGTTCATCTTGACCCGGCCGACGGCCGACAGGTCGTAACGTTCGCTGTCGAAGAACAGCGAGTTGAACATGGCTTCGGCGGCTTCCGTGGTCGGCGGCTCGCCCGGACGCATCACGCGATAGACGTCGAACAGAGCGTCGTCGCGGCCGGTGTTCTTGTCCACGCGCAGGGTGTTGCGCATGTAGGCGCCGACCGTCACGTGGTCGATGTCCAGCACGTCGATGGTGGTGAAGCCACGCTCTTCGAGCAGCTCGATGATCGGCGCGTCCAGCTCGTCACCGGCCTCGGCGTAGATTTCGCCAGTCTCGTAGTTGACGGCGTCGGCGGCCAGGTAGCGGGTCACCAGGGCGTCAGCCGCCAGCGATAGCGACTTGGTCGTGTCGCCCAGCTTCTTGGCCGCACGGGCCGAGATCTTCTGGCCGGCCGAGGCGACGATCTCGCCGGTGTCGGCGTCGACCAGGTCGAACTCGGGCTTCACGCCCTTCCAGCGATCCGCCTTGTAGGGAGTGACCCAGCCTTCGCCGCGCTTCTCGTAGGGAACGGTCTCGTAGAAGGTGCGCAGGATCTCCTCGCCGTCCATGCCCAGGGCATAGAGGAAGGTGGTCGCCGGCAGTTTGCGGCGACGGTCGATACGCACGAACACCACGTCCTTGGCGTCGAACTCGAAGTCCAGCCACGAACCGCGGTACGGGATCACGCGGGCGGCGAACAGCAGCTTGCCCGACGAGTGGGTCTTGCCCTTGTCGTGGTCGAAGAAGACGCCCGGCGAGCGGTGCATCTGCGAAACGATCACCCGCTCGGTGCCGTTGACGATGAAGGTCCCCTTGTCCGTCATCAGGGGGATGTCCCCCATGTAGACGTCCTGTTCCTTGATGTCCTTGACCGAGCGCGCGCCGGTTTCCTCGTCCGCCTCAAAGACGATCAGGCGCAGCTTGACCTTCAGCGGCGCGGCATAGGTCATGTCGCGCTGGATGCATTCCTCGACGTCGTACTTGGGGTCCTCGAACTCGTAGGACACGTATTCCAGCACTGCGCGTTCGTTGAAGTCCTTGATAGGGAAGACCGACTTGAAGACCGCCTCGATGCCCTGTTCCTTGCGGACGCCCGGGCGCACTTCGCGCTGCAGGAACTGCTCATAGGAGGCGCGCTGAACCTCGATCAGGTTCGGCATGGCCACCGCTTCCGGGATACGCCCGAAAGACTTGCGGATGCGCTTCTTGCCGGTGAAGGTCGTGGCCGATGCGATCTGACCATTGATGGTGAGACCGTTCAGGACGTCAGTCATTCTGTTTTCCCATTCGCGGATCCGGGGGAGACCACGCGCAAAATGCAGCAGCCACGGCGGTGCGCCCATCCTTGCCGGAAAGGGCCCACGCCGTGACAATCGGTTTCGGCCTCCACCCTCGACGCGCTTTCGCGGTCAGGAGGCCTGAAATCTGGTGAGCTCCCTGGGTAAGGAGCCACGCCTTCGCTCGGTCGGAGGGCGACGGACCGGGCCTCGGCGCTTTCGCGCAGACTCATGGGGAGTGTTGCGGAACGCGGACATATACGCGCTTCTCAGGCGAAATAAAGGCCCGCACTCCGATTTCCGGCATCTTCGCAAGAGCTTTTTCGACTGCTAGCGTCGCTGCATGAAAATCATCCCCATCTTCGTCGCTGCTGCCGCCCTCGCCGCCTGCGCCACCGCGCCGGAACCTGTCGCCGTCGTCGACCCAACCGTCCACTCGACGCCCGCCGAGTACGAGGCCGGCCAGGCCGCCTACCTGGCCTGGAACGGCGCCCGCCGCGGCTGGACCACCACGGCGTCCGGCCTCCAGTACCTCCGTGAAGGCGCCGCCCATCCCGAGGGTGCTCAACCAACCGAGACCTCGACCGTCCGGGTCCACTACGAGGGGACCTTCATTGACGGCCGCAAGTTCGACTCCTCCTACGACCGGGGCGAGTCGGCCGAGTTCCCGTTGAACCGCGTCATCGCCGGCTGGACCGAGGGGGTCGCCCTGATGCACGTCGGCGAGACCTTCCATTTCGCCATCCCCGCCGATCTCGGCTACGGCGCCCGCTGGGTCGGCGGCGACGAACTCCCGCCCAACTCGACCCTGCTGTTCAAGGTCGAACTGCTGGAAGTGAAGTAGGAGCCCTTCTCCCCTTGCGGGAGAAGGTGGCCGAGCAAAGCGAGGTCGGATGAGGGGTCACGCTGACCGCCACGGATTTGCGTTCGCCCGACTCATTCCGACCGCCGGCGTGATCCCTCATCCGTCAGCCTTCGGCTGCCACCTTCTCCCGCAAGGGGAGAAGGATCAGCACTCACGCTTGACGGACTGTCGCACGCGGCGCTGATAGGTGACCTGTTCATCTCCGGATTCCCAGCATCATGAAGCGTCTCGCCGTCTCCGCCTGTTTCGCGGCCCTCCTGCTCGCCTCCGCCGCCCCCACATTCGCCCAGACGCCTCCGACGCCCCAGCCTATCCCCGCCGTCGTCGATCGCGCCTGGCCCGGCGTCGTCCGCCTCGACGTCGACGCCACGGACCTGAACCGCCGCATCTATCGCGTGCGCGAGACCATTCCGGTCGAGGCCGCCGGCCCGATGACCCTGTTCTTCCCGGAATGGCTTCCCGGCAACCACGGCCCGGTCGGCCCGGTGACCCAGCTCGCCGGCCTGACCTTCACCGCCGGCGGCCAGCGCATCGAATGGGTGCGGGATGCGGTCAGTCCCTACGCCTTCCACATCGTCGTTCCGGCCGGCGCCGCCGAACTGGTGGCCGAGTTCCAGCACCTGTCGCCGACAACCGGGGCCCAGGGCCGCATCACCATGACGGCCGAGATGCTCAACATCCAGTGGGAGAAGATGCTGCTCTACCCCGCCGGCCGCTTCCACCGGAACATCACCATCCAGGCCGGCGTCACCCTGCCCGAAGGCTGGGAATACGGCACGGCTCTCCGCCCCGACAGCTCAACCGGCGCCACCACCACCTTCCAGACCGTCCCGCTCGACGTTCTCGTCGACAGCCCGATGTTCGCCGGCGACCACTATCGCCAGATCGACCTCGACCCGGGCGGCCGCTCGCCCGTCCTCCTCAACATCGTCGCCGACGCCGACGAAAATATCGCCCCGACGGACGAACAGATCGGCATCCTGCGCACCCTGGTCGTCCAGGCCGACCGCCTGTTCGGTACACGCCAATACGACCACTATGATTTCCTCGTCGCCACGACCGATCGGATGGGCGGCATCGGGCTGGAGCATCACCGGTCGTCGGAGAACAGCGTCGATCCGGGCTTCTTCACCGACTGGGACAGCAAGCTCGGCGACCGCGACCTGCTGGCCCACGAATACACCCACTCCTGGGACGGCAAGTACCGCCGCCCGGCGGGCCAGGATGTCGCCAACTTCAACCTGCCCATGCAGAACGAGCTTCTGTGGGTCTACGAGGGCCAGACCCAGTTCTGGGGAAAGGTTCTGGCCGCCCGCTCGGGCCTGCATAGCCGCCAGCAGGCGCTGGACGCCCTCGCCATGGACGCCGCCACCTATGACAACACCGTCGGTCGCGAATGGCGGGCGATGCAGGACACGGTCAACGACCCGATTATCTCCCAGCGCCGCCCGATCGGCTGGCGGTCCTGGCAGCGCAGCGAGGACTACTATGTCGAGGGCCAGTTGATCTGGCTCGACGCCGACACCCTGATCCGCGAGCAGACCAACGGCCGCAAGTCGCTCGACGACTTCGCCCGCGCCTTCTTCGGCGTCCAGGAGGGTGATTACGACGCGAACCCCTACACCTTCGAAACGGTCGTCGAGACGCTCAACGGCGTCATGGAACACGACTGGGCGACCTTCCTGCGCACCCGTCTGGACGGGCACGGTCCCGGCGCGCCGCTGGATGGCCTGACGCGCGGCGGCTACCGTCTCGTCTATACCGACACGATGAGCGACTATCAGAGGACGCTCTGGGCCGAGTACGGCCGCAACGACTTCATCTATTCGCTCGGCTTCATGACCGGCGCCGACAACACCCTCTCGAGCGTCCAGTGGAACAGCCCTGCCTTCGGACAGGGGCTGGCGATCGGCATGCAGATCATCGCCGTCAACGGCGAGGCCGCCTCCGCCGCCACCCTTCGCGCCGCCGTCACCGCCGCCAAGGGCACGGACCAGAAGATAGAACTCATCGTCCGCGACGGAACCCGCTACCGCACCGTGGCCTTCGACTATCACGACGGCCTGAAATACCCGCACCTGGAGCGGATCGAAGGCGCCCCCGACCGGCTGGGCGATCTGTTCACGGCAAGGCGGCGGTAGTCCGACGGATCTGATCCTCCGTCCCCCTCAGGGGAGGGAGGTCGAAGCGCAGCGGGGACCGGGTGGGGGCGGCAAGGCAAAACCCACAGCTGCGTGTCCGCATCGCCATGCCGCCCCCACCCCGTCGCTACGCGACGACCCTCCCCCAGGTGCGAGGAGACAGGTCGCCCCTTGCCCCTCCCCCCAATCCGCCGTTAATCCAGGTCAGCCGGCCGGGCGTTGACCGGCCGCCAGCCACGGCGACGACACCCGCATGAGCCCTTCCCGCAACGACAATCTCGAAGCGGCGCTGGCGCGGGTTTTCGAGGACCAGAACACCAGGGCCAGCTGGTTCGCCCTGACCGGCGGAGAACTGCTGTTCTCGGCCGGAGACGAGCCAGACAGCCTCTATCTGGTTCGCTCCGGCCGCCTCGGCGTCTTCCGCAAAAACGAGGATCAGCCGCCCCAGTTTCTCGGCGTCATCAAGCCCGGGGAGCCGGTCGGTGAAATGGCCCTGATCGCCGGCACGCCGCATTCGGCCAGCGTCGTCGCCCTGCGCGATTCCGAGATCCTGGCCCTCCCGCGCGAGGTCTTCTTCGAGGCCGTCCGCACCCAGCCCGACGTCATGATCGAGCTGTCGCGGCTGATGCTGCACCGGGCCCGCGAGCGCGCGCCGGGCGTCACCGAACCCAGTGTCTTCGGATTCATCTCGGTGCGTGGCCGCCCCATCCGCCCCTTCGTCGACCGCGTCGCCGCCGCCGTCGAGGCCCAGGGCCACACCTGCCAGGTCATCGACCACTCGGCCCTGTCCTCGGTCTCCGAATGGTTCTCGCGCATGGAGGACAGCCACGACTTCGTTCTCTACGTCGCCGAACTGGATGAGCCGTCCTGGGCCAATCTCTGCGCGCGCCAGGTCGACCGGCTGTTCCTCATCGGAGACGCCCTGACCGCACCGCCGGCCAACATCCCGATCCGCACCGCCCACGGCCTGCAGCAGTTCACCGACCTGATCCTGCTGCGCGACCCGCGCATGCGCCGCCCGGCCAACACAGCCGTCTGGCTGGACGCCATCAATCCCGGCCGCTGGTTCCACGCGATCGAGGGCGACGCGGCGGACGCCGCCCGTATCGCCCGGATCGTCACCGGCCGGGCCGTGGGTCTCGTCCTGTCCGGCGGCGGCGCCCGCGCCTATGCCCATATCGGCGCCGTGCGCGCCCTGCATGAAGCAGGGGTGCGGTTCGACTTCCTGGGCGGTTCGTCCATGGGCGCCGTCATCGCCGCCGGCCCCGCCCTGGGCTGGACTGACGAGGAGCTGGACGCCCGCATCCGGACCGCCTTTGTCCGCTCCGATCCCCTGTCGGACCTCGCCTTCCCGATCATCGCCATGACCCGCGCCGGCAAGGTCGCCCGCCTGCTTCAGGACGCCTATGGCGAGATCGACATCGCCGACATGCCCCTGCCCTTCTTCGCCGTCTCGTCGAACCTGACGAGCGGCCGGATCGAGGTGCACCGTCGGGGCCTGCTGCGCCGGGCCATGCGCGCCTCCATCTCCATTCCCGGCGTCATGCCGCCGGTCGTCATCGACGGCCAGGTGCTGGTCGACGGCGCCGTGATCAAGAACTTCCCCACCGACGTCATGCGCCAGATGAATGCGGGCCCGATCATCGGCGTCGACATGTCCCAGACGCGCGGCGTCGATCCCGCGACCCTGGCCAATCCGCCGTCCTGGTGGCGCTGGATCGTCTCCGGAGCCTGGAAGAAGGGCCCGCCGATCGTCTCGGTGCTCATGCGCTCGGCGACCATCACCACGGACGCCGACATGGAGAGTTCGCGGGCCGACACGGACCTGTTGATCCTGCCTGAACCCGACGGCTCCGACATCCGCGACTGGAAGGTTTACGACCCCGTGGTCGCGGCCGGCCATGCGGCTGCGGTCAAGGCCTTGGCGAAGCTGGAAGGGCCGATCGAGACCCTGCGCCAGCGCGCCGACGTGACGGCCTCGCCCTTGGGCCAGGGCGAGCCGGAACCGGCCGTGGCCTGATCTTCCAGGAAAGGTTCAGCCTCACTCTTCCCCGTGCACCCCGGCGAAGGATGGTACCGCCTCTCAGGCTTGAACTGAGGACCTCCGGTTCCACAAACCGGCGCTCTAACCAACTGAGCTAAGGCGGCGCAGCGCCCCCCCCAAATGTCGGCCGATCGAAGATCGGACCGTGGGAGGGGCGACGCGAGGCGCGTGTCTAGCGTCGCGGGAGACGACGATCAAGACCGCTTCGGCGCCTCCAGCCTATCCGGCAACGAAAAACGCCCCGAGGTTTCCCTCGGGGCGTATTCCCTGGTCCGTTTCCGGGCCATGTTCTAGTCCGGCAGGTTGAACCTGACGGTGAAGCGAACCGTACCCCCGGTGGCCACGCCATCGACCGAACGGGGCGACAGACGGGCACTGCGGGCCGCAGCCAGGGCAGCGCGACCGAAGCCGGCGCCCGACGGCGTTTCCGAGACGATCGAGCATCCGGAGACGCTGCCGTTCGGGTTGACGGTGCAGCTCAGATCGGCGCTGCCCGACAGACCGCGCTCGAGAGCACGATCCGGATAGGTCGGGCGGGGCTGCGAGGCCCAGCTCGGGTTGGTGATCACCGGCGGCCGAACCGGAGCCGGCGGGGCCGGCGGCGGCGGAGGGCCGGGAACGATCACGGGCGGACCCCGATACTCGACCCGGTCTTCCTTCTTCGTCGGCTCGATCGGAAGCGTGATCGGCGGCGGAGGCGCCAGGGTGTTGATCACCGGCGGACGGACCTGCAGCTTGGGCGGCGGCGGGGTGTCCGGCGGAGGCGGAGGCGGCGGGGGCGGCGGGGGCGGCGGGATCGGTTCGACGATCTCGACGTCCACGGCGTCGTCCGAATACTCCTGGATGCGCAGCTCGAACTTGGTCTTCTGCAAGTAGAAGATCATGATCGCGAAGAGGACCGTAACGGTCGACAAGGCGATCAGCCAAACCCCGGGGGAGACCCCCATGAAACCCTTCTTGCGAGGGGCGTCATAGCGACTGCGATGATACTCAACGGGTGTGTCTGTCATCGTCAACCTCCCGGCGGCGTCGAGTTGTCTTCGCCGACCAGGGCGACGCTGTAGAAGCCGTTGTCCTGCAGGGCGTTCATGACCTGCATGAAGTCGCCGTATCGGGTCTGCTGGTCGCCACGGATGAAGATACGTTCTTCTTCCGGGTTACGCGTGCGGATCAGGCGCCGCAGATCATCCCCAAGCTGTTCGGGGCTGCTGCGTCCGTCGCCGATGAAGACGTCGCCATCGTTCTGGATGGAGATGAACACCGGCTTGGGAGGATTCTCCTGCGGCGGGGCCACGGCCGTCGGCAGCTTCACCTCGACCGACACGGTGGCGAGAGGCGCCGCCACCATGAAGATGATGAGGAGAACCAGCATGATATCAACGAATGGCGTGACGTTGATGTCGCTCTGCTGCTCGACGTTATACTTGCCGCCGCCGCCGCCTGAAAGTTTGGCGGCCATCCGTCTTACGCTCCCTTGTCGAGTTGACGCGAGATGGCGTTGACCAGTTCGGCGTTGAAGCCGTCCGAGCGAGTGCCGTACGCCGAGATGCGGGTGTTGAAGTAGTTATAGAAGATAACGGCCGGGATAGCGGCGAACAGGCCGATACCGGTGGCGAGCAGGGCCTCGGCGATACCCGGGGCGACGACGGCCAGGTTGGTCGTGTTCGACTGGGCGATGCCGATGAACGAGTTCATGATGCCGTAGACGGTGCCGAACAGACCCACGAACGGGCCGGTCGAGCCGGTCGAGGCGAGGAACTGCTGACCGCCCGAGAGGCGGGCGGCGAGGCCGGCCTGAACGGCGGCGACGGCTTGTTGAGCGCGCAGCAGAGCCGAATCGCTGTGGTCGCCGTGGACATTCAGACCCGCCTGACGGGACAGTTCGATTTCTTCGGTGGCCGCGGCGGCCATGTCGGCCAGCGGGTTGCCGTCGAACTCGTCGGCGGTGGCGACCCGACGCATGTCAGCGATGGTGCGGGCGCCGCGGAAGGCTTCCAGGAACTGGTCGGTCTTGCGATTCAGACCGCCGAACTCGATCAGCTTGATGAGCAGCAGGGTCCAGGAGAAGATCGAGGCCAGCAGCAGGCCGATCATGACGATCTTAACGACGATGCCGGCTTCCATGAACATGGAGATCGGCGTGATGTCGCCGCCGTGTCCGCCCGAGACGGCGTCGCCGACCGATTCCGGATCGGCTTCAGCGACGGGAGCGGCCGGAGCCGGGGTGGCGGCGGCCGGAGCGGCAGCAGCGGCGGCAGGAGCCGCAGTCGCGTCAGGGGCTGCCGGGGCTTGCGCCAGAGCCGGCGAGCCCGCCATCAGGACGGCGGCGCCGGCCAGGGCGAGAAGGGTGTTGGTCTTAATCATGTGTCGCCAGTTCCTGCTTTTTTGGTCTGACTCGTGGAACCCAGGATCGGAGCGCGTCAGGGGCGCTCCGCCCTCTATGAAATCGGTTGTGTCCCGCCGATCGGCCGGATGGCCAACTGCGGAACGCCTTCTGTCGCATCCGGTTGCTCGAGAGCACCATCGACGGGTTGGTCGAAGCCTTGGAGCACGAGGCCCGGCGGGCGTTCGGCCGCTCACGCAAAGAAAGCGGTCAAGCTCCTTTGGCGAACCGATAACAGAGCGTCAAGGCTTCAGAGGTGCTTTTCGCCCCGCGGGCGAGCCCCCGGGCCGAATCCCCGCAATGTCTTACCACTGCTGCATTTCGGCGTTAGGTTAATCGACCCCGCCGTGCCGAAACGGCATCGAAGCCTTACCTTTGGGAATGGTCGGCTCTTCCGCTTGGGAAGGATGGTGCCTGGAGGCGGGTTCGAACCACCGACACATGGATTTTCAATCCATTGCTCTACCAGCTGAGCTATCCAGGCCACGCGTCAAAACGCGAGAGGCGGGTCTATAGGCGAGCCGAAACGGGGTGTCCAGAGCAGGATCGAGCGGAGATCAGTCTTCGTTTTCAGGATCGGCGTCGGGGACGCCCTCGTCCGTGTCAGGCAGGACATAGGACCCCACCAGCCAGCGCTGCAGGTCCACGTCGGCGCAGCGCTTCGAACAGAAGGGCCGGTAGGCCTCGGCGGCCGGATTCTTGCGGCAGATCGGACAGGTCGCCATTGGGTCAGTCCTCCTCGACCACGAAACGCCCGGGCGGGACCGAGGGGTCCGCCCTCAGAGTCGCCCGAGGCCCAAGGCGCGCGACGAGTGGCGCAGCGGCCGCCGCCTCGTCCGGCGCACATCGGGCGGTGAAGCGCGGCGTCGCGGTGTCGCAAAGCATGCCGTGCCTCAGGCGCCGGACGACGTCGATGGCCCGCGTCGCCAGCGACCGTCGTCCGGCTGGCTCGTTCAATATCTCTTCCACCGGCCGCGTCCGCCACGGCAGGGTCAGTTGCAGCAGGCCGAACCGGCTCAGGGGCCCCACGGTCGCGTCGTCGCCGGCGAAGGCCGTCTTCGCCATCTCCGTGACCTGCGCGGGATCCAGCGTCGTTCCCACCAGATCGACGGCGACCAGCCCGCCCCAGCCGCTCAGCCGGATCATCCGCGCCGCCTGGTTCAGACCCTGCCGATTGGCCTGCGCCAGACCCTTGCGCGCATCCCGTCCCGGCAGACGCGCATAGTCTATGTCCACGGCGATCAGCGCCCGCGTCCGCTGCACCGCCAGGTCCAGCGCCCATTCGGCGAAGACATCCCCCGACCCCAGGGCCTCTTCCTCGGCGTCCCAACTAGCCTGGATCGCCGCCACGCCCCGAATCGGTTCGACCCCGGTGGCAGCGTAGCGCAGCCGCTCGATGACATCTGGTCCGGGCGCGACCAGCCGGGGTTTCCCCTCCCCCGCGCCGAGCCGCTTCAGCGCCGGCCCCTTGGCCTCGCGCCGTTCCGCCGTGACCTCGACCTCGACGATCTCGCCCGCTCGCAAGCTCTCGCCCTTGCCGAGCGGCAGGAACCCGGACGGGCCTTCGCAGCCCAGGTCGATGAAGGCGGCGCGGAAGGCGGCATCGGCCTCGATTACCCGCCCGACGCTGCGCGCGCCCAGCCGATGCTGAGGCGGATCGTCTTCCCGCTGGATGATCAGGCGTTCGAACCGGCCGTCCCGCGCCACGACGCCCCGGACCTCGCCCGGCGTGTCGTCCAGAAAGGTCTCGACCTCGCTCATCTGCGCCAGCCGGCGCCCGCCAGCAGGTTGACCGTCTCCGGCAGGGGCAGGCCCATCACCGCGGGATGGCTGCCGATGATCTTCAGCACGAAGGCGGCCGCCGGCCCCTGGATGCCATAGCCCCCGGCCTTGCCCTTCCAGTCGCCCCCGGCGACGTAGTCCGCGATCTCGGCGTCCGACAGCCGCTTGATGGCGACGCGGGTATCCACGACCCGATGGGTCACCCGCTCCCCGACCGAGACCGCCACGCCGGTGAACACGCGATGATTCCGTCCCGACAGCAGGCGCAGGAATTTTTCGGCCTCCGCCGCATCGGCCGGCTTCTCCAGCAGCCGGCGCCCCACGGCCACCACCGTGTCGGCGGCCAGCACCACGGCGTCCGGCGACCGCGCGGCGACGGCCTGCGCCTTCGTCCGGGCCAGACGTACGGCCAACCGCGAAGGCGTTTCGTCCTTCAGCGGCGTCTCGTCGATGTCGGCGGGATCGATGCGATCGGGGGTGATCCCGATCAGCGCCAGCAGTTCGATGCGGCGCGGGCTGGCCGAGGCCAGCACCAACTCAGGCCTGGGGCTCACCCCTGCCCTTACTTGAAGCGGTAGGTGATACGGCCCTTGGTCAGGTCATAGGGCGTCATCTCGACCAGGACCTTGTCCCCGGCCAGCACGCGGATGCGGTTCTTGCGCATCTTGCCGGCGGTATGGGCGATGATTTCGTGATCGTTCTCGAGCGTCACGCGGAACGTGGCGTTCGGCAGCAGTTCGCTGACCGTACCGGGAAACTCGAGCAGTTCTTCCTTAGCCATGCGGCCTCTCGCGCCCTTGAATACGAATCAAGGCCCGCGCCGGACGAAAGCGCGAGCCGTAAGAAGTCGGCGCTAATGCACCAAAACCGGCGGCTAGTCGAGTTCAACCCCGCCGATACAACGCGCACACCAGCGTAAACAGCCGTCGCGCCGTCTCGTGGTCGATCTGGACCTTGCCGTCCAGCCGGGCTTTCAGCAGTTCGGCGCCTTCGTTGTGCAACCCCCGCCGGCCCATGTCGACGGCCTCGATCTGGCTGGCCGATGACCCGCGCAGCGCCTCGTAATAGCTGTCGCAGATCATCAGATAGTCCTTCAGCACGCTCTTCAGCGGCGTCAGGCTCAGGGCATAGGTCCGCGTGTAATCCACCCCGGTGATGTCGAAGACCAGCCGGTTGTCCTGCAGCGACAGCTTCAGGCCATAGGGTCCGCCTTCCGCCCCTTCGGGCTCGAACGAGTTCTTTTCGATCAGGTCGAAGATGGCGACGCGGCGCTCGTGCTCGATCTCCGCCGTGGCCGACGGCAGGGTCGCCTCGTCCAGATCGACGGAGGCCAGCCGGTGATCGTTCACGACTCCATCCCGTCCGAGGGCGCGTCCAGGTGGGTCGGCGCCATCCTGGCGGGCCAGCGTTCCGACAGGTCGGTCACCACCGCGTCCAGGCATTCGACGTCGACCCTCAGGTCCCCGCCGCCGGCGAACATCAATATGGCCCGACCGCTTGGCGCCTCACCCTCGAAGAAGTGGATCGCCAACAGTTCCAGCGGCGCGTCGGGCAGCCTCGGCAGGCCCCGGCTTTTGACCGCCAGCACGTCGCCGAACTGCATGGCGGCGCGCACCCGCGTCCCGCCGCACTCCCAGCAGAACCGGCTCAGCTCGATCGTCAGCCGCCGTGCGCCCTTTTCCCAGACGATGTCGGCCGGCCTGAGGATCGCGTCCTGCAACGCCGCCGAAATGATCGCAAGGTCCTCGCCGTCCTCGGCCAGCAGCCGCAGGGGCTCATTGGCGCCGCCGCTCGGGGTGCGGATCGCCTCCTGCGCGTCCCGTTCGAGGGCCTCAGTGATCATCGCCCGGTCCTTCCACGGGCGGGCCCTTGACCCGCCGGATGTCCGCCCCGCATGCGCCGAGCTTCTCTTCCAAACGCTCGAACCCGCGATCCAGATGATAGACCCGGCCGATATTGGTTTCACCTTCCGCGACCAGACCCGCGATGACCAGACTGACAGAGGCTCTCAGGTCCGTCGCCATGACCGGCGCGCCCTTCAGTTTCTCGACGCCCGTGACATGCGCCTCGCCCGCGTGGACCGAAATTTCAGCGCCCAGACGCATCAGCTCCGGCGCGTGCATGAAACGGTTCTCGAAGATGTTCTCGTGGATGACGCTGACCCCGTCGGCCGTGGTCATCAGGGCCATGAACTGGGCCTGCAGGTCGGTGGCGAAGCCCGGATAGACCTCGGTCGCCACATTGACGGCCTTCAGGCGTTGCGACGGATCGCGCTTCACGATGACCCCGTCCTCGGTCGGGATGATCTCGACGCCCGCCTCGACCATCCGGTCGGTCAGGGCCGTGATCAACTCCGGCCGACTGCGCGTCAGCCGCACCTCGCCCCCCGCCATGGCGGCGGCGCAGGCGTAGGAGCCCATCTCGATCCGGTCGGGAATCACCGACCATTCGCCGCCGTTGAGAGAGGTCACGCCCTCGATCGTCAGGGTATCGGTGTCGATCCCCTCGATCTTCGCGCCCATCATCACCAGACAGCGGGCCAGGTCGCCGATCTCCGGCTCCCGCGCGGCCCGCTTCAGCACCGTCGTGCCCCGCGCCAGGGTCGCGGCCATCAATGTGTGTTCGGTCGCGCCCACCGAGACGAACGGAAACTCGATCTCGGCCCCGATCAGCCCCCGAGGCGCCGTGGCGGAGACATAGCCCTCCTCCAGCTCGATCAGCGCCCCCAGACGGGTCAGGGCGTCGATATGCAGGTCGACCGGCCGCGCCCCTATGGTGCAGCCGCCCGGCAGGGACACCTTGGCATGCCCCGTGCGCGCCAGCAGCGGGCCCAGGACGTTGAACGACGCCCGCATCTGGCGAACCAGATCGTAGGGCGCGAAGCTCGACGTGATTTCCCCGGCGTCGAACAGGGTCTCCTGATCCGCGCCGTGGCCGTTCTCGGTCACCGCAATGCCGAACTGCTGCAACAGCCGGCCGAGGAATTTCGTGTCCGCCAGCCGCGGCATGTTTGTCAGCAGCAGCGTCTGATCGGTCAGGATCGACGCCGCCATCAGTTTGATGGCCGAGTTCTTGGCGCCGCTGACCGGAATCGAGCCGTGAAGCGGGCCGTTGCCGTGAACCGTGATGCTGTCCATGTCGTCCCTGAACGTCCGCAGGGAAAAGGAGGGCCCGGCGAGCCGGCTATCTAGCGCGGTCGCCCCGTGTCGCGAAAGGGCCTGTCACCAACCGTGACCCTTCTCCGGGGAACGCGCCCCCTCTCCCGGCGGGAGAGGGCTTGAGGCTCGCAGAGCGCAGCGAGGCGCAAAGCCGAAAGGGTGAGGGTTTGCCCTCACCGGTTGGTGCCAACCCCTCACCCTTTCGCGCAAGTCTGATCGCCTTCGGCTCCCAGGCGCTCAATCCCTCTCCCGCCGTGAGAGGGAAACCACCCTAGTTCTCCGGCCTGTCACGCTTCGGCTCAACTGGCTTGCGACGCCTCAGATTGTCCCGCAGCGCCCTGGCGAGCCGCACCGTGCGTTCGGCCCGTTCGATCTCTGCCGGCGTCCGGAGCGCGGGCGGCGTCGCATCGGCGGACGTCGGCGTCGAGGACTGGGGCGGCTTGGTCATGACTTCACTCAGCCTCGGGAAAAGTTTCGGGGCAAGGGAAAATGGGCTTCCCCCCCGGCAGTGGAGTGGCTATACGGCCGCTTCCTCGGAACAGGCCGCCGTAGCTCAGTGGTAGAGCGCATCCTTGGTAAGGCTGAGGTCGTGGGTTCGATTCCCCCCGGCGGCACCATTCCGAAACGATAAGGCCCGGTCGCGAGACCGGGCCTTTTTGGTTTTCAGTCCGCGCCGTGCGCGCGGCGGAGGGCTCTCAGTCCTCGGCGGTCAGAGCGGGCGCCCGATCGCGCCGCCCCTTGTCCTCATCCCAGCTGAAGCCGATCGACATCGACCGCGACCGGCCCTGCGCGTCGTAGAGCGAATCATAGACGCCATAGGGCCGGCTCCGCGAGCCATAGCCATAGCCGTACTCGCCCGGATAGCCGTAGGCGCCGTAGCCGTAACCCGGATAGCCATAGCCGTTCTTCGTCTGGCTGTAGGCAAGGTCCAGCCGGCCGTTCTCGCCGATCGGCAGGGATACGCCGACCGACACGGAGGAATAGTCGTTCGTCCCGATCGAGCCGCTGACGAAGCCGTGCATCTTGCGATCGTCCTGCGGGCCCGAGGCCACAGCGAACGGCTCCGATTCGGGCGCACGGGCGGCGACCCAGCGGTCGATCTGGTCGCGCGTGGTCAGATTGTGAGGGGCCACGGCGACCACCTGGGCCGCCTCGGGCCGGGCGTCGGTGGTCGGCGCCTCGGCCCCCACCATCACCGCGCCCGCTCCGCGCGGAGCCGTGGTCACCACGCCGTCAGGATCCTCGGGAGCGAGAATGGCGGCCAGGGCGAGGGCGATCAGCATGGGCGGGACTCCGGACTGGGCATCATCCTAACCCGGATTGAGGCCGGATCGTGATGGGGAAGTTTCAGCCCCGTCTTGATTGAGGCGATCACGCCACCCCGTCGCCGCGCCCCAGCGGGTCGGGCAGAGGCCGGCCCTCCTCCACGAACGACAGGGCCACGGAGTTGATGCAGTAGCGCAGGCCGGTCGGCGGCGGGCCGTCGGGGAACACATGGCCCTGGTGGCTGCCGCAGCGGGCGCAGGTCGTCTCGACGCGCACCATGCCATAGGCCCGGTCCTCGATGGCCGTCACGTGGTCGTCGCTGACCGGCTGGGTAAAGCTGGGCCATCCGGTTCCGCTCTCGAACTTGGTCGTCGCCCTGAACAGCGGCAGGCCGCACTCGCGACAGACGAACACGCCGGCCCGCTTCTCGCCCAGCAGCACGCCGCAGAACGGCGCCTCGGTGCCGTGCGACAGCAGAACCCGCTTCTCCTCCGCGTTCAGATCCGCCTCCAGCGCCACGCGCTGGCCCTCCGAGGGCGGCGTCAGGTCGTATCCGGCAGCGGACAGGTTCGGGCGGGCTTCGGTGGTTTCGGTCATGGACGGGAAGTGGTGGTGCGGAGGCACGGTTCCAAGAGCCGTGATGTCCACCTCGCATCAAGGATCTGAGAGGCCGCTATCAGGACAGTGTTGCTGTCCGCTTCCGCCCCCGAACCCACATCCGTCAGACCTGCTCCGGCCCACCTGGAAAACGTCGGATTGCGGAACAAGTAGCTTGGCTTCGACCGATTTTTGGATCGTGGTCACTGAGACGGGGCACGTCAGGACTCGTCATTTACTGGCATGGCTGCAAGCCGCTATGGTCCGACGTGACGAATTTGTTCGACGTCGCTTTTTCTAACTGCGCCGGCATCCCGTCGGCCTTGGGGGACTGCACTTATGAAGACCAACCTTTTCTTGGCGGCTTCGGCCGTTGTTCTCATGTTCGGCACCAGCGCCATGGCGCAGGCCACGATGACCGTAACCAACGACGGCGAAGTGGCCATCGTCGGCCTGGCCATCTCGGGCGAGTCTTCCGATGATTTCGGCGACAACCTGCTCGACGAAGAAATCGCCCCGGGCGAAGGCGTCGAAGTGACGTTCGACGTCGGCGACGACTGCGTCCAGGACGTCCAGGCCACCTACGAAGATGGCGACACCGAAGAAGTCATGGGCGTCGACCTCTGCGAAGGTGACGGCTTCGAAGTCGAAGACGAAGACTAAAGCTTGAAGGACGGCGGCGAGGAACAAGGTTCCTCTTCTCCCACTCACGCTTTCTGCTGCGGCGGCTCCCGAGAGGGGGCCGCCGTTTTCGTCCGTGGCTCAACCGCCATCGACCTGGTCGCCGGACTTCGATGCGACCGGGACAAGCTCCTGGTGTTGATCCCGGCTGATCGACCGCCGCCCCACGCGAACGCGCCGTCCGCCCGGTCTCTTTCACTGCGGCAAAGGACCGCTCATACAGCCGTCCTGAAGACCGCTTCCGACCCGTTGCAGCCGTTCACAGTTTGCAGGACTGTTCCGGCTCATCCAGCGAGATCTAGCCATGGCGAACATCACTCAGGTCACGCCCTTCATGCTGGTGCCCGATCTGGCGACGGCACTCGACTTCATGGTGGATGTGCTCGGCGTCGGATTAGACTTCCGCACGGGCGATTACGCCTATGTCAGTCGTGACCGTGCTGGCTTGAGGATGATGGAGGCCGGTCCTGGCAACCCGTTCCAGCCGGGGACCCGCCGCTTCGCCTGCTATTTCGACTGCCGGGACGTGGATGCACTTTACGCCGATCTGAAATCGAAGCTGGACGTCTTGCCTCTCGAGGACGTGCACGGGCCGATGGACAAGCCTTACGGTCAGCGCGAACTGCTCGTTGTTGCTCCCGACGGCAATCTCATCGCCTTCGGCCAAGCCACACGACCCGCTTAAGCCAAGGTCCGCTTCGCACCCCGAACAGCTCTTCAGCGCGTCTGGCTTGTGGCGATAATCCCAACGTCTCGTTTGGGTCCGATGCCTTTGGCCGCTCCCGACCCTAAGCAGACGTAAAGCGCGCCGCATTCGCTAAAGGTTCACATCTACGACGACCGCTCACCGTCGCAGGCCATGCTGCATGAGCGCCCGCCCCAAACGAAAGAGGCCGGACGAGGTGTCCCCCGCCCGGCCCCATCTCACTCAGACTGCGCTCAAGCAGCGGGCGACCGCGTCGCCCGCGTTAGCGCACCAAAATGCCTCAACCCCCGAACAGCGTCCCCACCCAGGTCCGCACGGCGTTCTCGTCCGCCGGGTTGCCGACGTAGACCAGACCCTGCGCCGGGGTGAAGGGCGCGCCGTTCGGGCGTTCGCGGCTGGTCCAGGCCTTGTGGCCGTAGCTCAGGTCCGAATAGTTCGACGGCAGGCGGGCCTGGGTCGGCTCGATGAAGATGGTGTCGGTCGCCGTGGTCGAACCGGCGATGCGTACGTTCGGAAGCTTGGACAGCAGGTCCAGCGTATCGAGGCAGCCGCCCGAGCAGCCCGCGTCGACCAGGACGACCACCGGACCCTGAACGGGGTTGGCGGCTCCCGTGTCGGCGACGGCGGCGCGTCCCGGCAGGGTGAAGGTCTGCTGACCGGCCGCGATGGCCGCGTCGAAGGCCGCGACGATTTCCTGCGTCTGGACGATCACTGGACCGGCTTCCTGAACGAAGCGCGGGTCGGCCTGCATCCGACCCAGGGTGTCGGCGTACCAGGTGCGGTTGCCCGGGGTGGCGCGATAGGTGATGGCGCCGGCGGCCGGCTGGCGGCTGACGGTGAACTCCGGCGTCCAGATCCGGTTGGCCAGGCCGTAGCCGCGCGCGGTCGAGGTGTAGGCCGAGGCGCCCGAGGCGGCGCGCAGGTCCAGCACGAAGCCGGCCGGAGCCCGCAGGGCCCCCGCCTGGCCCTCGACCAGCGCGTTGAAGGCGTCCCAGCCCGCGCTGTCGGCGAACGAATGGACATGCACCCACGGACGGCTGTTGACCGTCTCGACGTTCAGCGGGGTCGCGCCCGGCATATAGACGGTGGCGCGATAGGCGGCCTCGAGGTCGCCGGCGACCAGCGGCACGGGGCGCAGTTCGACGGCGCGGGGCCGTGCGCGGGCGTCGCGCTTGAACTCGCAGGTCGAGGGCGTGCCGGCGGCGAACGGGTTGTTGCGGTTCCACAGCAGATAGGGCGCCGAGGTGACACGGCCCGCCTCGGTGTCGAGGTTGCCTTCCCACTTGTCGAGCTTGCCGCGGGCGTATTCTTCGATGGGGGTCAGATTGCAGCTGACGACGATCTCGCCGAGGCGCGGCGCGTTGCGCGTGCCCGGCTTCACATAGGTCACCACATACTGGCCATTGCGCCAGCCGGTCGCGATCCCGGGCCAGTTGATGCCGAAATAGGGGCCCATGCCTTCGAACGACGGGGTGATGGCGATGTTCGAATCACGGAAGCCGGCGGCGTAGTAGCGCAGCAGATAGGCGTGGGCGTCGCCCGAGTTGACCTGGCCGATCCGGCCGTTGGCGTCCGTCAGGCCGGCGTCCAGCCAGCTGCGGAAGGTGTCGCCCGGCGCGCCGGGAACGACGGCGGCGGGGTGGTTGTCGCGCAGCGCGTCATGCGCGGCCTGCAGGTCGGTCCGGGCCAGGGCGCGGAAATCCTGCGCGGTGGCGGTCCCCGCGACAAGCAGGAAGGCGGCCGCCGAAACGGCGGTCAGAAAGCGGGTCATGAACGAACTCCAGGCCGGGGATGCGAATGGTTCGGCCGCGAGTTAAAGCCGATCCACCCCGACCTTGCCAACCCAGAACGGCAGCCTTGTGGCGGTTCGCCAGACGGGCGAGCCGGTATACCGCCGTTTACACGCCCGCAGCGCCCGCCTACGAACCGCTTCATGTTTTCCAAGATCCTGATCGCGAACCGGGGCGAGATCGCCGTCCGGATCATCAAGACCGCTCGCCGTATGGGCATCCGGACCGTCGTGGTCCACTCCGACGCCGACGCCGGCTCCATGGCCGTCGAGATGGCCGACGAGGCCATCCACATCGGCCCCTCGCCCGCCGCCGAGTCCTATCTGGTCCAGGACAAGATCGTCGAGGCCGTGCGCCGCTCGGGCGCCGAGGCCGTCCACCCTGGCTTCGGCTTCCTCAGCGAGAACCCCGTCTTCGCCCGTCGGCTGGAGGCCGAGGGCATCACCTTCATCGGTCCCAACCCCCACGCCATCGAGGCCATGGGCGACAAGATCACGTCGAAAAAATTCGCGCACGCCGCCGGCGTCTCGACCGTCCCCGGCTACATGGGGCTGATCGAGTCCGACGACCATGCCGTCCAGATCGCCAACGAGATCGGCTATCCGGTCATGATCAAGGCCTCGGCCGGCGGCGGCGGCAAGGGCATCCGCGTCGCCCACTCCGACGCAGACATGGCCGAGGGCTTCTCCGCCGTGAAGGCCGAGGCCCTGACCGCCTTCGGCGACGACCGCGTTTTCCTGGAAAAGTTCATCATCGACCCGCGCCACATCGAGATCCAGGTCCTGGGCGACAAGCACGGCAACATCGTCTCCCTGTTCGACCGCGAGTGCTCGATCCAGCGTCGCAACCAGAAGGTCATCGAGGAGGCCCCCTCCCCCCTGCTCGACGACGCGACCCGCAAGGCCATGTCCGAGCAGGCGATCGCCCTGGCCCGCGCCGTGAACTACGACTCGGCCGGCACGGTCGAGTTCGTCGCCGGTCAGGACCGCAGCTTCTTCTTCCTGGAGATGAACACCCGGCTCCAGGTCGAGCACCCGGTCACCGAACTGATCACCGGCGTCGACCTGGTCGAACAGATGATCCGCTCCGCCGCCGGAGAGACCATGGCCTTCGGTCAGGACGACCTGAAGATCAACGGCTGGGCCATCGAGAGCCGCATCTACGCCGAGGACCCCTATCGCGGCTTCCTCCCCTCCATCGGCCGCCTGGTCCGCTACGACCAGCCCGAGGAAGGCGAGCACGACAGCCCCATCGGGACCTATACGGTCCGCAACGATTCCGGCGTCCGCGAGGGCGACGAGATCTCCATCTTCTACGATCCCATGATCGCCAAGCTGAACACCTGGGCCCCAACCCGCCTGGGCGCCGTCGAGGGCATGGCCCGGGCCCTGGAGGACACCCACCTGCAGGGCGTCGGCCACAATGTGCCGTTCCTGGCCGCCGTCATGGACCAGGACCGCTTCAAGTCGGGCCAGCTCTCGACCTCCTACATCAAGGACGAGTTCCCCGACGGCTTCAAGGGCGCCGCTCCCGACCGCCGCCGGGTCGACATCCTGATCGCCACGGCCGCCGCGATGAACGAGATCATCAGCGAACAGTCCGGCGACCCATCCGACCGCACAGACTGGATCATCCTCATCGACCGCGACGCGCACGGCGTCACCCTCGGCTATGACGAGGAAGAGGCCCTGACGCTCGACCTCGCGGGAGAAGACCGCGCCCTGCACCTGTCCGACATCGACTGGCGTCCCGGCCTGGCCCAGTTCCGCGCCGTTCTCGACGACGCGCCCTATACCGCCGAGGTCGCCCGCATCGCCGACGGCTTCCAGATCCGCACCGGCGCCGCCAGGGCCCGCGTCCGCGTTCTCACCCCGCGCATGGCCGAGCTCTTCGCCCGCCTGCCCGAGAAACAGGCCGCCGACACCTCCAAGCTGATCCAGTCCCCCATGCCCGGCCTCGTCGTCTCCATCGCCGTGACGGTCGGCCAGGAGGTCAAGGCCGGCGAAACCGTCGCCGTCATCGAGGCGATGAAGATGCAGAACATCCTCAAGGCCGAACGCGACGGGGTGGTGAAGGCCGTCGGGGCCAAGGCCGGCGACCCGGTCGCGGCGGACGATGTACTGGTCGAGTTTGGATAGGCTTCCAACGAACCGACGCCTGGCCTCCTTTTGTCATTCCGGACGAAAGCCCTCTCGCGCCGGAGAGCGGGAACGAGGCGGCGCACAGCAGCCAAACTTTCGCGCACACGGCTGACTGATCGCCTACGGTCCGGGACTCGCAGCGCTGCGCCCGGCATGTCAAAAAGGGTGTGGCTTCGCGAGCGGGAAATCGCTCTCTGCCCTGCAGCCGTCGCCATGATGCGGTGTCCGCTTGCGACGAAGACTGTGAAAAAGTGCCGGGGCCAGCCGTGATCGGCCCATTTAAGCCGGAGCCATGACCATATTGCCGCCGGGCCATCGGTTATCTACGTATTGGAAAGTGTGCATAGCCTAGCCTGCGGAACGTCAGAATATGACTTATAACATCGGCGTCACCAGCGAGCGTCTGGGACGGATCGTCGAAGAGGCGACAAGCGAAGTCTATATTTTCTCGGCCAGCGATTTCACGTTTCTGCTTGTCAACAGAGGCGCGCGGGAAAATCTTGGCTACACCAGCGCTGAACTCTCCGCGTTGACGCCTTGGGACTTGAAACCAGAGATAGACAGGGACGATTTCCTGTCCATGGTCCGACCGCTTTTTTCGGGAGAGATCGAACGTCTGGACTTTGAGACGATTCATCGCCGCAAGGACGGCACCGACTACAATGTGGCCGTCCAGCTTCAACTCTTCGAAGAGGAGGGCGATTGCGTCTTTTATGCAGCGATTCAGGACATCACCACGCACCGTCGCCTGGAGCAAGAAACCCGCGCGCTTGCTCGTCGGCTTGATGCGATCCTGGACAACACCACAATGTCCGTCTTCGTCATGGATGAGAGTCAACAGTGCACGTTCATGAACAAGGCAGCCGAAAAGCTCACGGGCCATGCCTTTGCCGAGACGACCGGACGCCCGCTTCATGATGTGATCCATCATAGCTACCCGGACGGCCGTCCTTTCCCGCTTTCAGGGGCTGACAGGTTAACTGCTCCAAGTCGAAAAGCGCCCTCCCCGCCTCGATTCAGTCAACCGCCGCCGCCCAAGCGGTCGCCGCCTCGGCGCGGAATCGCCGAAGGGTTGGTCTGCTGATCAGATGACGCTGGATGTTGAAGGTGTTGTAGATCGCCGCGTGGGTGGTGAGGAATTTCTGGGCTGAGGCCTGGGATTTGAACCGCTGCTGCTGCCGTTCTCGTCGTCGGATCGGGAGGTGGGAGTTCTCCGCCCGATTGTTCTCCCGAAGCCGACCCGGCCGGTGCAGATGCCTCAGATCCAGCTGATCCAGAGCCGCGCCGTATGAGGCCAGGCCGTCCGTCGTGATCGTCTTCGGCTCGACCGGCTGGTTGTGTAACAGGCGTCGGAGAAGCCTCAGCGCCGCCTCCGTATCCCGCCGGCGCTGGACCAAGAGGTCGAGAACCTCGCCTTCGTCATCGACAGCCCGCCACAGATACATCCGCTTTCCGCCGATCGAACAGACCATCTCATCAAGGTGCCAGCGAGGCGATGGAACTGGCCGACGGCGCTTCAGCCGCCTCGCGATCAAAGGGCCGAACTTGATCGTCCAGCAGCGGATCGTCTCATAGCTGACGTCGATCCCGCGTTGCGCCAGGAGCTCCTCGACGTCACGAAAACTGAGGCTGAAACGAAAGTACAGCCAGACGGCATGGCGGATGATGTCGGCCGGAAATCGGTGGCGCTTGAACGAAATCGACTTCACGAAACAGCATCCCCGTCAGCGGTTTAGGCCGCCCTAAGTGGAGACAAGTTAGCGTTAGACTGACAGCACCGGCCAAGGTATGATGCCGAAAAGTGCAATCCGTTGGCCGAATCCTTTGCCGGACCGGGCGTTGTTAAAGAGATCGGCGAGATCGAGCGCTCAATAGCCTATCTGGTGCAGAACCTGCCGACCCATGACGCGTTCTTGAATCATTATTGCCCCGCGACTCCATCGTCTGCTGCGGCGGCGTTGACAGGTTAACTTGGCCAAGCCGAAAGCCCCCTGCCCCGCCGCCCTTCAGGCAACCGCAGCCGCCCATGCGGCATCAGCATCGGCACGGAAGCGACAAAGTGTGGGTCTGCTGATCAGATGCCGTTGAATGTTGAAGGTGTTGTAGATCGCCGCGTGGGTGGTGAGGAATCTCTGGGCTGAGGCTTGGGATTTGAATCGCTGCTGCTGCCGTTCTTGTCGTCGGACCGGCAGGTGTGAGTTCTCTGCCCGATTGTTCTCACTAAGCCGACCCGGACGGTGCAGGGCCTCAGCTCGAGCTGTTCCAGAGCTGCGCCGTATGAGGCCAGGCCGTCGGTCGTGATCGTCTGGGGTTCGACCGGCTGGTTGTGCAATAGCCGCTTGAGCAGTTTCATCGCCGCGTCCGTATCCCGCCTGCGCTGGACCAGGACGTCGAGGACCTCGCCTTCATCGTCGACCGCTCGCCACAGATCCATCCGCTTTCCGCCGAACGAACAGACCATCTCATCCAGGTGCCCGCGCGGCGACGGAACCGGCCGATGGCGCTTCAACCGACTCGCGATCAGCGGTCCGACTTTGATCGTCCAGCACCGGATCGTCTCGTAGCTGACGGCGATCCCACGCTGAGCCATGAGCTCCTCGACGTCGCGAAAGCTGAGGCTGAAGCTAAAGCGGAAGTGCAGGCAGACGGCATGGCGGATCACGTCCGCCGGAAACCGGTGCCGCTTGAACGAAATCGGCTTCCCGAAATATTTTCTCCGCCAACGGCTTATAGGAGAATTATCGGAGGCCTTTTAGCGTTCGCCTGACAGCACCTTTCGCTGCGCCCTAGAAGGACTTCCGCAGGTTCACATACCAGTAGCGGCTGTAGGGGGTGTAGACGGTGCCCAGATAGCCGTCCGACGCCAGCGGGGGCTGCTCGTCGGTCAGGTTGCGCACGCCGACGCGAACCGCAGTGCCGTCCAGCGCACCGCCCTCGTCGAACTCGTACTGGCCGTAAAGATTGCCGGTGATCAGGGAGTCGATGACCCAGATCTGGTTCGAGGGGTCGAGCAGGAAGTCCTGTTCGACGCTGCCGGTATAGGAGGTGAAGGCCCCGACGGTGATGTTTTCGTAGCTCCATGTCGCCGACAGAGACCACTTCCATGCCGGGCGGCTGTTGTTGCGGATCAGGTCGCCAGCGCTGCCAGCGAATGAAATCAGCGGATCGAGCTTTCCCTCGGCCTTGGCGTCGATAAGCCCCTGGATGCCCGGCGATGGCTCCAGATAGAAGGTGAGCAGGTGCGAGACATTCAGATTGACGTTGAAGTCCCCCAAGCGCGTGCCGTGAAGGTTCCACATGGCGCCGAAGTCGAAGCCCTCGGCCGTCTGGGGTTGCAGGTTGTCGTACAGGTCCTTGACGTAAAGGATCTCGCCCGCCGGCGTCAGGCCCGTTCCGGCGAAGATCCTGATGTCATCGGCTGTCGGGGCGGCACGAACGACATTGGGGTTGGTCAGGTTCTGCTTGCGCAACAGATAATCCAACGTCAGCGCATTCTGGCCGCGGAAGACGCCGACCAGCCCGGTCTGTTCGACCCGCCACCAGTCCGCCGTGAAGGTGAAGTCTCCGATGCCTGCCGGTGAAAAATCGGGCTGGATCACCGTGCCGAAAGACAGGGTTTCGGATTCCTCCGGCTTCAGGTTCGGGTTGCCCGCGCGCTGTTCCGCCACCAGGCGGCGCACCCGGACGGTGTTGATCGAGGCTGTGTCGGCAAAGCCTGGAACCAGGGTGGGCGACGCGCCGCATCCCGCAAACGAGGCCATGGCCCCGCGACGGATCAAGGCTTCGCAATAGACCCAGTCGGTGCTGGAGTTGGAACGCGTTACGATCGTGGCGTTGATCTGCTCAAGGTTGGGTGCCCGGAATCCCTGGGCCCAGGAGCCCCGGAAGCGGATGCCGTCGACCATATCCCAGGCCACGGCGACCTTGGGCTTGGCGACGTCGCCGAAGTCCGAATAGTGCTCGAAGCGACCGGCGATCTGGGCTTCCAGGCGATACACCAGGGGAACGTTCATTTCGGGCGAGACGATTGGCACGGCGAACTCGGCATAGGCCGAATACACATCGCGTTCGCCCGTGGTGTCCGGGCTCAGCGAAGAGTTCACGAGGTCGCTGTAAACCGAGCCAGACGGGTCCGTGTATGTGATCGTGCCGTCGATACGCTGGTCGCGGTCGTCCAGTTGGGTTTCACGACGGGCCTCGACGCCGGCGGCAAAGCCAAGATCGCCACCGGGCAGGCGGAACAGGTCCGGGCGCGACACCTTGAAGTCCCCGAGGGCCAGGGTGGTCTCGGAATATCGACGCATCTTGACGCGGATGGCGTTGAGGGCCGCGGTGCTGCTGGGGGTTCCGTCGCCGAAGCTGAAGTTGTTCAGGTCGCCGCCATTGAACGGATTGTAGGCGTCGGCCGTTGAAAGGGCGAGCTGCCTCTGGAGGGCTGTGTTGGAGACGTTGTCACTGATGTCTTCGGCGCTCGCTTCCGAATAGACGAGGGCGCTTTCCCAGTTCCATCCGTTCCAGTCGCCGCGCAGCCCGCCGAGCAGTCGGTACTGGTCGTTGGTGACGTTGACCTCGATCGGACCGAGGTCCTCGAAGCGATAGCCGCTGAGCAGAAGATCGACGCCCGCCGCAGGCGCCGTGATTCCGGTCAGCCGGTTCGGGTTCACGACCCCGTTGATCAGCGTGGCGCCGAAGGGATTGTAGAAGTTGGTCCTGGGGATCGTGACCACGACCGACGACAAGGTGCTGATAGGTGCCTGGAAGGCCGTGGTTTCGGCATGGTAGTAGCCAAATTCGCCGAACGCCTCGACGTTGTCGCTGACGTTGTACCTGCCGGTGAGGAAGGCGTTCAGACGCTTGACTTCGGGCACCACGGTAATGCCTTGGGCGGCGGCGTCGCTGAAGAGCCGCGGATCGATAACCGTGCCGGACCTCACGCAGATGCCGTCGGCGGCCGGGGCGGAACACCCCGTGAAGCTGGCGGGTTGCCTGGAGAAGGCGGTCAGGTTGGAAGTGGCGCCGGCCAGACGGACCGTTGCGCCGGTCGGCCGGAACAGGCCCCAGGCGGTCAACGACGAGCGGCCGTTCAGCGTGGCGGCGTTCTCGAAACCGGTGCCGGCGAACAGCGCGCGCCTGTCCAGGGAGGCGGTGTAGTCCTGGTCGGTGGTCTTGAGTTCAGACCGGTCATCGTAGTTCAGGAAGAGCGAGATGTTGCCCTGTCCGTCGGCAATGTCGCGGCCGCCGTAAAGGCTCAGATTGGTTTCAGACAGACCGGTGCCCTCGGCTGCGCCATACTGGGCGGAGACGGTCAGGCCGTTCATGTCGTCCCGCAGCACGGTGTTGATCACCCCGGCCACCGCGTCCGCGCCATAAATGGCGGCAGCGCCGTCACGGAGGACCTCCAGGCGCCTGAGGCCGCTGACTGGTATGGCGTTGGTGTTGTAGGTCAGGACCGGAACGAGCTGCTCATTGGCCTGGGAGGTCGGGTGACCGACCACGCGCCGGCCGTTCAGCAGGACGAGCGTATTCCCGATTCCGAGGTTGCGAAGATTGACCGAGCCTGTGTCACCGCGCGCCGAGTTCGAGCTGGCGGGCAAGAATGATGAATTGAAGGTGACATCGCCCATCTGGGGAATTGATCGGAGCAGGTCGTCGCCCGAGGTCGCGGCCGTGGCCAGGATCTGTTCTTCGGACACGACCGTGACCGGAAGAGCCGCCGTAACCCTGGCGCCGCGAATCTGCGATCCCACGACAATCACCTCCTCGACCTCCGTTGCCTGTTCCGGAGCCTCCTGGGCGAGTGCCGGCGTCGCCGAGCCCGCCATTATGATGGCGGTCGTCGCCAGCATGAACGACCGGGTCGAGCGACGAGACAAGGACAGGCGCATGAACTTAAATCCTGAGGCTTGAAATGACCGCCCCGATTTCCCTCCGGGCGGCCATCATAAAATCCGGGCGATCGCCCGTTCTGGAACGACGACCACCGAGGGACGTCGCGTCTCCTGGACGAGGACTAGAAGCCGCCACATTCAGCACGTCAATGGTGGAGGTTGAAAATTGTCGGCTTTTAAAAAGATCTCGCTGTCTCAGGCGCGCTATACTCCGCGAACAGCATTTTTTGCCGGGATCTGGTATCACTGCGCGAAAATAGGGTGGCTTTCAAAATTCAGCTGATTAATCCTCGCCCCGTTTTTTGAACAATTGTGGCAGGAATCATTATGTCGAGCGGACGATCGAGGCTGCTGATCCTGGCCGCTGCGGCCATGTTGTTCTCCGGACACGTCCTCGCTCAGGAGGTTGCGGCACCGGTTCGTCCCGGAGCGGGTAGCGGCGGCGATGTCGTCAGCTACGGCCAGATCCACAGCCCCACGATCGGTCGCGGCGGCATGGTGGTCAGCCAGAGTGTTCTGGCCACCCAGGTCGGCGTCGAAATCCTGAGGCGCGGCGGCAATGCGGTGGATGCGGCCGTGGCCGTGGGGTTCGCGGAAGCTGTTGCCCTGCCGCGTGCGGGAAACATCGGCGGCGGCGGCTATATGCTTATCCATATGGCGGCGACGGACGAACGTCCCGCAGCAGACCTTGCGATCAACTACTATGGCGTGGCGCCGCAGGCGACGACGCCGGATCTGCTGCTGGACGACAACGGCAGGTTTGATCGCAGCGCGCCGTCAGGGTTCCGCAATGTTTCCGTTCCCGGCACGGTTATGGGGATGTGGGAAGCGCATAGGCGGTTCGGCATACTGTCCTGGGCCGAAGTTCTGGCACCGTCGGTCGAGATGGCGGAGGAGGGAGTTGTCCTGTCCGATGGGGAGGCCGCCGCAACGGCGGGACGGGCCTCGGTTCTGGCGCGGGATCCCGGTGCCCGCGAAGCCTACCTGAAGGCCGATGGCACGCCCTACCAGGCTGGAGAGTTGTTCCGTCAGCCGCAACTGGCCTGGAGCCTTCGCCAGGTTCAGGCAAACGGACCAGACGGCTTCTACCGGGGGGAACTCGCTCATCGCATCATTGAGGGTGTTCGCGCGGGCGGCGGCATCATGACGGAGCAGGATCTGGCAGATTTCCGCGTGGTGGTGTCGGAGCCGATCTGGTCGACCTATCGGGATCACCGGATCGCCTTCATGCCGCCGACGGCGTCGGGGGTCAGTGTGGCCGAAACGCTGAACCTGCTTGAGCATTTCCCGATGCGCGAGCTTCGCTGGGGCAGTGTGGACAGCCTGCATCTGATTTCCGAGGCGATGAAGATCAGCTCGTCCGACCGGCGACTGATCGGCGGCGAGCCGCAATGGACCACTCCCTCGCAAGGCCTGGCCAGCAAGGCGTTCGCGGCAGAACGGGTGAAGCTCATCTCGATGGGCAGTTCGCTCTCTGCCGACGCCATCCCGGAGGGCAATCCCTATGCCTACGAAAGCCAGGACACGACCCACTATTCGATCGCCGATGCGCACGGCAACGCGGTCAGCAACACCTTCACTCTGTCGAACTCTTACGGCGCGCATGTCGCCGCGCCAGGGACGGGCATCCTGCTGAACAACTCGCTGGACAATTTCGCCTGGGGCAGCGCGGACGAGAACACCGTCGCCAACAGACCTGCTCCGGGCAAGCGGCTGGGATCTACCATCACGCCCATGATCGTCTTCGACGACGAAAAGCCTTGGCTGGTCACAGGGACGCCGGGTGGCAGCTACATCATCGCGACGATGGTGCAACTGGTCGTCAACGTCATAGATCATCAGCTGAATATCGCCGAAGCAGCCATGCGTCCGCGGCTGAACCAGGGCGGGGGCGACAGCCCACTGGAACTGGAGGGCGGATTCTCGCCGGACATCGAGCCTCTGCTGGAGGCGCGCGGGCATGAGATTCGACCCTCGATGACGATGGGCAGCACCCAGTCGATCATGATCGAAGGCGACCGGTTCCTCGGTGCCGCCGACACGCGCAGGCCGGACGCGCTGGCCCTGGGCGTTCGGTGAGGGACTGCGCCGCATTCGCACTCGCGGCGCCGTTTCGTGGAATGGTGCCTAGGTGCAAAGAGGGGATTACGGGATGACCGGGTCTGGCGCTGAGCCGCCCCCGGTTCGGTTCCAGGCTCATGTCCGCTAACCACCCCAAGCGGCGGTTCGAAGCGTTCGATTTCGGGCATGGCGGCCGGATGTCTGATTTCGAGTCTGATGCCAATGTCGTGGTCCGACCCTAGGCGGTCGTTGGCGGGCGTTGACAGGTTAACTTTGCCAAGTCGAAAGCCCCCTACCCCGTGGCCCGCGGCCGCCGTTGCCTGATTCAGCGTCGGCGCGGAAGCGGCGAAGTGTGGGTCTGCTGATCAAATGGCGTTGGACGTTGAAGGTGTTGTAAATCGCCGCGTGGGTGGTGAGGAATCTCTGGGCTGAGCCTTGGGATTTGAACCGCTGCTGCTGCCGCTCCCGTCGTCGGATCGGGAGGTGGGAATTCTCCGCCCGATTATTCTCCCGAAGCCGGCCCGGTCGATGCAGATGCCTCAGGTCCAGCTGATCCAGAGCTGCGCCGTATGAGGCCAAGCCGTCGGTCGTGATCGTCTGGGGTTCGACCGGCTGATTGTGCAATAGCCGCTTGAGCAGCTTCATCGCCGCGTCTTTATCCCGCCTGCGCTGGACCAGGACGTCGAGGACCTCGCCTTCATCGTCGACCGCGCGCCAGAGATACATCCGCTCTCCACCGATCCGGCAGACCATCTCGTCCAGGTGCCAGCGCAGCGTCGGGGACCACCGCCGCTTTTTCAAACGTCGGGCGATCAACGGTCCGAACTTGATCGTCCAGCAGCGGATCGTCTCGTAGCTGACGTCGATCCCACGCTGAGCCATGAGCTCCTCGACGTCCCGCAAACTCAAGCTGAAACGAAAGTACAGCCAGACAGCATGGCGGATCACATCTGCCGGAAACCGGTGGCGCTTGAACGAAATCGGCTTCACGAAACATCATCTTCAACAGCGGTTTAGGCAGTCATAAGTGGAGACGTTTTAGCGTTGGACTGACAGCACCGTTCGCGGCTGCAGCGATGTTGGTGCGATTATGCACAGTTAGCATGTAACGGTCAGGCGTGTTTGGGCCATCATTTGAGGTCCCGAACATCGGTCATGCACTATCTCCGTCTACCAGACATGCGAGCATAACACACCCTCAAGTAGATCGTTTCCATCCGCTCCCGAAGTCTGCTCTCCAGGCGACTAGGCGATGCGGCTTTAGCCCTTGGTCAGATCGCATCGCCGATACCGCCAATCCCTCCGGCAGGTCGGCCGAAACCGCAATCAGTCGCGGGGCGTCGCCTGCTGGACGCGCACGGAGTGGGCCATGGCGGCAGCGACCGCGCCCAGCCTCCCCTCATCAGAGATCTGGCTCTGTTCCGCACCATAGACGCCGCTCAGGAAGGCCAGATCCCAGGAAGTGAGGCTGGCGGCCGCTCGTTCCGGCTGATCGAACAGGTTGAGGATCGTGTCATAGCCGCGAGGTTGTGCTTCGGGGTCGATCCGAACCACGGCGATCATCGTCAGATAGGCGGCCAGTTGGTCGGTCGTGACCGCCCCGATCTTGTCCACGTCGACGACGATGATCACCTGGGCGAGGTCGTCCCGGAGATCGTTACGTAGAAGCGAGCCCGTCACGATGCGCCGGTTGTCGCCGAAGTCGTTTGGGCTCGTGAGGTCCCCCGACGCCTCAAACGGCGCGTCTCCGGGCCCCCGGTTGGCGGCTATGCCGGTGTCGATATCCACCGGAATGCTGACATGCCACCAGCGCACCGCCGCGTCCGTGTTCTGGAACCGCGCCAAAGCGCGCGAGCCCCGGTTGGCGCCAGACATGTTCAACCTGAACTCGCGACGCCGCGAGGCGACCATCGCCCTGGTCGTTTCGTTGGCGTCGACCGTGAAGGTGATGAAGACACGCGGTTCGCAACCGGGTCGCCCAAGACGAACGCCGAGACCTTCGGCGGTCGCCGAAATGCGCTCAATGACATGCTCGGCGGCGTCGCGCTGAAAATTGCCGACGCCGATACAGAGGGTCTGCCGCCAGGCTGCGGCGCCGCTGCCCTCGACGGGCGGTGCCACCTCATCGATGAAGGCCACCGTCGCCTCCGGCAGCGGGCGGCCCAGGACGACGATGTCGTCGAGCCGGGACCCGTCCTGGCTGCCGGCGAGCGGCTCGCTGGCCTGATCAGTGACGGTCGAGCCGCTCAATGCAGCGGCGACGACGAGCGCCGCGATTCCGAAACCCATGAAAGCCCCCAACTGTTCAGCCCACACGACGCGGGCAGTTGGAGACCAAGTCAAGCCCCGGTTGTGCGGCGAGACGTCTAGTGAACCGCTAGTTCCTCGCCCGGCTGCACGAACTCCGGCCGTCCGCTGACCTCGGCGTAGGTCATGCACAGACCTTCGAAGACGCGGTTCCAGGCGAAGGTCTCGACCGTGTGCACCCGCGCCGCCGCGCCGATGGCCTCGACGTCGCGGGCGAACAGGGCCTCGATGGCCTGGGCGTAGTCGTCGGGATCGGCGCTGCGGGCCAGCTGGCCCACGTCATTGGTGACCGTCTCGGCCACGCCGCCGGCGTTGACGCCGACGACCGGGCGGCCGCAGGCCATGGCCTCCAGCACGATCAGGCCGAACGGCTCCTTGTCGTTGGCGTGGACGAAGGCGTCGCAGCTGGCGATGATCCGGGCCACGGCCTTCGGGTCGCGCTCGTAAGGCAGGGCGATGACGCGGTCTTCGGCGGGCATCCCCTGCCCCGCCCCGACCAGGACGAGGCGATAGGGGTCGCCCAGCTTCTGCACCGCCTCGATCAGGACATCGATGTTCTTCTCGCGCGCCGGGCGGCCGGCGAAGCACAGCAGGCGGGCGCTGGCGGGCAGGCCCAGCCGCTTCAGCAGCCAGTCGCGGTCGCGACGGTCGGGACGGAAGGTGTCGATCTCCACCCCCAAGGGGCGGATGACGATGTCCCGGATGCCGGCTTCTTCCAGGCGGCGGGCGATGAAGCGGCTGGGCGAGATGACGCGGTCGAACTGGCCGAACAGGCGGGCCCAGCGTTTCTCGACCGGCTTCTTGGCCCATTCGCCGAAGTGGAGGGCGGCGAGGCCCGCGGGATCGGAGTGGCAGAAGCCGACGACCGGACAGCCGGCGCGCTGACCGGCCTCCAGGGCGCCCTGCCCCGGAGTGTAGGGATCGCCGGCCTCGATCAGCGACGGTTTCATCGAGGCGACCCAGGCGCCCCAGCGCTTGACCGAGCTGGGCCAGCGATAGCCGTCGCCGAACGGCAGCTTGGTCGCGTGCAGCTGGATGATGCCGTCGCGGCCGGCCTTATGCTGGGCGCCCGGCACGACCAGCGAGTGGGCCACGCCCGGACGGTTCGCCTCCAGCCAGGCCTTCTTGGACAGCAGGTAGCGTTTCACCCCGCCGGAGCGCGGCGCATAGAGCATGGTCGTGTCGACCATGCGCGGTCGCGGATCCTGGGTGGAAGCCTTCAGCACCCTGAGCGTTTCGGCGACCTCTTCATCCCAGCCGGGAATGAGCCGCAGCTCACCTTCGTGAACGTCGAGATCCGTAAGGCTCATGGGGTCTTGCTCCAGGGACTGCTGGCGCTGAACGCGCGTCCGGGACTTTGGGATGCGAGCGGACGATTTGGGCCGGGCCATGAAGCGGCCGTAGACCCGCCGACGGTCAAGCTCAAGCCTGATCGTCGGGTTCGCCCGGCGGCGGGGTGGAGATCCCCCTGCGGGCCAGGGCCTCGCGCAGGAGAATCTCCAGCTGGGCGTTGACGGAGCGCAGCTCCGCCGCCGCCAGCCGTTCGACCGCCGTCATCACGCCCGCGGAGGCGCGCATCAGGAAGGGTTTGCGGACCCTCGCCACGCCCTAGCCGTAGAGGGTGCCGGTGTTGACCACGGGCTGGGCCTCGCGGTCGGCGCACAGCACGACCAGCAGGTTGGAGACCATGGCGGCCTTGCGGTCCTCGTCCAGATGCGCGACCTCGCGCTCGCCCAGGTCCTTGAGCGCGCTTTCGACCATGCCGACGGCGCCGCGGACGATCAGGCGACGCGCCGACAGGATGGCCTCGGCCTGCTGGCGACGCAGCATGGCTCCGGCGATCTCCGGCGCATAGGCCAGGTGGGCCAGGCGAGCTTCGTCGATGGCGACGCCGGCCACCTTGACCCGATTTGCCAGTTCGTCGCGCAGCCGTCCGGCGACATCCTCGGCATCGGCGCGCAGGGTCATCTCCTGTTCGACGCCGTCCTGCTCCTCGCCGTGGTCATAGGCGTAGTGGGACGCGATATCGCGAAGGCCGGTGTCGATCTGGATGTTCACGAACGCCTGATAGTCGTCGACGTCGAACAGAGCCTGGGCCGAATCCTCGACGCGCCACACGACATTGGCCGCGATTTCGACCGGGCTGCCGCGCTTGTCGTTCACCTTCAGCTTGTCCGAGGTGACGTTCCGGGCGCGGAGCGAAATCTTCTTGCGTGTGTACCAGGGTAGAATCCACCGCAGACCGGTGGTCCGATCCGTGCCGCGATAGGATCCGAACAGCATGATGGCAGCGCCCTCGTTCGGCTGCAGCGCATAAAGGCCGCACAGCAGGAACAGTCCGATGACCGCCAGCACGATGCCGCCGACGACGTAGACGGGGGTCTCAGGCCCTTGCGCCACGGCGACCGGCCCGAGAATGATCAGGCCCAGCCCGACCAGCAGCATCAGTATGCCGTTGGCGGTCTGTGCGGGCCGCTCCAGCGAGATTGTACGTTGATCGGTCATTGCGCCCTCCGTTTGATATAGAAATGATATCACTTTTCAGGCCGCAACGCAACGCTTTCAGTGACCTCCGGTCACCCGACACATCGCTTTCGGCCTTGCATTCGCCTCAAATTCGCGAAACTTGAGACAGGTCGCGACGCCCCTGTTAGAAGGCGCCCGACGCCCGTGCGCGTGTCCACTTGGGGTGATTTCTCGAATGCGTAGACTGCTTGCGACCGCGGTGGCGCTTGCCCCTCTTGTGACGGCCGCAGGAGCGCATGCCGAGGTCGTGATTTCGACCGCCCGCACGACGCCCATCGTCACCTCGCTGGCCACCGGTACGGCGCGCGACGACATCCGCCTCGCCACCGGCGGCTCCATCGCCGTGAACACCGGGGCGGCGATCACGGTCGATTCGAACAACAACATCGATCTGGACAGCGGCACCAATATCACGATGGCCAACTCGGCCGACGGATCGACCGCGATCCTGGTCGGGCCCGGCGCGACCGCAGCGAACATCACCATCGGCGGGACCATCACGGTTACCGACAACATCGACACCTATACCGACACGGACAGCGACGGCGATCTGGACGGCCCGATCGCGGCCGGTTCCAACCGCTACGGTTTGCGTCTGGTCGGCGCCACGGCCCTGACCGGCAACATCCTGGTCGAGAGCAGCGGCGCGATTCTGGCCGAAGGCGCCATTTCGCGCGCTATCTCGATCGAACGTGCCCTGACCGGCACGGTCACCACCTATGGCTCGCTGCGCGCCGTGGGCGATAACGCCATCGCCTATTCCCAGACGGGCAACGTCTCCGGGGCGGTCAATCTTGGCGGTCCTGTCACGGCTCAGGGCCTGGGCGTCAACGCGGTCAACATCCAGGGCGACATCGGCGGGCGCCTGACACTCCAGGGCGACATGGCCGCGACCGGCTATCGCTACACCACCCGCCCCGGCGACACGGCCCTGGCCCTGCTCGACGCCGACGACCTGCTTCAGGGCGGTTCGGCCGTCGTCATCGGCGGCAACGTCGCCCGCGGCGTCGTGTTGGATGTGCGCCCCGCCGACCTCATCCCGGACGTGGCGGGCACCACGACTACGACCGACGAGGACGGCGACGGCGTCGCCGACCTGTCGGAGAACAGCTCGGTCATCAGCAGCTACGGCGGCGCCGCGGCCCTGACGGTCGGATCCGCCACGCGGGGCATTACCCTGGGCGCCGCCGGAACGACCGCGACCACCAACTACGGCCTGATCAATCGAGGCGTGATCACCGGCGACGGCGTCTATAACAACATCACCGGCCTGGCCATGCAGCTGGGCGCCGCGGGCGGGCAAACCGTCGCCATCGCCGGCGGTGTTCGCAACGAAGGCTCCATCACAGCCCTGGGCCGCGGCGGCGGCGCGACTGCGGTGTCGATCGGCGCCGGCGTCACCACCCCGCGCTTCGACAATATCGGAACGATCACGGCGGGCGTGTCCAGCGAACTGGCCAACTCACCGACGACGGGCGTCAACATCGCGGCCGGCGCCAACCTGCCCGTCCTGTTCAACAATGGCGCGATCCTGGCCACGGCGGGCGGCGGCATTTCCAACGTCAACGCGATCCGCGACCAGTCGGGCACCCTGACCTCGATTCAGAACGCCGGCTCCATCACGGCGGCGCTGGCTCCCAATACGGCCGGCGCCGCGCTCACCGGCACGGTGACGGCGATCGACGTCTCCGCCAACACCACGGGCGTCACCTATCGCCAGTACGGCGAGACCAGTACGCCCTCGACAACCGATCCCGACACTGACGGCGACGGAGTGACGGATTCGAACGAGCCCGTGTTGATCGGCGCCGTTCGCTTCGGCTCGGGCGCCGACACCCTGAACCTCGAAAACGGCTTCATGACCGGCGACGTCTCGTTCGGCGCCGGCGCGGACCGGCTGAACATCACGGGCGGCGGCATCCTGACCGGCGCGATCACCGACACCGACGGCCGTCTGGACATTAATGTGACCAACGGCACGCTGGATGCGCGCCAGTTGACCCGCACCAGTGTCACCAGCCTGAACGTCGGCGCGGCGGGCGATCTGATCGTCACGGTCGATCCCGCGACCTCAACCAACGCCGGCTTCCGCGTCAACGGCACGGCCAATCTGGCGACCGGCGCCGGCCTGGGCGTGCGGTTCAACTCGCTGCTCACAGGGCCCCAGCGGTTCACCGTCATCGACGCCAACACCCTGATCCTCGGCACGATCGACCAGACGGCCGTGCAAGCGAACTCGCCTTATCTTTACGTGGTCAGCGCGGGCGCCGATGTGGCCGCGGGCGACGTCTACATCGATGCCCGTCGCCGCACGGCCGCCGAAGCGAATCTGATCCCGGTCGAGGCCCAGATCTTCGACTCCTTCTACGGGGCGTTGAGCTCCAGCACCGCGCTGCGCGACGCCTTCATCTCCCAGACCGGCCGCGAAGGCTTCATCAACCTGTACGAGCAGCTGCTGCCTGACCATTCTGGCGGCCCGCTGCTTTCGCTGGCATCCGGCGTGGACGCCGTCACCCGCGCCCTGAGCGGCCGCAATGCCACGGTCGAGCCTGGCGACACCAGCGCCTGGCTGCAGGAAATCAATTTCTACGCCGACAAGGACAAGACCGACACCTACGGCTTCCGCTCCGAGGGCTTCGGCGTCGCGGGCGGTATCGAGCGCGGTACGGGCCTGGGCGCCATCGGCGTGTCGTTGGCCTTCACCTCGTCGGACATCGAGGATCCCGAGGCCGAGGCCGAGGAAATCCTGTCCGCCAACCTGGTCGAGCTCGGTCTCTACTGGCGTGCCCAGGGCCAGGCCTGGAGCACCTGGGCGCGGGCGGCGGGCGGCTACGCCACCTTCGATTCCACGCGCCAGCTGGTCACCGAGAACATCAACCTCATCAACACCTCCAGCTGGAACGGCTTCACGCTGTCGCTGGGCGGCGGCGCTTCCTACGAGAAGAATTTCGGCCGTCTCAGCATCCGGCCTGAAGCCTATGCCGAGTATTTCTCGCTCAACGAAGACGCCCATACAGAAGCGGGCGCCGAACCCGGCTTCAACCTGAATATCGAAGACCGCAACGGCCACATGTTCACCGGTGTCGCTGCCGTGAACATCGGCTACGGCTTCGGCGAGGACGGCTGGATCCGCCCCGAGGTCCGCCTCGGCTGGCGCCAGAACTTCTCGGTCGATCCGGGCGAGACCATCGCCCGCTTCGCTTCGGGCGGCTCGGCCTTCACCCTGACGCCCGACTCGATCGAAGGCGGCGGCCCGATCGCCGGCTTCCACCTCAGCGTCGGCAACGACCTGGGCAAGATTTCCATCAGCGCCGATGCCGAAATGATCGAGGACTACGTCCGCTACACCCTGCTGCTGCGGGCCAGCTTCCGGTTCTGATCGGGCTCAGTCGCCCGGCAGGGCCTCGACCTTGGGCGACTGGATGATGCCTTTCATGTCGGGCTCGCCGTGGACGACGTACTCGAACGTACCCGAGCCGCCTCCGTTGTACTGAACGTGGAAAGTCCAGACGGAGTCCGCATTGACGGATCCCATCTTCGCCCAGACGTAGCCGCCGCCCGCGATGTTATGGTGGACCCAATCATTGGCGTCGGGCGCCGGAATCTCTGAAGACTCTCGACAACCGAAGATCTGGATCGGTTTGGCCTCGGGGTCGACGACCCAGGCCACGGCAGCCATGCATGACGGATCGAGCAGCGGCGTGGCCGGTTCGTCGGCGCCGACCAGCGCCAAGGCTGCAATCAGATGGATCATGTCAGTCCCCTTCCCTCTCGCGCCTGACAGCGCGCGGCGAGAAGAGGGCGAAAACGACGATCGGTCAACTGACGAAGGAATTGGTAGGCGGCGACGGGTTCGAACCGCCGACCCTCTCGGTGTAAACGAGATGCTCTGACCAGCTGAGCTAGCCGCCCTCCACGACGTCTAAGTGCCCGGCGAACGCTTCGGGTTCAACCCGCTTCAGGCAAAGAAAAAACCTCCCCGCCGGTTGGCGGGGAGGCTGTTCAGGTCAATGGCTGACGACGGTCGATCCATCGACCGCCGGGGGCGGGGTCGGACCGGGGTTCAGCGGCTCGGCCACCTCGTCCCACTCGACGGCGGTCAGGGAGCCGGTCAGGGCCCATTTCAGCGCCTCGTCGGCCGTCGAGATCGGGATGATCTCCAGTGCGCCCTTCACGTTGTCGGGCACGTCGGCGAGGTCCTTCTCATTCTCCTGCGGGATCAGCACGGTCTTGACGCCGGAGCGCAGGGCCGCGAGCAGCTTCTCCTTCAGGCCTCCGATGGCAGTGACGCGACCACGCAGGGTAATCTCGCCCGTCATGGCGATATCCTTGCGGATCGGCACGCCGGTCAGGACCGAGACCATGGCCACGGTCATGGCGACACCGGCGGACGGGCCGTCCTTGGGCGTGGCGCCGTCCGGCACGTGGACGTGGATGTCGGTCTTCTCGAACACCGGCGGCTTGACGCCGAAGCTGAGCGAGCGCGCCCGGACGTAGGAGGCGGCGGCGGAGATCGATTCCTTCATCACCTCCTTCAGGTTGCCGGTGACGGTCATGCGACCGCGGCCCGGCATCTTGATCGCCTCGATGGTCAGGATTTCGCCGCCGAACTCGGTCCAGGCCAGGCCCGTGACGATGCCGACCTGATCCTCCTCGTCCGTCTCGCCATAGCGGAACTTCTGAACACCCGCGTATTTGGCCAGCTTCTCGGCATCGACCGTGATCGTGGTCGTGCCTTCCTTGGACATCTCGCGCACGGCCTTGCGGGCCAGCCCGCCCAGAGCCCGCTCCAGCGACCGCACGCCGGCTTCCCGGGTGTAGTAGCGGATCAGGTCGCGGATCTGTTCGTCGGGCACCACAAACTCCGCCGGCGTCAGGCCGTTGTCGGACGTGACCTTGGGCAGGACGTGACGCTTGGCGATCTCGACCTTCTCATCCTCGGTGTAGCCGCTGACACGGATGATCTCCATCCGGTCGATCAGGGGCTGGGGCATGTTCAGGCTGTTGGCCGTGGTCACGAACATGATGTTCGACAGGTCGTAGTCGACCTCCAGATAGTGGTCGCCGAACGCATTGTTCTGCGCCGGATCCAGCACCTCCAGCAGGGCCGAGGACGGATCCCCCCGCCAGTCGGCGCCCAGCTTGTCGATCTCGTCCAGCAGGATGAAGGCGTTGGTCGTCTTCACCTTCTTCATCGACTGGATGATCTTGCCCGGCATCGAACCGATATAGGTCCGGCGGTGACCACGGATCTCGGCCTCGTCACGCATCCCGCCCAGGGACATGCGGACGTATTCACGACCCGTCGCCTTGGCGATCGACTTGGCCAGCGAGGTCTTGCCGACGCCCGGAGGGCCGACAAGACACAGGATCGGGCCCTTGAGGCTGTTGGTGCGCGCCTGCACCGCCAGATACTCGATGATCCGTTCCTTGACCTTCTCGAGGCCGTAGTGGTCCTCCTCGAGGATGGCCTCGGCCTTGTTCAGGTCGATGGCCTTCTGCTTGGTCTTGCCCCACGGAATCGCGAGCAGCCAGTCGAGGTAGTTCCGGACCACGGTCGACTCGGCCGACATCGGGCTCATGTTGCGCAGCTTCTTGACCTCGGCCTCGGCCTTGGTGCGGGCTTCCTTGGACAGGCGCGTCTTACGGATGCGCTTCTCCAGTTCGATGATCTCGTCGCGCGCATCGTCGGTCTCACCCAGCTCGCGCTGGATCGCCTTCATCTGCTCGTTCAGATAATATTCGCGCTGGGTCTTCTCCATCTGGCGCTTCACGCGCGAGCGGATCTTCTTCTCGACCTGGAGGACGGAAATCTCGCCCTCCATCAGGCCATAGACCTTCTCCAGACGGGCGGGCACGGCGATGGTTTCCAGCAGGCTCTGCTTGTCGGCGATCTTGACCGACAGGTGCGCGGCGACGCTGTCGGCCAGCTTGGACGCATCGGTGATCTGGGGGATGGAGCTGAGGGCCTCAGGCGGCACCTTCTTGTTCAGCTTCACATAGGATTCGAACTGTTCGACCACGGCGCGCAACAGGGCCTCGGCCTGAGCGGGTTCACCCAGGTCGTCCTCGATCTCGACGGCCTCGGCCTCGAAATACTCCTCGCGGTCGGTGAAACGGGTCAGGCGGGCGCGGCCCTTGCCCTCGACGAGGACCTTCACGGTGCCGTCCGGCAGCTTCAGCAGTTGCAGCACGGTGGCGAGCACGCCAACCGGATAGATGGCGTCCGGCGACGGATCGTCATCGATGCTGTTCTTCTGAGTGGCCAGCAGGATCTGCTTTTCACCCTTCATGATCTCGTCGAGCGCCCGCACGGATTTCTCGCGCCCTACGAAGAGCGGCACGACCATATGGGGGAAGACGACGATGTCCCGCAGAGGCAGGACGGGCAGAATTTTACTCTCGGACATAATGCGCTCCAGGACCTTCGATCATCTCCGGTCCGCCCGCCCCTGACGCCCCGCGATATGCAGCGACACCCTGGAGAGGCCCGTCGATTCCGACGGCGTTCATGTGAGTATGTGGCCCCTTGGCCCCGGGGTTCAAGCGTCGCCACGGGACGATGCACAGTCGCGTGCAACTCCAGTCAAGCTGCACGAACCTTGCGCACACGGAGCCGTCCGGGGTCGGACCACCTCCGCAGGCGCGTTCGGCGGCATTGAGACCACACAGACCCCTGTGGCCTGTGCGCCGCAGCCTCATTCACGATCAGCAACCGAACCCAACCGGAGCTGTTGCGGACGCAACATTAACCGAGATTGGGAGACCTTCTTGCACAGGATCATCACTCTGGCTGCGGCCGCATCCCTGCTGGCGCTGGCCGCTTGCAACCGCGACACCGAGACCGTGCCGGCCGCCGATGACGCGGCCGCGAGCGCCGACGCGATGTCCGCCGACAGCGCGGGGTCGGACGCATCGACAGGCGCGCCAGCCCGCTCATCCAGCACGGCGACCAGCATCAGCGCCGCATCGGAAACAATGGCGCCCGCAGATTCCAGCATGGCCAGCCCGACCGGAGCCGATGTCGGTCCGGTCACCGATGAGACCCGCGCCAGGGCCCAGACGGCGGCGGAAGAGACGAATCTCCATCCCAAGCCGCGGACGAACTGACCGACCGGACATGAAAAAGGGGCGGAGCCGCGAAGGCCCCGCCCCTGTTCTCTTGCCTGCAACCCGCCTTATGCGGCGCCGTCGGCGGCCTTTTTCTTCTCGGCGTAGATGAGCAGAGGCTGGGCCTTGCCCTCGATGACCTCGGCATTGACGACGACTTCCTCGACGCCTTCGAAGGTCGGAAGTTCGAACATCGTCTCCAGCAGGATGCCTTCCAGGATGGAACGCAGGCCACGGGCGCCGGTCTTGCGGGTGATGGCCTTCTTGGCGATCGCATTCAGCGCGTCGTCGGTGAAGGTCAGGGACACGTTTTCCATCTCGAACAGGCGCTTGTACTGTTTGACCAGGGCGTTCTTCGGCTCGGTCAGGATGGTGACGAGGGCTTCCTCGTCGAGGTCCTCCAGCGTCGCCAGAACGGGCAGACGGCCAATGAACTCCGGGATCAGGCCGAAACGCATCAGATCGTCCGGCTCGACACCCTTGAGGATGTCGCCCGTGCGGCGTTCATCGACGTTCGACACCTTGGCACCGAAGCCGATCGAGGCCCCTGCCCCGCGGGCAGAGATCACCTTTTCCAGGCCGGCGAAGGCGCCGCCGACTATGAACAGGATGTTGGCGGTGTCGACCTGCAGGAACTCCTGCTGCGGATGTTTCCGGCCGCCTTGCGGAGGCACGGAGGCGACGGTGCCTTCCATGATCTTCAGCAGGGCCTGCTGCACGCCCTCGCCCGAGACGTCGCGGGTGATCGAGGGGTTGTCGGACTTGCGCGAAATCTTGTCGATTTCGTCGATGTAGACGATGCCGCGCTGAGCCCGCTCGACGTTGTAGTCCGACGCCTGCAGCAGCTTCAGGATGATGTTTTCGACGTCCTCACCCACATAACCGGCCTCGGTCAGGGTCGTGGCGTCGGCCATGGTGAAGGGCACGTCGATGATGCGGGCCAGGGTCTGGGCCAGCAGCGTCTTGCCTGAGCCGGTCGGCCCGATCAGCATGATGTTCGACTTGGCCAGCTCGACGTCGTTGTTCTTCGTCGCGTGGTTCAGGCGCTTGTAGTGGTTGTGGACAGCGACAGAGAGGACCTTCTTGGCGTGGCTCTGGCCGATCACATAGTCGTCAAGGACTTCGCGGATTTCCTTGGGCGTGGGCACGCCATCCTTGGATTTGACGAAACCAATTTTGTGCTCTTCACGGATGATATCCATGCACAGCTCGACGCATTCATCGCAGATGAACACGGTGGGTCCGGCGATGAGCTTGCGCACCTCGTGCTGGCTCTTGCCGCAGAACGAGCAGTAGAGCGTACTTTTGGCGTCGGTGCCGGCTGCTTTGGTCATAGACCCTTCTCACTCTCGCGCCGCTCTGGGAGACGGACGCGCTTTCCTCGCGTTGATTCCACCACTATGGACGCGAAGATATTCAAAAAATGACAATCAACCATCCGCACGCTCGCCACAACCCCGCCGAAGACCGGCGAAGCGCGACTGACGTGGACTGTTCGGGCTGGATGGAGATCACGGCGAATGGGTGACATGGGCGCCACGGGCGGCTTTCGCCAGTCCGAGGATCGCTCGCGACCCATCGTCGCGTTCGATTTCGACGGCACGCTGACGGTTCGCGACAGCTTCACCCAGTTCCTGCGCTGGCGGGCCGGGTCGGGCGGCTGGGCCCTGGGACTGGTCAAGATGGCCCGGGCCACGGCGGCCTATGCACGGGATCGCGACCGGGGTGCCATCAAGGCCGCCTCCGTGAAGATCTTTCTCAAGGGGGTCACCCGCGCCGAGCTGGAAGCAGATGCCGCCCGCTTCGCCGATCACGCCTGGGACCAATTCATGCGACCGGACGCGCTGAGGGTCTGGGAAGACTGGGGTCGGCAGGGCGCCCATCGCGTGATCGTGACCGCCTCGCCGGAGATCACCGTGGCTCCGTTCGCCCGGCGACTGGGGGCAGAGGGCCTGCTGGGCACTCACCTGACCTTCGACGACCAGGACCGGATCACCGGCGCCTTCTCGAGCCCCAACTGCCGCGGCGAGGAAAAGGTGCGTCGTCTGCAGGAGGCGTTCGGGCCGAATCTGAAGCTGACGGCCGCCTATGGCGATACCTCGGGCGACACCGAGATGCTGGCGATCGCAGAACAGCCGGGCTTCCGCGTGTTTACGGGACGACCGGCCCGGCGTTAGTTGCCGTCTGCGTCGACGTCGAAGACGACGACCTTGCCGCGCGAGGTGGGGTCCCAGCCGGCGGCGATCGCCGAGGCGATGGCGTTCTTGACGCTCTCCAGATTGATGCGCTGGCGCTCAAAGTTCGGGGTCCCGTTGGCGCGCATCACCATCGGAAACATGACGATGGCCTCGCGCTGGGCGTCAACGAGCTTCAGGGCGATACCGATGCCGTCCCAGTTGTTGCCGGTGGTCCGCTGCGGCTGGCGCCGGACCTCCCATTCGTAGTCTTCGCCGTCGACCTGGACGACGCCTTTGAGATCGCGCGTGTGCTGCATCGGGCGCTGATAGCACAAACGAAAAGGGCGCGCCGATCCCGGCGCGCCCTTCCCCGCTCATTCGTCCGAATGGGTCAGACGGTCTTGATGCCGTCCGCCTCGGCCTCGCTGCGCTTGTCGTAGACGTGGTCGACGATGCCCCAGGCCTTCGACTCCTCGGCGGTCATGAAGTGGTCGCGGTCCAGGGTGCGCTCGACTTCCTCGTAGGTCCGGCCGGTGTGGTGGACGTAGATTTCGTTCAGGCGACGCTTGGTGGCGATGATGTCCTCGGCGTGGCGCTCGATGTCCGAGGCCGTGCCGCGGAAGCCGCCCGACGGCTGGTGGACCATGACGCGGGCGTTCGGCAGGGCGATACGCTGGCCCGCCTCGCCGGCCGTCAGGATCAGGGAGCCGGCCGAGGCCGCCATCCCCATGACCACCGTCGAGACCGGCGACTTGATGTATTGCATGGTGTCATAGATCGCGAGCGCCGAGGTCACCTGACCACCGGGGCTGTTGATGTACATGCTGATTTCCTTCTTCGGGTTCTCCGATTCCAGGAACAGCAGCTGGGCGCAGATCAGGCTGGCCATGCTGTCCTCGAACGGGCCGGTCAGGAAGATGATCCGTTCGCGCAGCAGGCGGGAGAAGATGTCGAAAGCGCGCTCTCCTCTACTGGACTGCTCCACCACCATGGGGACGAGGTTCGAGGAGATGTAGTCGATCGGGTCGCGCATGAGGTCTCGCTGAATGCTGGGGCCCGCGACTCACGTCGGTCGCGGTTCCGTCCTCATATTGCGGTCCGGTGCAAGCGATACAAGCCGGGGGGAACCGAAACGGTCACCCGGATGCGACGATCAGGCTGGTCGGGTCATCGTCGCCCCGTCAGTCGCCGGTCGCATCGTCCGCTTCCTCGGCCCGCGCCATGGCGCCCGCGATCCTGCCGACCTGTGCGGAGGCGCTCAGGACACTGAGATCGGCGGCGTAGAGCTGGCGCAGATAGGTCAGGTCCCAGTCCGTCAGACCGGAGACGCCGGCCGGGTCCTGGAACAGGTTCAGCACGGTCTCGAACCCGGCCACATCGGCCTGGGCGTCGACCTGGGCCAGGGCGACCATGGCGATGTAGTCGCCGAGCTGTCCGACATTGACCGTGCCGATGCGGTTCACATCGACGACGACCATGACCTGGAAGATGGCGTTGATGTCCTGACTGCGCAGGCGACCCGCGCCGTCGATGCGGCGGATCGGCGCGTCTTCCGAATCTGGCGTTCGAACGGTGACTTCTCCGGTCCGCGCGTCGAGCGGCACGGTCAGCATCCACCAGCGAACAGGGGCGTCGGAGGTGCGGAAGATGTTCAGAGCGCGATAGGTCAGCGAGGTTCCGGCGATGCCGGTAATGTAGGCCCTCGGGCGGGCCTCGATGAGGCTGCTGGCCATCGCGGCGCCGTCGTCGGCCCCGACGATGATCATATTGGCCTTGCAGCCCGGCTCCCCCGCTTGAAGCCCCAATTCGATCACCCGGTCGGCGATCCGGTCGACCAAGGCCTGCGCCACATCCCGCTGCATGTTCACGACGCCGGGGCAGATCGGGTCCGTCGTGCGCCAGCGGGCGATGCCGCGCCGGGGCGGCGTGACCAGAATCACGTTGGTGAAGGCGCGGGCCGCATCGTAGGCGGTACGGCGTTGGCCCTCGACCTCAATGGTCGACAGAGTGGTCGATTCGTCCTGAGGGGCGGCCTGGACGCCTGCGGCCGGGGAAGCAGCCTGCGCCCCGGCGAGCATAAGCGCGATCGAAAGAACCGAAACCAGCATGGCGACCCACTACCCCAACGCGAAACGCCAAGGCTAACCGCCCGTCAGGCGAGTGGCAAGCGTTAGCCTTCGTCTTCGTCTTTGAGCAGCTCTTCCTTGGTGATCGGGGTGTCTGTCACCTTGGCCTGGTCGAAGATCAGGTCGACGACCTTTTCCTCATAGATCGGGGCGCGCATCTGGGCGGCAGCGTTCGGGTTCTGGCGATAGAAGTCCAGGACCTGGCGCTCTTGGCCACGGTAGTTGCGGGCCTCGGCCATGATGGCGTTGTTCAGTTCCTGATCGGTGACGCCGACATTGTTGGCCCGGCCGATCTCGGCGAGCACCAGACCCAGACGCACGCGGCGTTCGGCGATCTTGTGGTACTCTTCCCTGAGCTTCTTGTCGGACTTCTTGGCGTCCTCTTCCGGCAGGTTGCCGGCGGCCTTATCGGCCTCGACCTGCTGCCAGATGCCGTCAAACTCGGCCTCGACCATCTTGGGCGGCAGCTCGAAGGAGTGGGCAGTGTCCAGCTGGTCCAGCAGGGCGCGCTTGAGCTTGTAGCGGGCGGCCCCGGCGTATTGCTGGTTCAGGTTCTGGCGCAGCAGATCCTTCAGCTTGTCCAGCGACTCCAGCCCAATGCGCTTGGCGAACTCTTCATCGACCGTGGCTTCGACCTCAGCCTTGATGGCTTTCACCTTGATGTCGAAGGTGGCGAGTTTGCCGGCCAGATTGGCCGCCTGATAGTCGGCCGGGAAGGTGACTTCGATCGTTTTCTCGTCGCCGACCTTGGCGCCCTTCAGTTGCTCTTCGAAGCCGGGGATGAAGCGGTTCGAACCGATCACCAGGTCGGCGTCTTCGGCGGTCCCGCCGTCGAAAGCCACGCCGTCAAGCTTGCCGAGGTAGTCTATGGTGACCTGGTCGCCGTCGGCGGCCTTCACGGTCTTGCCCTTCTTGTCCTCGTAGGACTTGGCCTGGCCGGCCAGTTCCTTCAGCGCCTCGTCCAGATCCTCGTCGGAGGCCTCGTAGACGGGACGGTCCAGCTTCAGGGTCTTGGGATCGATCGGAGTGAAGTCGGGCATGACTTCCAGGGCCATTTCGAAGGCCAGGTCGTCGGAACCGGCCAGGACCTTGTCCATGTCCGAGGTCAGTTTCATGTCGGCGGGAGCGGCCGGGCGCACCTTGATCTCTTCAAGGGCGGCCTGGCTCGACTCGTTGATGGCGTCATTGACGATCTCGCCCATCATGTCGCGACCGAAGGTCTTCTTGACGTGTGACGCAGGCACCTTGCCGGGACGGAAGCCCTTCAGCTTCATCTTCGGGGCCATCTCGGCCAGTTTGGCGTCCAGCTTGGCGTTCAGTTCGGCGACCGGCACCGTAACGGTGATGATGCGGCTTAGGCCTTCGGTGGTGTTCTGGACGACTTGCATGGGACGAATCTGACGCTCTGGAGCGGCGCCGGGCATCGGCGCGCGCAAAGATGGGGAAAAGCAGAAAGGGCCGCCCCATCCGGAGCGGCGCCTCGAAGCCCGCCCTTATGTCGAGATGGACCCAAAAGGTCAACGCGGAGGCGGTTTCACCAGACACCCAGGCTCGCTATGTCGGTGGAATGACCCCACCTCCCTCCCCCGTCGGCGTGTTCGTGACCCCGGTAACGCCGCTGCAGCAGAACTGCACCACCGTCTGGTGCACGGCGACCATGAAGGCCGCAGTGATCGATCCAGGCGGCTCGGTCGATACGGTGATGGCCGAGGTGGCCCGACGCGGCCTGGCGCTGGAGCAGATCTGGATCACCCACGGCCACCTCGACCACGCGGCGGGGGCGGCGGAGATGGCCGAGAAGTCCGGGGCCCCGATTATCGGGCCGCATCCCGAGGATCAGTTCTGGATCGCCGACCTGCCCGAGCACGGCCGGCGCTGGGGCATTCCTGATGCGCGGACCTTCACCCCGACCCGCTGGCTAGGCGACGGCGACACTGTGACGCTGGGCGCGACGACCTGGGAGGTCGCCCACTGCCCGGGCCACACGCCGGGGCATGTGATCTTCTTCAATCGGGCGGCCCGATTCGCTCAGGTCGGCGACGTCCTGTTCAAGGGCTCGGTCGGCCGCACCGACTTCCCGCGCAGCGACCCGGACGCCATGATCCGGTCGGTGGTGACGAAGCTGTGGCCGCTCGGCGACGACGTCACCTTTGTGCCTGGGCACGGCGAGATCTCGACCTTCGGCGAAGAGCGTCGGACCAATCCGTTCGTGTCCGATGCGGCGGTCGCCCGGAAGCCGCTGGTCCGCCCGGCGACCGGTCCGGCCTGACGCCTCAGCGGCGCAGCAACAGGCCGATCAGCACGCCGACGCCGAGCGCGTAGACCGTCGCCTTCAACGGCTTTTGCTCGATCTTCGTGCGGGCGACGACGGTCCGTTCGCGGGCCCAGTTGCGGCCGGTCTCGATATCCGAGCGAACTGCCTGGCGCAGGCCCTGCTCACGGGCAAAGGTGCGCGCCTCGGCATCGGCCATCCAGCGATCGCCTGCGCGATCCAGGCGGACGCGTTGATCATCGGCGTCGTCGAGGATGTCTTCGGCGTTGAGGTTGGTCGGATTGATGTCGGTCATGGCGAACTCCTGCCGGGTTTGTGATCAGGTCGATTGAACCCGGGCGACGGTCGGCGGTTCCTTGCTGTGAAGCCCAATCCGGGCCGCGAGATCACACCATGACCGACCCCACCCCCCAGCCCGAGATCACCCCGCCGATGACGCCGTCGCCGCAACCGGAAATCGATCCGGCGGGCACGCCCTACGAGGTGCCGCCACAGCCCGGCGACAACGACGGGGAGGTCGAAAGACCAGGCGCAGACTGATTCGCAGACTGTTGAAATATCGAGCCTTCGGAACCCGCGCCGGGCTTCGGGGTTGTCATCTGCGAGCGCAAGCATGACAGTCGAAAGGGAGCCTCACATGGCCCAAGGACAGCCCACCCGTCCCTCCGGTGTCTCCAAACGAGGCTTCGCCTCGATGGACCCCGAGCGGCAGCGCGAGATCGCCCGCAAGGGCGGAGCCAGCGTCCCCAGCGAGAAGCGCAGCTTCTCACAGGACCGCAGCCTGGCCGCACAGGCCGGCCGCAAGGGGGGCGAGGCCTCCCACGGCTCGCGTCGTCCCGGCGATCTCGACGAGACTCAAGGCCAGGCCGAGTAGGTCGGGCCGAAGGTGAAACAAACAGGGCGGCCGGTGCAAACCGGCCGCCCTTTTTGTTTGCCGGGCCCATGCGGCGATCACGGCCGATGCGCTTCCGGGTTTTGTCCGTCCGTCCGGACGAGAAACCACCTGACCAAACGGACGAACCGGACGAAATCCGCGCTCACCCGGTCCGCGAACCGCGATCCCCAACATTACACCCGCGCCGGACCAGGGCGCGCTCGCAGCTGGTGCAGGCCCGCCACGACTGGCCAGATCGGAATTTCGACGTCGAACAGAAAAATCTGTTCGACGTCGTCCGGGGTATCGTCAGCGCACCGCCCCCTGGCGGCGTATCAGGCCGCGAGCAGAACAAGGGCCACGGACGGATCAGGGCTCTTCTGGAAGGACACCACCCGCCAGCCCGCAGCCTTGGCCATCGCCGTCACGGAGGCCTCGGTGAACTTGCGCGAGCTCTCGGTATGGATGGTCTCGCCAGCGACGAACTGGATCATCGCCCCGCCGATACGGACCTCCATGTCCCGTGCAGCGCGCAGATGCATCTCCATCCGGGACCGTTCGAGGTTCCAGACCGCGACGTGCTCGAACCCTTCCAGATCGAAGTCGGCGCCCAATTCGCGGTTGGCGCGGACCAGCAGGTTCCTGTTGAAGGCCGCCGTCACGCCCTGGGCGTCGTCATAGGCAGCGACCAGAACAGCCGGATCCTTGACCAGATCGACGCCGAGGATAAACAGCGATGACGGGCCGAGGCGATCGCGCGCGTTGGCCAGGAAGGCCACAGCCTGGTCCTCCTCCAGATTGCCGATCGTCGAGCCGGGGAAGAAGCCGACCCGACGGCCGCGCCCCAGTTCCGGCAGGGGCGCGAGGTTGAGGAAATCGCCGACCATCGGCGCCACCTCCATGTGCGGATAGGCCTCGGCGATACTGGCGGCGGCGGCGGTCAGGGCGTCAGGGCTGATGTCGATAGGGACATAGGCCTGCAGCGTCGGCGCGGAATCGAGCAGGATGCGGGTCTTCTCGCTGGCCCCGGAGCCGAACTCGACGAGGACGGCGTTGTCGCCGAAATGCCCCGTCAGACCGGGCGCCATCTCGCGCAGCAGGGCCGCCTCCTGACGCGTCGGATAGTATTCCGGCAGCCGGGTGATGTCCTCGAACAGCTCCGACCCGGCGGCATCGTAGAACCACTTGGGCGACACCGACTTTTCCGGGCGCGAGAGGCCGGCGACCAGTTCGGCCCGGAACCGTGCGGTCTCCAGGTCCTCGATGCGCGCGCGTTCGCCCGCCGGGGCGTCGAACGCCAGTCTCAAACCCATGAAGGCCCACCTTTGATGCGGATAGAAAAAGTTGCGGTATGTGGCCCGCGTGTGCCCCGGCGGCGTGGCGAACGCGCCGCCGCGCAGAACCCGCTGGTTGGCCATGAATTTGCCGTTGTACTCCGACGCCGTCCCCTCGGTGGGCCTGAAGCCGGGATAGGGTGAATAGGCGCTGGAGGTGTGCTGCCACACCTCGCCGAAGAGGTTGGAGAAGACGTCCGGCGCGGTCGCCACCGCGCTTTCCCACTCCGCCTCGGTCGGCAGACGTTTGCCCGTCCAGTGGGCGAAGGCGTCGGCCTCATAGGCGCTGATGTGCCGCACCGGAACCTCGGGATCGACCGGCGCGCGCCCGGCGAGACCCAGGACGGTCCATTCGCCGTCGTCCTGACGCCAGTAGAGCGGCGCGTCCCAGCCCTCGGTCTTCACCACCGCCCAGCCGTCGGCCAGCCACAGTTCGGGCCGCCGGTAGCCGCCATCGGCCATGAAGGCCAGCCACTGGCCGTTGTTGACCAGGTCATGATCCAGCAGGAAGGGCTCCAGCCAGACGCGATGACGCGGTCCTTCGTTGTCGAAGGCGAAGCCCGGGCCGTCGTGGCCGACGTCGACGAGCCCGCCCTCGAACCGGGTCTGACCGCCCCGCCCCGGCTGCAGCGGCCCGCCTGGCCGTGGTTCGACGTCGTAGGCTGCCGGATCGAGCGGCGAACGCGACATCAGGTTCAGCAGGTCCATCAAGAACAGCTCCTGATGCTGCTGATCGTGATGCAGGCCCAGAACGAACAGATACGCTTCCAGCGGGTCGCCAAAGCCCCGCCCGATCCGGTCGGCCATGCGCCGGTCGATCTCGGCGCGATAGGCCAGGACCTCGTCCCGCGACGGCCGGGTCATCAAGCCGCGCTCGTGGCGTTCGACCCGCCGTCCGAGGCTCTCGTAGTAGGAGTTGAACAGTTGCTGCAGACGCGGATCGACGGGTTCGTACCCCGGCTCGGCCGCCAGAATCATCGCCTCGAAGAACCAGCTGGTGTGCGCCAGATGCCATTTGCCCGGACTGGCGTCGGGCATGGACTGCGCGGCGAGATCCTCGGCCGACAGATCTGCGGCCAGTGCGGGCATAGCGGCGCGGATGGTGCCGTAGCGACGCAGATCATCCGCCCCGGGGGGGACGACTCTCACAGATGCTTTCATCGGACGTGCTCCAGCATTGCGAGACCGGCCCTCTTGGTCGCCCGCGTCGGCCTAACACATCTGTTCCGGTTTCGTTGCCTTCAAGGGGGCGGCGCGACAATAGGCCGGGCGCTGCTGACAAATTGTGGCAGCAGGTCGCACGCCAGACCGTTCACCCCGCCGTTGAAGTACGCGTCAGCGAGGCTCCGACAGATAGGGGCGCGGACCCGCAGTCGGGCCAGGCGACACAGGCACGCCGACCGGCTCGGGCGCGGCGCCGATGGCGCCTTCGTCCAGTTGCGGGCCAGTGGCCTCAGGCGGCGGCGGGCGGGTGATCCGCTCGCGCATCTCCGGGTCCTTCAGCAGCACGGTGCGCATGATCTCGCGGGCTCGCGGCGCGGCCGCCGTCGATCCGGCCATACCGCCGTGTTCGACGATCACCGCGATGGCGTACCGAGGCTGATCGACCGGCGCGAAGGCGACGAAGAGGTTGTGGTCCTTCAGAGCCCAGCCAACGCTGCTGCTGGATCGCGAGCCGACATTGTCATAGCTGCGCACCTGGGCCGTGCCCGTCTTGCCCGCCATCTGGATGTCGCCGAGGCCCAGCTGACTCTGGCGATAAGCCCCGCCGGAGCGATCGTTAGCCACCGCCACCATGCCTTGGCGCACGACTTCCAGATGCTCACGCGCAAAGGCCAGATCAGGCACTTCCGCCCCCGACGGCCGGTCCACGCCGCCGACCGATTTGATCAACCGTGGTTGAAGCGCCTTCACCCCGTTCGCGATGCGCGAGGTCATCACGGCAAGCTGCAGGGCGGTGACGTTCACGTCGCCCTGGCCGATCGCGACTGACAGGGTCTCGCCTGGATACCAGACGCGGGAATCCGGATTGGGATTGTTCTTGTTGTACCCCGCCTTCCAGGCCTAGTGGAATGATCGGGACATAAGAGTCTGAGGTGGGATTCCCCGGGGCGTGGCGTCGTGCGAGTCTGCGGGATGCGTACAGGCGTCACCGTGCATCTGAGCCCGACCGATCGTAAGCGCCTGCAGGCGACCGTCGATGACCGCAACAGTCTGCAAAAGCATGTGTGGCGCGCCCGGATTGTGCTGGGGACGGCCGACGGGCTGGGCACGGCGGCGATCATGCGCATTGCCGGCGTCAGCAAGACGGCGGTCTGGCGCTGGCAGGCCCGCTTTATGGACGAAGGTGTCGAAGGCCTGCTGCGCGACAAAACCCGGCCGCCCGGCACGCCTCGACTGCCCGAGGATGTGGCCGACTGGGTCGTGGCCCTGACGCTGGGCGAGCCGCCCGGCGAGACGACACACTGGACCGGCCGGCTGATGGCCAAGGTGGCCGGCGTGGGGCTGACGTCGGTCCAGCGCATCTGGAAGGCCCACGGCCTGGCCCCGCACCGCATCCGCACCTTCAAGCTGTCCAAGGATCCGAAGTTCGCCGCCAAGGTCCGCGACATCGTCGGCCTCTATGTCGATCCACCGGCCCACGCCGTGGTGCTCAGCGTCGATGAGAAGTCGCAGATCCAGGCGTTGGATCGCACCCAGCCGGGTCTGCCGATGAAGAAGGGCCGCGCCGGGACCATGACCCACGACTA
>NZ_JAFCWQ010000002.1:0-227023 GCF_049897665.1 Brevundimonas sp. TWP2-3-4b1 | reverse complement strand
TGTTAGGCCTGCCGCCAGCGTTCGCTCTGAGCCAGGATCAAACTCTCAGGTTGAGTTGACTATCTGACTAAAGCATCACCAACCTCGAAAGGCCGGTGGGCATTAGTTCTACGTATTTTTGACGAGAACCACTTCGATCAGACCCTAGGGCCCAACCGACATGGTTGTATCTTTCAAAAAGACCGCAGAGTGTCAGTATCATCGTAATGACCATTACTGGTCATCGCTAGGACACCGCCGCCTGCGTTTCTCTTTCCAAATCTACAATGTCAAAGACCAAAACCGGAAGAACCGGCCCCACTGTTTAGCGCCGGTGAGCGGCGGAGGCGGCGCTCTAGTCGCCTCTTAAGTCTGTGTCAAGAACTTCTTTTGGAAGAGGTTCCTGAGGCCGAACCGACCCGGAGGTCGGCGGAGGCGGCGATGTAGTCGCCTCCGATTCCTGCGTCAAGTTGTTCTTTTAACAGAACTTCTGTCGGCGTTTCCGGCCCCCTGAAGGGCGGCGGAGGCGGCTTCCTAAGGAAGGCCGCACCCCGTGTCAACCGGGCTCTTCAGCCATTCCGCGGACACGAAAACCGAAGCCTTCAGTCCGCAAAATACCGCCCGGGAAAGCCACGCTGGCTTCCCCGTTTCGTTACCGAGGCGATTCGATTGGAGCGCGGAGACTATGTGGAACCGGCCGTGGAAGCAAGGGTTTTTAGTCCCCGTTTTCCTCCGGGTCCCTGGAGACTTGCGTCCCCGAGGCCCCGGTGGCCAGCCCGTCTCCGAGCGAGATGGCGATATACGTAGGGGCATCTTCGTCCGCAAGCGGCATTGTTGTGGCGCACGAAGATTCACACCGAGTCCGGTTCAGCGAGCCTTGTCGCTCAGCGGCTCAACCCGCCGCTATATAGGTCCGCAGGCTCTCGGCCTCATGGGTGGCCTCGGCGATCTGGCACTTCACCACGTCACCGATAGAGATGACGCCGCTCAATCGGTTGTCCTTCAACACCGGCAGATGGCGGATCCGGCGATCCGTCATCCGCCCCATCAGGATCGCGACCGTCTCGCCCGGCTCGGCGAAGACAACGTCTCTGGTCATATAGACGGACACGGGCCTGGCGAGGCCGGCGACTCCGTCGGCGGCGACAGCCTTGACGACATCTCTCTCCGAGATGACGCCGACGACGCGGTCGCCGTCGCAGACGATCAGTGCGCCGACCCGCCGGCTGTCCAGCTCGGCGCAGGCGTCGGAGAGGGTGATGTCGGGTGCGACGCTGAACACATCGCCTCCCTTGCTCTTGAGGATTTCTGCGACCAGCACAGCGCGGCTCCTTTCCTAATGCTCTTGGGAACGGCCTTCGGCCGAAGGACCGAAGCCGCTTCAGGCGAGAGGATTGCCCAGACCGCCCGACGAATCAAACCTTTCGTCGGGCCGCGCGAACAGACGCGCCAGGGGGCCGATGGCCAGAATGCCGAACAGGAAGCCGAAGGCGTGGGCCTCCCAGGCGATTCTCGCGCCCTCGGCGCCGGGCGCGAACCCGATCAGGCCGACGACGGCGTTGATGCCCATCCAGGCGATGGAGGTGGTGATGACGCTGCGGCTGGTCAGGGGCAGGACCCGCCCTCCTCCGCCCAGCAGGCGAGTCGCAGCCCCGATCAGACCGAACACCGCGCCCGATGCTCCGACCAGCGGGTCCGGGCTGCCGAGATGGACGAGGCCATAGCCCAGCGTCGCAAAAATTCCGGCGCATAGATAAAGAGCAAGAAACACCCCTGCGCCGACCGGTCCGCGGAACAGTCTCGCGACCGGCGCACCGAATGTCAGGGCGGCGATCGCATTCATCAGAGCATGGACCCAGCCGCCGTGCACCAGCATGGAGGTGAACAGTCCGCCGTAGCGCCCCTCGCCGAGATCGATCGGAGCGAAGGCCAGCCCCAGCCAATTGTCGCGCGACCGCTCCTGAAGAACGTAGAGCGCCGGCATCGAGGCAGCCAGCAGCACCGCCAGCAGCGGCGCATTGAAGATGCGTTCCCTTGGGGGCGGACCGGCGAATCGGTCGGGCATCGGCTCCATCCCGCTCAAATGCGGAAAGGGCTGACCAATCTCAAGTGCTTCTTGAAGACGATCAGCGCCGCCCCTTATGACTGTTCACGTTTTCGGGCCTACCATCCGACCGGGCGATCAAGTGGGCGGCCAGGTTCGGACCAGCCGCTGCGATAATTGGACGGGCCCACCGTCAGGCCAGCAGCGGTTTCCGCATTAAGCGCAGCAATAAGCGCTTCTTAATAACCATAACGCACTTTGGCAGGCGGACCGCGACGTGGCGGCCGTTAACCGTGTTCGCGTGGGATTGGCCGAAATGCCCTTCAAAAGGACGTTCATCGCCCTGCTGACCGTCGCTTTGGCAGCTCCGGGCGCAGCCCTGGCGCAGACGAGCGGCTCGGCCGGCCTGTCGAGCATGCAGAACGGCTACGGCGGCGCCCGGCAATCGGTCAGCGCGGCCCAGACCGGATCGACGCGGGATGCAAATGGCAATCGCCTGATCGTCGATGGAATCATCCAGGCCGGCGCCTCGGCCTATTCCCGCCAGTCGGGCGGCGTGTCGAACACATACTCCGGCGGCGTCGGCGGCTCACAAGGCACGACGATCGCGGGCTCGACCGCCATCGGCAACAATCTGAACGTGGTGGTCCAGGGCAGCCACAACACGGTCATCGTCAACTCGCGCCAGACCAATACAGGCAATGTCACTGCCCGAACGGATCTGACCGGCACCCTGACAGGCTTCGAATGATCGTGCGCACGTTTACTCCCCGGCTCAGGAGCGGCGTCGTCGCCGTCGCGGCCGCCGCACTGCTGTCCGCTTGCGTCAGCCCCGTGGCGGGGCCGAACGGCCTGTACGCCACGCCGATCGGCAATGCGCCGGTCACGTCGAACCCGACGCCCTATTCGACGGCGCTGTATTGCCTTGCCGACTATGCCCGGCGCTACAATCTGCCCTCGCCGCGCATGGCGGTGGGTCGGATCGCCGACTACACCGGGACTGTCTCGGCCGATGGCGGCCGCCAGATTACCCAGGGCGCGTCCCTCATGGCGATGTCGGCGTTGGCCAAGTCGGGCGCCCAGATCGTCGAACGCTACGACACCTCGATCTCCGAGATGGAGCTCCGCTACGCCAACAATCGCCTGATCGGCGACCAGGGCGGCACGGCGGAGGAGCCGAACTATCGCCGGATTCTGGCGGGTCAGGTGCCGGGCTCGGACTTCTACATCGCCGGCGGCATTACCGAGGTGAACTACAATATCCGCTCGGCCGGCTTCGACGCCGCCGTGGGTGAGACGGACACCGACGTCCCCGGCTCGGGCATCATCCAGGGCAAGGTCTATGTGATGAACATCGCCCTGGACCTGCGGCTGGTCCAGACCACCACTCAGGAAGTCGTCGACGTCATCTCCTACCAGAAGCAGATCATCGGCCGTGAAATCTCCGCCGGGGTGTTCGACTTCCTCAACGGCAACGTCATCGACGTCTCGGCCGGCACAGGGGGAATGGAGCCGGTCCAGCTGGCGGTGCGCGCCCTGATCGAGCGCGCCACGCTGGAGATGATGGCGAATCTGTACGGCGCGCCGGGGCCAGAAGTCTGTCTCGACGCCGCCAACGACCCTCTGAACACGGTGGGCGCGACCGGCGGCTACTACGCCGCCTATGACAACACGGGAACGAACAATGGCCAGACTCGCGCCGATCCGTCTCGCTGGCACGATCGCCGCGACGGCGATGTGCGTCGTAGCCGCTACTGAGGCCTTCGCTCAGGACCGTTCGATCGTCCTGAACCAGCAGCTTCAGCTCGGCGACGTCATCGCGGGCCAGACCCTGAACGTCGAGGGCGCGACGGGCGAGGTGGCCGTGAACAACGCCGCCCAGGGCAACAGCCTGTCCGGCTCGGTCGAGAACGATTCGCTGGCCCTGACCTCGACCCAGACGATGCGCGGCAATACCCGCGCGACCACCACACTGACGCTGACCGGCGACACCGAGGGGCCGGTAAATGCGACGACCCAGGCGCGCGGCAACTATCTGGCGGCCGGGGCCTACGGCGGCGACCTGACAATCGAATCGTCCCAGAGCGTCGAGCCGTCGGAGGTCACCGCCTCTTCGACGATCACGGGATCCTCCGCGCGCCTGATCGGCGGCGCTTCGGTCGGCGTCACCGCCGTCGCCAATACCACGGCCATCGGGGCGAGCGGCTCGCATGTCCAGGGCACGGTGATCCAGAACTCCGCCGCCGGGGTCCGCGCCGAGAATTTCGCGGGCACGCAATACATCCCCGAGACGGGCGAGTTCATAAGCCAGTCGATCGGCAACTCGGTCCTGGTCAACTCCGGCCTCGCCTCGAGCCAGGACCTGACCCTCCGCCAGCGTCAGGCCGGGGACCAGGTCACCGCCTCGACCAGCGCCAACTCCGGCAATGCCTGGGACCTGGCCGGCCGCGCGCGCGCCACGGGCAACCAGGCCGTTCTCTACAATCAGGGCGGCTCGGCCGTCGTGACGACCGACCAGTCGAACCTGTCGCAGATCCAGACCGCCAGCCGGGTTACCAGCTACGACTTCGGCGCGGCGACCTCAAATGCCTACGGGACGGGCAACGAGGTCTCGATCGGCAACAATGACCGCTATCTGGAGATCGACAACTCCCAGGTGAACTCCGGCGGCGTCGAGGTCTCGGCCAGCTTCGACGGCGCGAACGGCTACGACGCCCGTGTCGCAGCCGAGGCCGTCGGAAACTCCGTCACCGGCTACGCCTGTTCCCAGTGCGACGGCTATATGGACGTCACCAACGCCCAGACGAACTCCGGGACCGTCTCGGCGACGGCCACGACGACGATCCGCGGAAGCGGCCGTTCAGTGACGACCGGAGCCAACGCCATCGGCAATACCGCGACCTTCTACGTGTCGCGACCCGGCTCCTGACGTAAAGTTTAGTTTACACGTGCCCCGGTTCAAGGTGATGATGGGAACAACCGGCAGGGGTTGCCGGATTATTTTCCTCATTCTTTAGTTGAGCCGCGCCGGCCGGCGCGGTTTCATCCACCCGGAGCTCGCATGATCAACGCCCGTCGTCTTCTTCTCGTCGCCGCTTCAGGGCTGGCGCTCCTGGCCGCCTTGCCTGCGGTCGCCCAGACTACGGCGCAGCCGTCAAACGCGTGGGCCCAGGCGACCAGCGATATTCCCGCCGACCCGGCCGTCCGCTACGGCATCCTGGCCAACGGCATGCGCTATGCGATCCTTCGCAACGCCACCCCTCCAAGCCAGGCGTCCCTGCGACTGCGCATCGACGCGGGCTCCCTGATGGAGGACGACGATGAGCAGGGTCTGGCTCACTTCATGGAGCATATGGCCTTCAACGGGACGACCAACATCCCGGAGAACGAGTTGCTGCGTATCCTGGAACGGCTGGGTCTGGCCTTCGGCGCCGACACCAACGCCTTCACCAGCCTGGACCAGACCGCCTATATTCTGGAGCTGCCGCGAACGGATGACGAGACTGTCGACGCGGCCCTTCGCATCATGCGCGAACAGGTTTCGGAAGCCCTGATGGCCGCTGATGCGATCGACTCCGAGCGGGGCGTCATCCAGGGCGAGGAGCGGACCGGCAACTCGCCGGCCCGGCGGGCCTTCGCGGCGCGGCTCGCCTTGCTGGCTCCCGGCCAGCGCGCCTCTGAACGCTTGCCCATCGGCAATATGGACGTGATCCGGACAGCGCCCCGGGACCGTTTCGTCGCCTTCTATGAGGCCTACTACCGCCCGTCGCGGGCGACCTTCCTCGCCGTCGGCGATTTCGACGTCGACCAGATGGAAGCCAAGATTCGGGGTGCGTTCGAAGGCTGGGAGCCCAGGGCGTCGGATGGTCCTGAACCCGACCTTGGCCAGGTCGCGGCACGCGGGGCCGAAACCCGCGTTCTGGTCGAGCCGGGCGTGCAGTCCACGGTGGAGCTGAGCTGGATCCAGAACCCCGACCTTGATCCCGATTCCGTCGCCGAACGCCAGTCGAGGCTCGTTCGCAGCCTCGGCCTCGCCGTCCTGAACCGCCGTCTTGGCGAGCTGGCGCGGGCAGACAATCCACCGCTTATCGGCGCAGGAGCGCAGACCGAGACCTTCTTCGACAGTCTCGATCGGGGTTTCCTGACCGCCGCCTTCAATCCGGGCGGTCTTCAGCGCGCGCTTGAGACGATCGAGCAGGAGAAGCGGCGTCTGGTTGAGTTCGGCGTGACCGAAGCCGAGCTGGCCCGCGAGATCACGGACACCCGCGCCCGGCTGGAGAACGCCGTAGCGTCCGTTGCGACCCGCACCACGCCCGGCCTCGCCAACTCCCTGTTGAACGCCGTCAACGACGACCGCGTCTTCGTAACGCCCCAGACCACGCTCGAACTCTTCAACAGCACCCTCAAAGGACTGACGCCGGCCACGGTCAACACCGCCGTCGCCTCCGTCTTCCAGGGTCAGGGCCCGCTGGCCCTCGTAGTCACCCCGGCGCCGATCGAAGGCGGCGAAGCGGCCGTGACAGCCATGCTGGAAACGTCCCAGGCCGTGGCGGTCACCGCTCCGCAGGCGCAGGCCGCGCTTGAATGGCCATACGCCAGCTTTGGAGCTCCGGCCCAGCCCACAGCCCGCCGTGAGGTCACCGCACTGGGCGCCACGATCGCGACCTTCGCCAACGGCACGACCTTGACGGTTAAGCCGACGGCCTTCCGCGACGAGCAGATACTGGTCAGCATCCGCACCGGTCTGGGAGAGTTGAGCCTGCCGACGGACCGCAGCGATCCCCGTTCGCTGGCCGGTTTTGTCTTCACCGCCGGCGGCCTCGGCAAGCTGACGGCCGATGAGCTGAACCGCGTCCTCAGCGGCCGCATCTACGGCGCGAACCTGACGGTTGCGGGCGACGCCTATCAGCTGTCAGGAAGCACCCGCCCGCAGGATCTGGAGCTGGAAATGCAGGTCCTGACGGCTTTCTTGATCGACCCGGCGGTGCGCCCCGCCCCGTTCGAGCAGATCAGGGCGCAGTGGCCCCAGATCATCGCTCAGCAGAGCGCGACCCCCGGCGGCGCCTTCGCCCTGCAGGCCGGCGCGCTTCTGGCCTCCGGCGACGCCCGTCAGGCCCTCCCGACGGCGGCGGCCGTGGCCGCTTGGTCCAACGACCAGCTCAAGTCGGATCTCATCCAAGGCCTGTCGCAGGGGCCGGTCGATGTGGTGATGGTCGGTGACGTGACCGTCGACGCTGCGATCGCCGCCGTGGGCGCGACCCTGGCCGCCCTGCCCGCCCGCGGCCCCGCGCCGACGCCGCCGGCCGGTGGTGATATCCTGCGCTTCCCCGCCGGCACGGCCGAGCCCGTGCGTCTGACCCATACGGGGCCGGCCGAACAGGCGCTGGGCTATGTCGCCTGGCCGACGACCGATTCGATCGGCGACGAGACAGAGTCCCGCAAGATTCGCCTCCTGGCGGCGGTGATGGAGCTGCGTGTCACGGAGGAGATTCGCGAGAAGCAGGCCCTCGCCTATTCGCCCGGGGTGAGTTCGTCGTCCTCGGACGTCTATGCCGGCTACGGTTCGGTGTCGGTGACGGCCCAGACCACGCCGGAGAATCAAGGGCCGTTCTTCGCGGCGGTTGACACGATCGCCTCCTCGCTGCGCGACGCGCCGATCACGGAGGATGAGCTGACGCGGGCCCGGGCTCCCATCATCGAATCGTTGCGCCGCAGCCAGGCGGGCAACGAGTTCTGGCTGGGCGCCCTGGAAGGCGTGGCGGCCGACCCCGGCGAGGTCGAGCAGATCACCACCCTGATCACCGACTTCGAGGCCGTCACCCCGGCCGACATCCAGGCCGCGGCGCGGCTGTATCTGGTCCCGGACAAGGCGTGGGAGGCCTCGGTCGTCTCGGCCAATGCCCCTGCCCCTGCCCCTGCCCAGTAGGACGAAAAAGGCCCCGGGGCTTTCGCTCCGGGGCCAAGTCTTCACTCAGGATCGCCGGCGATGACCGACGATTGAACATTACGCCTCGGCGGATGCGCCCAGGCTGAACGGCCCGTTGTCAGGCGTTCAGACTAGAACACCCGGCCGCCGACGCCGCCGTCCAGCATCATGGTCGCCCCGACGATCGAGGCGCCGGCCGCCATGACCGTTTCCTCGCGGTATTCGGTGTAGATCTCCTCACGGATCCAGGTCACGACCTTCACGCCCGCGCCGTAGCGGCGAAGCAGCGAGCGCTCGTTGCAGTCGCGTTCCGGGCGCTGGACCCGGCAGATGATCTCACCCGAACGGTCGCGCCACAGGGCGTTACCCTTCTCGCAGGCGAAGGTTTCGCCGCCCTGGCCGCCGATGCCGACCTGGCCCGCCCATTCCGACCAGGTGACCTGCAGGTGGGTGCCGGCGATGCAGCGGTAGAGCTCGCCTTCGTAGCTGTCGGAGATGTCGCGGTCTGGCGTCACCTGGGAGGCGGGATGCGGGATGTCGCGATCATCGATGCAGAAGGCCTGGATGACGACGCGCTTTTCCCAGCGACGACGCGCTTCGTAGGGTACGCGGATGATCTGGGCGACGGCCCCGGCCTCGACGTTCAGGTTCTGGATGACCGTGGGATAGGGCTGATCGACATTGAAATAGGCTGAGCCCCCGCCACCGCCGCGCAGGTTGCCGTATCCGCCGACGCGAGCGTTGATTCCCGCGCGCGAAGACGCTGAGGCATTCGCGTTGGCGTTCACATTGACGTTGATGTTGATGTCGCCCGGCGGTGGGTAGTCGGGCGGCCCGGGATGGGTGCAGCAATCCGGCGGAGGCGGCGGAGGGGGTGGCGGCGGAGGCGGGTTGCAGCCCGTGTCGCAGGGCGGCGGCGGCGGCGGCGGACAGCCGGCCGTGCACTGGGCCGAGCCCGCGGCGCTGGCCAGGCTCCAGAGGCCGACGGCGCCGGCAAGGGCCGGCAGCCAGGTCTTGATCCGCACCCGCATGGGCTGGGCTCCTGCAACAGTTCGACGGCGTCGCGCGGGGCGCGGGCCGGTTCAGCCTGACATCTGGCGGCAAAGGTCTTTCGTTTCCGTTGCCAAGGCGATGGTCCGGCCTTTGCGCGAGGCCTCTCGAAGGCGAGAGCGATGTTCCATCCCGGCACGCAAAATCTGATTGACCACTGGGCGGCCCTGCCCGAGGCCGGGCGGATCCCTGAGCGCACCGCCTTCGATCCGATGCGGCTGGGACGGCTGGTCCCGCAATTGTTCAGCGCCGACCGCGCTCTGGAAGGCGCGACCTTCCGGCTGGCCGGCGCCTGGGTCGAAACCCTGCACGGCCGCCCGATGCGCGGGGTTTCATGGCTGGAGCTTTGGGCCCCGGAAAGCCGGCCGCTGGTGGCCAGCGCCGTCGTCCAGACCTTCCGGGAGGCCCGGCCGGTGGTCATGGTCGCCGAGGCCGCGCGGCTGAGGGGCGTGCTGGAGATCGTCATCGCCCCGATGCGCCGGCCCGACGGGAGCGCGGATCGTCTTATCGGCCTTTATCAGCCGGTGGCCGAACAGGAGCGCCGCCGCGAGGCCGTCGGCCCACTCACGGCGCGACTGTCAATCGGCGTGGGGACGCAGAGCCGCGCGCCGCTGACGCTGGCCGCACTGGATGGGCGCAGGATCGCATAATTCGTCTCCTTCCGGTCGCTATGCGACGGGGAGGAAACTTTGGGCATACCGCTTCCAGTTCTGCACATAGTGCTGCGCCGAGGCCGTCAGGGCGGAGATCTGGCCTGCGTCCAGTTCGCGGATGACCCTCCCGGGCTGACCCATGACCAGGGAGCCGTCGGGAATCACCTTGCCTTCGGGTATCAGGGCGTTGGCGCCAATCAGGCAGTCCCTTCCGATCACCGCCCGGTTCAGGATGACGGCCCCGATGCCGATCAGACTGTTGTCGCCGACCGTGCACCCGTGGAGCATGACCTTGTGCCCCACTGTCACGTCACGGCCGATGGTCAGGGGCGAACCGGGGTCGGAATGCAGCACGCTGCCGTCCTGGATGTTGGTGTTCTCGCCAATGGTGATCGGCTCGTTGTCGCCGCGGACAGTCACCCCGAACCAGACGCTGGCGCCCGACCTCAGAATCACGTCTCCTGCGACGACAGCATTGTCCGCGATCCAGTATTCGCCCTCTGGCGGAAGCTGCGGTTTCTTGTCCGCCAGCGAATAGATCGTCATGGAAGTATCACCTTATTCTTAAGCAAATGAGGGCTTTAACCCTTCGCTAACCACGATAGCATCATTCTGTTGATGCGATTCGAGGTCGCCATTTCGGCCCCGAGTCCGAAGCCGGATCAATCCCGGTCCGGTCAGAGCCTTGGGGGCGTACGTGACGCGTTCGGGTATGCGGCGGGTTCTCCCGCTGGATGTGGGATACATCTCCGACCCCGGATGCCGCTTCTGCGCCTCCCCTCTCCTCGCCACCCTCGTTCGAGGCGATGCTTTCGCAGCATCGCCTTTTTTCATGCCCTGGAGGCACTGATGGCCAAGCGCGCAACCCTGAAGCGTCAAACCCGCGATGGAGGGGCCTTCGACGGACCCGACTATGGACAGGATGCGAAGATCCGCCGCCTGCCGACTCCGCACACGCGGAGCGCATGGTCGCCACATCCGTCCAATGATGACAGGGACCAGGCCTATCTGAAGACGCTGAAGCCCAAGTCCGAGGGACAGGCCGAACTGCTGAACGCCATCGACACCCACAACCTGACCGTGGCGCTGGGCCCGGCAGGCACGGGCAAGACCTATCTGGCGGTCGCCAAGGCGGTCGAGGCGCTGGAAGCCGGCAAGATCGGCCGCATTGTCCTGTCGCGCCCCGCCGTCGAGGCCGGCGAATCGATCGGTTTCCTTCCCGGGGCCATGGAGGACAAGCTCGCGCCCTACCTGCGCCCCCTGTACGACGCCCTGTCCGATCGCCTGACCATGAAACGGGTCGGGGCGCTGATGGCCGAAGGGCTGATCGAGATCGCGCCGGTCGGTTACATGCGCGGCCGCACCCTGAACAACGCCTTCATCGTCATCGACGAGGCCCAGAACTGCACCTACGTGCAGCTCAAGATGCTGCTGACGCGGCTGGGCTGGCATTCGACGATGGTGGTCACGGGCGATCCCGGCCAGACCGACCTTCTGCCCTCGCTGTCGGGCCTCGGGGACATCGCCCAGCGTCTGGAGGCGGTACCGGAGATCGCGGTGGTCCGGCTGGCCGAGGGCGACATCGTCCGTCACCCGCTGGTCGCGAGCATGATCGGGGTGCTGTGATCTGAAGAAGGGTCTCCTCCCTGTCCGCCAAGTGGCGAACAGGGAGGAGACGCCTGGTCTGGCGGTTCGACGGACCGTCCGGGCGCCAGGGCCGCCAGGCAAATCAGCCTCGGATGTCAGGCGGCGTCGACCAGGACGATCTCGGCGTCGTTGACGGCCGTGACCGTGATCGTCGCCTCCTCCGAGATGGCCGCGCCGTCACGCGCGCTCAGGCGGACGCCGTTGACCTCGACCTCGCCGATGGCCGGAACCAGATAGGCGCGACGCGATGCGCCCAGGGGATAGGTGGCGCTCTCGCCGGCCTTCAGGGTCGCACCGACGATGCGGGCGTCGGTGCGGATCGGCAGGGCGCCCCCTCCCTCTTCGCTGACATCGCTGTCGAAACCGGAGGCCAGGACCACGAACTGTCCGGCCCGCTCACCCCTGGGGAAGGGTTTGGCGCCCCAGGCCGGGGCCTCGCCGCGCCTGGTCGGCGCGATCCAGATCTGGAAGATCCGCGTCAGGGTGGCTTCGGCGTTGTACTCCGCGTGGCGTATGCCGGTGCCGGCGCTCATCACCTGGACATCGCCGGCCTCGGTACGGCCCTTGTTGCCCAGGCTGTCCTCGTGGGTGATGGCCCCTTCGCGGACATAGGTGATGATCTCCATGTCCGAGTGCGGGTGGGGCGGAAAGCCCGAGCCGGCGGCGATCTCGTCGTCGTTCCAGACGCGCAGATTGCCCCAGCTCATACGCGCAGGGTCATAGTAGTTGGCGAAGGAGAAATGGTGTTTGGCGTTGAGCCAGCCATGGTTGGCGCCACCCAGGCTCTCGAACGGTCTGCGCTCGATCATCGAAGTCTCTCCGGCCGCAGGACGTCCCGCAGCGCTGTTGCTTGAACGGTAACATAGGGAGCCGGGAGAGTACTGCAACAGGAGGTGTATCAGAAAGATAGCTCCCTCTCCCGGTGGGAGAGGGAGAGTGCGCACGGCGGCGATAGCCGCCGTGCTGGCGCGGTCGGGTGAGGGGCGTGAGTCGCCGGGAACGCACGACCCTCACCCTTTCGGCTTCGCGCATCGCAGCGCTCTACGAGCCTTAAACCCTCTCCCGACGGGAGAGGGTTCAGGATTACCTACCCAGATCATACGTCCCGGTGATGTCGATCCGCACGGTCAGTTCGCCAGCCGCGACCGGGGTCGAGGCGCTGTCGGCCATCTGCAGACGGGCCGCGTACATCGGCATCGGCGGCTGGGACGTGTAGCCGCCGCCTTCGTTCAGGGAGCGGATGGCGCCCAGTTCGACGCCCAGGGCCTGGGCGTAGAGGCGCGCCTTGTCCTGCAGGGCGCGGACGGCCAGGACGCGGGCCTGGTCCTCGGCGGCCTTGGGATCCTTCAGGCCGAAGGCGATGCCGTTGATCTGGTTGACGCCGGCGGAGACCACGACGTCGGCCGTGGTACCGACCTTCGTCAGGTCGTTGATGATCACCGTGACCTGGTTGGAGGCCTGGTAGCCGCGCAGACGGGGCGGCTGGTTCTCGACGTAGTCGTACTGGGCCGACAGGTTCAGGCCCGAGGTCTGGATATCGCGGTCGGCGATGCCCGCGCCACTCAGGGCGGCCAACACCTCCTGCATTCGGCGCGCGTTGTCAGCCATGGCGGCCTGGGCGGTCGTCCCCTCCGTCGTGACGCCGAAGGTGATGGTGGCCATGTCGGGCGCGACCCGGACCTCGCCATAGGCGGACAGGTTGAGGGCGGGTTGAGCAGCCATCGCATGCACCTGCATTGGAGTGGCCCCTCCCGGCGAAGATTGGGCGAAGGCGGCGGGGGCGGCGAACGCGGTCAGCGCCGTGGCGGCCATCAGGGCCTTGAGCGTGCGGGTCATGAAAGAAATCCTCATCGAGAACGAAACCTGGGACGGCCCCCGTTCTCTGCGGAGGCCGTGGCGGAACCTTGGCCTTGAACGCCTGAACGGCGGGAGCGGCCGCATCGGCAGAAACCGTTCATCGGGATGAAATCACCGACAGGGTTCGGGCTCTTTCCCGGCGCGGCCTCCCCTGCTAGGCCGGGCGTCCGCCCTGGGTCCAGCGGTTCGGGGGCGCGTAGCTCAATGGTTAGAGCCGACCGCTCATAACGGTCTGGTTGGGGGTTCGAGTCCCTCCGCGCCTACCACCCTCGCCTATCTGCGCCAGCGATCCTCGCCCCGGACCCGGCCGCCGTCGACATAGCGGCCGTTGGAATCGTACCAGCCGTCGCCCTGCTGGAAGCGGCCGTAGTTGTCCGGCATGTAGGAATATGACTCGTAGGGATCGCCGTAGGCGCCGTCCATTTCGTCCCACCAGTCGCGGGGATAGGCGGTGTACTGGCACTCGTAGCCCTGATCCGGGCTCTGGTACCACTGGGGCGCATAGCGATCGCGGTAGCGCGGCTCCCAGCGCGGCCGGCACAGTTCATCGGACCAGACACGGTTGCCCGAGGCGTCCAGAGTGGCCCGGTACTCTTGATCGAAGACCTTGCGCATGCCTACGAAGGTGTTGTTGGTGACAATGGCGCGGCCGGACTGGACCGCCACGCCAACCGAGCCCGCGCGGACGCGGCTGTCGGTCAGGGTCAGTTCACCGTTGTAGAGGACCGCGCCCTTGTCGGCCCGGCAGATCTTGGATGCCGAGACCGTGACCGAGGCCCCCTCGACCGCCACGCCCTCGGAGAAGCCGCAGATCCTGGTGTTGACGACCTCCACCCGGCCGTAGTCGCGGCGCGACCGCACCGCCAGGCCGATGGAGCGCGGGCCGAAGTTGTTGGGCGTCTCGGTCCCGCTGAGGGTCACCGAATCGATAAGCGACGGATCGGCGTTGCCGGGCACGATCTCGATGCCGGACTGGGAACCGGAGATGACCGTCTCCCACAGGTTCAGGGTCGCGCCGTCGGCGACGATGGCCGGGGCGATGGTCTGGGCGTCAATGATCGTGTCGCGCAGGTCGACCGCGCCGCCGTCGGCATAGATGGCCGCCTCGTCGCCCGCATGACGGATGCCGAGACGGTTGGCGACGATCTGGCCGCCATAGCTGACGATACAGGCCGCGTCCCCGCCGCGCGGCGAGGCCAGGACGACATCGCGCAGCTCCAGCCGCACGCCGGACGCCACGGTGATGCAGGGCAGACCGTCCGGGGCCTGAAGGGTGATGGCCGAGCCTTCGTTCCAGCGGCGCGGATCGAAGCCGCCCTCCCCGATAATGGTCATGGGCTTGTCGACGTTCAGCCAGCCGACGCAGGCGCCGCCGCGCGCGCGGATGACAAGAGTGCCGCCGGGGCGCACGCGCTGGACCGCGGCCTCGACCCCGCCTGTGCCCGGATTGCCGCCGCAGTCGACCAGGACGATCTCCTCGCCGCCGGGGATGATCGGGCCGCCGTAGGGAGGCTGATGGCCGGGCCGCCAGTCGGGGCGGTGCGTGTCGTAGTTCCAGCGGCGCGGCCGGTGCTGACGCCGGCTCTGGCTCGCGGGCGGATCCAGCAGCAGGCCGAAATTCGGGCGGGTCTGGCTTTCGATCCGCGCGGCCGTCTGGGCCTGTGCGTCAGGGGCCGCGACCGTCAGGCCGGCGGCGATGGCCAGGGCGGAAACGGCGATGGTCAGCGTCTTCATCGGATCAGCCCCTCCTTAGCGGCGCTGCGAACGGGAAACCTGGGCCAGGACGGCCTGCAGGCGAGAGGCGGACGGGCCGAAGCCGGCCAGCGCAGAATCGATGCGGGCGGCGACCGCCTCCGCCTTGTCCTGATCCGCGACCCCGGCGACGCCGAGCGCGAAATAGGTCGAGATGGCGAACTTGGCCTCAGGGCTGCCCTGCTTGTCGGCCTGGGAATACCAGTGGAAGGCGCGGGCGTAGTCGGGAGGGACGCCGATGCCTTCGGAATACATCACCGCCAGGACCAGCTGGGCCTCGGACGAGCCGTTAACCGCCGCCAACTGGATGGCGCGCACCATCTCCAGATACGACAGCCGCGATTCCATGTTGTGGCCGAGCATCGCCTCCAGCGTCTGGATCTGGCGCGCCGACAGGTCGTTCGGCGCGTTCGCCACGGTCTCGGTCACGCCGAGATAGCGCAAGGCCCGACCGACGTGGACGAAGGGCAACTCCGTCATCCGGCCGAGCGCATATTCGTAGGCGTCGCCGCGCGGGCGGCTCTCGTCCGAGAAGGGCACGCCCGAGGCCGGGGCCTGGTTCGGATAGAATTCATAGGGCGGCACCCACTGGCGCGCCTTGGCCTCGACGAAGGCGCCGTAGCGGGATCGGCCGGGCGAGGACCGTTCGAAATCCTTCAGCAGGACATAGGCCCCGACGTCGCCCGTCTGAACCGCGAGGTAGTTGTAGAGATAGGCGTCGACGTCGTTGCGGGGGAACAGGCTGACGGCCGCATAATAGCCGGTGCGCCGCCGATCAGGCTGGCCTCCGGAATTGCGGCCCCATGCCTCGCGCGCCTGGGCGTTGTCCTGGGGCTCGCCGAACGGTCCGTAGAGGGCGTCGTGCAGGCGGGCCAGGGTGCGGAAACCGTCCGCATCCTGGGTCGACAGGACGTAGATGATGCGGTTCCGGACCTCGGACTGCTCCTCCATCGTCATGCGGGACAACTGGTTGTCCAGCCGCTCGTAGGCGACGTGGCGTTCCCAGGCCCGGCAATCGTCGTAGCGCGACACATTGCGCAGGCCGCCGAAGAAGCCCCCACGATCCGTCCGGTTGATCGGGGCGTAGCCCTCATCGTTGGCCAGGGCCATGCCGGTCCAGACCGCGCTCTCGATCGGGTCCTCGATATTCTTGTCGATGGCCCGCAGCGCCGCATAGCGAGCGCCGAGCTCCAGCTGGGCGAAGAAGTCGCCGCGGAAGGCCCCGCGACGCAACTGGCGCAGGCCCGTTTCCTGGGCGTTGAATTCCTGGCCGGTGACCGACTGCGGCCGTGGGCAGGCGTTGGCGGCGGCGTTGTCGCCTCGCCGCCAGAAGGCCGGGCCCGAATCGCTGCAACTGGCGACGGCGCCGGCGGTCACGGCCAGGCCGGCGATGACGGCGACGGCCATGATCGGCCCCCGCGGGCGGGAGCCTCGCGAGCGGTCGTCATCTCTGGCGTCGCGTTCGCGCATCCTTCACCCCGTTCCCACGCAGCCCTACAGCGGCTTGGCGTTAACCATTTCCCAAACCATCGGTTTGGTCCAGTGAACTTCCGATCATGGTTAACGCCGGTTTGCGACAAAGCGTTGCCGCAACAGGGACAGAATCCCGTGCGCTCACAGTTAGCTCAAGGACAACATCGACTTACGCCTGATTGGCTGACGCTCCCTCGCGCTCGCGGACCCCGCGGCCTATATGCCGTGCCCGCCCATCGCACCGCTGGAGCCCGCATGTCCCACGTCGCCCGCGACGACCGCCCCGCCGACAAGGCTGCCCGCTATGCCGAGGTCGAGGCCGAGATCCTGGCGGTGCTGGATGGCGAGCCGAACACAACCGCGCGGATGGCCACCGTGGCGTCGATGTTGGCCGACGCCTTCGAGGACTATTTCTGGGCCGGATTCTATGTCGTCGACCCGACGAAGGCGCGGGAGCTGGTGGTCGGGCCGTATCAGGGGACGCTGGGCTGTCTGCGGATCGCATTTGGACGCGGGGTCTGCGGGACGGCGGCAGAGACACGCCAGACCCAGCTGGTCGAAGACGTCCACGCCTTCCCCGGCCACATCGCCTGCGACGGGCGGTCGGAGAGCGAGATCGTGGTGCCGGTGATCGACCGTTCGGGCGAACTGATCGCCGTGTTCGACGTCGATGCGACGCGCAAGGCGGCGTTCGACGCGACGGACGCCGCGGCTCTGGAACGGTTGCTGGGGAAGGTGTTCGGCTGACAGTCCCTCTCCTTCCGGCAGAGGGTTCTGGTAGATGAGTCCCATGCGGATCGGGATCGACTTCGGCGGAACCAAGATCGAGGCGGTGGGGCTGGGCGCTGACGGCGCGATCCTGGCCCGGAAACGCGTGCCCAATCCCGGAGCCTATGACGCCGCCATCGACGCAGTCGCAGGGCTGGTCGCCTTCATCGAGAGCGAAAGCGGGCGCACCGGCGCCATCGGCATGGGAACTCCGGGCTCCAGGTCGCCTCGCACCGGGCTGATGCGGAATTCCAACTCCACCTATCTGAACGGGCGGCGGTTCGGCGACGACCTGGAAGCGCGGCTGGGCCGGCCGGTTCGCCTGGCCAACGACGCCAACTGCCTGGCCCTGTCGGAGGCGACCGACGGCGCGGCGGCGGGGGCCAGGGTCGCCTTCGCAATCATTATCGGCACCGGCTGCGGCGGCGGGCTGGTGGTCGACGGATCGCTGGTCGAGGGCGTGGGCGGGGTCGCGGCCGAGATCGGCCACATCGGCCTGCCCTGGCCGAGCGCCGAGGAGGCGCCCGGGCCGAAATGCTGGTGCGGCCTGCACGGATGCCTCGAGACCTGGGTGTCAGGATCGGGCCTTCAGCGGGATCATCTGGAGCGGACGGGCCAGGCGCTGGACGCGCCCGGGATCGTGGCGGCCGCACGTTCGGGCGAGGCGGCGTCGATGGAGAGTCTGGCCCGCTACGTCGATCGGCTGGGCCGGGCGATCGCCATGGTCACCAACCTTGTCGATCCCGATGTGTTCGTGCTGGGCGGGGGGATGTCGAACGTGACCGAGCTGTACGAACGTCTGCCCGCCGTAGTCGAGCGGCATGCCTTCTCCGATAAGTGGGCCGGGCGGATCGCGCCGGCGGTCTGGGGCGATGCATCCGGCGTGCGCGGGGCGGCGCGGTTGTGGGCGCTCTGATTTCCCTCTCCCGGTGGGAGAGGGCGCGCGCTAAGTCACCTCCAGGGAGACAGTCATGACCAAACGCACCCTCGTCGTCACCGGCGGCCACGGAATTCTCGGCAAGGCCGTCGTCGAGGCGGCGCTGGCCCAGGGGCTGAACGTCGCCCTGATCGACCACGCTGCGGGCAAGGCGCCGGACGGGGCGCTGGAGATCGGCGGGGTCGACCTGACCGACGCGGCTGCGACCGGCGCGGCGATCGCAAAGGTCGTGGAGCGGTTCGGCGGCATCGACGCCCTGCTCAACGTCGCAGGCGGCTTCGTCTGGCAGACCACCGACGACGCCCATCCAGCCTGGGACAGGATGTTCGCCCTGAACCTGACCACCGCGCTGAACGCTTCGCGCGCCGCCCTGCCCCATCTGAAGGGGTCGGCGGAGGGCCGGATCGTCAATGTCGGGGCCAACGGCGCGCTCAAGGCGGCGGCGGGAATGGGCGCCTATGGGGCGTCGAAGTCGGCGGTGCACCGGCTGACCGAGGCGCTCGCCGAGGAGTTGAAGTCGACTTCGGTGACCGTCAACGCGGTCCTGCCCTCGATCCTAGACACGCCGCAGAACCGCACGGACATGCCCGACGCCGATCCGTCGAACTGGGTTCAACCCTCCGATCTGGCCGAGGTGATGCTGTTCCTCGCCTCGCCTGCCTCGCGCGCGATCACCGGCGCCCTGATCCCCGTTACGGGCAAGGCCTGAGCGTGGACGCCCCCCGCAGCCTGCTGTTCCTGCCCGCTTCCAACGCCCGCGCCGTCGAGAAGGCGCGCGGCCTGGGCTGCGACCTCGCCGTGCTGGACCTGGAGGATGCGGTCGCGCCGGAGATGAAGGCCGAGGCGCGGGCGGCTGCGGTCGCCGCCGTGAAGGCCGGCGGCTTCAAGGGCGCGGTCGGGGTGAGGGTCAATGCGCTGGGGACCGACTGGGGTGAGACCGATCTGGAGGCTTTGGCCGGGCTCCCTCTGGACTGGATCATCGCACCCAAGGTCGAGGAGCCGGGCCTGAGCGACGCCTATGACGCGCGCATGGATGAAGGCGTGCGGCTGTGCGCCATGATCGAAACGCCCCGCGCGCTGCTAAATCTCTCGCACATCGCGGCGGCCGGAGGGCCATTGAAGGCGCTGATGCTGGGGGTCAACGACCTCGCGGCGACGCTGGGGACCGGGCCTTCGCAGGATCGCGAACCACTGAAGCCCTGGCTGGCGGCGACGGTGGCTGCGGCGCGGGCCAATGGTCTGGCGGCGATCGACGGGGTATTCAACGGGCTGAGCGACCCGGAGGGGCTGGCGGCCGAGTGCGCTCAGGGCCGGCTGTATGGCTTCGACGGCAAGAGCCTGATCCACCCGAACCAGATCGAGGCGGCCAACACCGCCTTTGCTCCAGGCCCGGACGAGATCACGCAGGCGCAGGCTATCGTCGATGCCTTCGCCGCTCCGGGGGCGGAGGGATCGGGCGCGATCCGCGTCGCCGACGCCATGGTCGAGCGCCTTCATCTCGCACGCGCACAGGCGCTGCTGGCGCGCGCCGCCGCGAGCCGATAGAGCGATAGCGGAGCTCGGCGAAAGCGTAACGGTTGCAACACCCTGTCCCCCTCAGCACTGACGCACGCGGCGGTTCGCCCCGGCGGGCCTGGGTCTGTTCTCCGGGCATCCTTGACGTTCCATTCCTTCGGACCTTCCTGCCGGAGCTCGATCTCAAGGCCAGCCCCTTCGCGGCCGTAGACGCCATCGTGGGCTGGGGCCTGAAGCCGACCTCGACCGTCGGCCGCAAGCGGGCCGAGAGCCGGAACCTGCCCTATCTGGCGCTCGAGGACGGGTTCCTGCGCTCCATCGGCCTGGGCGAGACCGGGGCGGCGTCACTGAGCCTGATCGCCGACGACATCGGGGTCTATTACGATGCGACCCGGCCCTCGCGGCTGGAGCGGCTGATTGAGACGGCGCCCGACTGGTGCGATGCCGCGATGCGCGCGCGGTCGGCGGCGCTGATCGACAGGGTGGTGGCCTCGGGCCTGTCCAAAACCAACATGGGCGGCCCGCTGGACCGGTCGATTCTGAAGCCCGCCCCCCGTATCCTGCTCGTCGATCAGACGGCGGGCGACGCCTCGATCGGCTATGGGCTGGCGGGGCCGCAGAGCTTCGCCGACATGGTGCGAACGGCCAGGACGGAACGGCCCGACGCCCAGCTGATCGTCAAGCGTCACCCCGCCGTGGCGGCGGGAAAGAAGAAGGGCTGTATCGCCGAAGCGGACCTGACCGGCGTGACCTTGCTGGATACAGACGTTCGGCCGGTTGAGCTTCTGGCCGAGGTGGACGAGGTCTGGTGCGTGACCTCCGCATTGGGGTTCGAGGCCCTGTTGCGGCGCCTGCCCGTCCGCTGTTTCGGCGCCCCCTTCTATTCGGGATGGGGGCTGACGACCGATGAGGTCCAGACCGGACGACGCGGGGTCGCACGCGACCTGGAGACCGTCGCCGCCGCCGCCCTGATCGCCTACCCCCGCTACGTCGACCCCGTGACCGGCCGACGCTGCGAGGCCGAGGCCGCCGTGGATCGGCTGATTTCGTTGCGGGACCGGGCCGAGCGGCTCGCGGGCTACTGGGCCGGGGTCGGGTTCTCGCCCGCCAAACGCCCGCCGATCCGTCGGCTGCTGAACGGCCCGCGCACGAGGATGAAGTATTTCGCCTCCGCCAGCCAGGCGGCGGCGAAGGCCGAGGCGCTGGGCGGTCGGCTGATCTACTGGGCGGGCAAGGAGACGCCGGAGATCGCGGGTGTCGCAGCGACCACGACCGCGCCCGTGGTGCGGATGGAGGATGGTTTCATCCGCTCGCGCGGGCTGGGCTCGGACTTCTTCGGGGCGCTCAGCGTCGCCCTGGATGACGAGGGCGTCTACTACGATCCGAGCCGGCCCTCGCGGCTGGAGAGCCTCATCGAGGCCGGCGCGCAGTCGCCCGTTCTGCAGGCCCGCGCGGCCGCCCTGCGCCGGCGCGTCGTTGAGGCCGGCCTTTCGAAATACAATCTCGTGGGCGGTTCGGCGCGGCCGGACTGGCCGAAGAACCGTCGCAAGGTGCTGGTCGTCGGCCAGGTCGAGAATGACAAGTCGATCCTCAAGGGCTGCGGCGACATCCGCACCAACTCCGGCCTGGTCGAGGCGGCGCGGGCCGACTTCCCCGACGCCTTCCTGATCTACCGCAACCATCCCGACGTCATGAGCGGCAACCGGCCCGGGATGCTGGAAGCCTCCGCGATTCATGCCGTGGACGCGACGGCGGACGGCTTCGACATCATCGACTGTCTGGAAGCCTGCGACGTGCTGGCGACCCTGACGTCCCTGTCGGGGTTCGAGGCCCTGCTGCGCGGCAAGACCGTGGCGACCTATGGTCGACCATTCTACGGCGGCTGGGGACTGACGCAGGACCGGATGACCTACGAGCGCCGGACGCGCCGGGCGAGCTTGGACGCGCTCGTGACCGCCGCCCTGGTCGAATACCCGATCTATGTCACGCCGGAGGGCTGGCCCTGCGAGGCCGAGGATCTGGTGACCGCCTTGATCGCCGCCCGAAACGACCCTCCGCCCGAGGCGCCGCCGCACCAGATCGCGCGCTGGTGGAAGGGCATCCTCGCCAGTCTCGACCGCCGCCGCCCACCGGCCTATTGAAGGTTCAAGCAGAGGCCCAATCTACATTGGCCCCTTCTCACCGTGCATCCCGGCGAAGGCCGGGGTCCAGATGGCATTCCCGGTTCCAGGGTCAGTGTTTTCAATACTGCTCCAACCGTTCGAGCCTGTGATCTGGACCCCGGCCTTCGCCGGCGTGCACGGGGGGATGAAACAGGAAACGCACCACTCGTGACCCACGCCGTCATAGCCGCCACCGGCCTGTTCACTCCTGAACAGTCGATCTCGAACGCCGAACTGGTGGAGGCCTACAACGCCTGGGCCGAGCGCTGGAACAGGGACCACGCGCTGCAGATTGCCGAGGGCGATGTCGCGGCCCTGACGCCCTCCTCGGTCGAGTTCATCGAGAAGGCGTCCGGGATCAAGAGCCGGTTCGTGCTCGACAAGACCGGCGTGCTCGACCCCGAACGGATGGCGCCGCACATCCCGGAGCGCGGCAACGACGAACTGTCGATCATGGCCGAGATGGCCGTAAAGGCCGCGCGTCAGGCGATCGAGGCCTGGGGCAAGCCGGTCTCGGAGATCGGCGCGGTCCTGTGCGCCGCCTCCAACATGCCCCGCCCCTATCCGGCCCTGGCGGTCGAGGTGCAGCAGGCGCTGGGCATCGAGGGCTTCGGCTTCGACATGAACGTGGCCTGCAGTTCGGCGACCTTCGGCATCAAGACGGCGGCGGACTTCATAGCCGGCGGCTCGGTCAAGGCCGTGCTGATGGTCAACCCCGAGGTCTGTTCGGCGCACCTGAACTTCACCGACCGCGACAGCCACTTCATCTTCGGCGATGTCTGCACCGCCGTGATCGTAGAGAGCTCGGACACCGCCGGGCCCGGCGGCTGGGACGTTCTGGGCACGCGGCTGAAGACCGTCTTCTCAAACAACATCCGCAACAATTTCGGCTTCCTGAACCGCTGGGCGCTGGAGACGAACGCCGTTGCGTGGTCCGACCGGGTCGCCGGCCAGCAGGACGACAAGCTGTTCATCCAGCAAGGCCGCAAGGTCTTCAAGGACGTGGTGCCGATGGTCTCGGAAATGATCATCGACCACGCGGGAGACCTGGGCATCGAGCCCACTGGCCTGAAGCGGATGTGGCTGCACCAGGCCAACATCAACATGAACCAGATGATCGGCCGCAAGGTCCTGGGCCGCGACCCGGCCGAGGACGAGAACATTATCATCCTCGACGAATACGCCAACACCTCCTCGGCGGGATCGATCATCGCCTTCCACCTGCATCACGACGGGTTCGCGGCGGGGGAGACGGGCCTGATCTGCAGCTTCGGCGCGGGCTATTCGGCCGGGACGGTGTTCGTCAGGAAGCGCTGATCACGAAGTGATGACCCGTCGAACATCGGCATAGCTTGCGCCTGCTGCGGGAGTCTGGGAGTTATTCGCAACCAGACGCCGAGCGGCACGGAGTCCCCCGATGAGCCAAGCGCCCGCCAAATCCAATTTCCTGGAAGCCCTCGCACGAGACGTCGCGACGGTGCTGAAATCGCTCGGCGGTTCGGCGCACCAGAACGTCGTCATCGACTGTGTCGCGGCCCTGAAGCGACAACGCGGCGAACCCGTGACCCAGGGTCTGAGGCAGGCCGTGGTCGAGGCCTTCGAACGTTATTCGGAATGGTTCACCCGGCCGTTCGGCGACGGGTCGATGCGCTGGGCGCTGATCGCAGAGCCAGGCTGACGCCGATTGTCTCCTCCCTGTCGCGCAGCGATGGGGAGGTGGCAGCGAGCCCCTTGCGAGCTGACGGAAGGGGGTCTTCGCGCAGCAAGATCCCCTCCGTCTCTCCGCTTCGCTGCGAGCCACCTCCCCACGCCTTCGGCGCAGGGAGGAGACGGGCCTTTTATTAGAAGCGACGCACGTAGCTGACGCCGTAGGTGTCGATTTCGCCGCCGTTGTCGTCGGTGAAGTCGCGGCGGGTCCAGTCGGCGCGCAGGCCGTTCTGGGCGTTCAGATAGTAGGTGCCGCCGACGCCGTAGTTGACGCTTTCGCCGTCTTCCTGGGCGCTGACGCCGGCGATGTCGGCCTTGATCGAGGTGGTGCCGTAGCCGACCCGGCCGAACAGTTCGAGGTTCGGGCTCACCGGCACGACGCCCACGGCATAGAGGGCGGCGTCATAGTCATGTTCCACCGAGCCGTTCACGCCAGCCACGGTGATGTCGTCGTCCTTGACGCCGATGGAGGCTTCGCCTTCCACGGCGAAGTTCGGGTGCAGACGGGCGGTCACCCGGCCCGTGATCGCGCCGAGATTGACGTTGTCGCCGTCCAGCACGGTGTAGCCGACCGAACCCGACCACTGCGGCGAGGAAACGGTCTGGGCCATTGCCGGAACAGAGAACAGTGAAATGGCGGCGGTTGCGAGAAGAATGTTACGCATAGTTTCTTTAACTCCGAGATGCGGGACTGTTGTCCCGGCCCCATCCAGCGAGAGCTCAAGTATGTATAGAGCGGGACCGTTCCAAGGCCCGTTCATTACATGATGGAAACTGTGCGCACCGAAGCACAGACAGCGTTATACTGGCCGCTTTGCTGCCCTATTCCATCGTTGACAGCAGGGTCGCGGCCATGGCGTTCAACGGAGCGGGGATGCCATGCGCCGCGCCCAGACGGGCAATGACCCCGTTGCGGGCGTCCCACTCCATCGGCCGACCGGCCAGGCGATCACCGAGCAGGGAGTTCACGGAGTCCGGCGGGGAGGTCTCGGCCCGCTCGACGACCCAGTCGGGAATGTGGTCGCCCAGATCCGCGCCGACCGCCCGACCGACGAGGACGCATTCGCGCACCATGGCCCGGATGAGGTCGGCGACGCCCGCCTCGCGCACCACTCCGCCCGGCAGACCGGTCAGGGCGTTGACCGCTCCGGCGCAGTTCAAGGCCAGCTTGGTCCAGGCGACGGTGGTGAAGTCGTCGGTGGTCGAGGCGGCGATGACGCTTTCGGCGAACAGGCTGGCGAAGGTCTCGCCCGCCTCCCCGGCCGGGACGACGATCGCGCCGTCGCGGCGGTGCTGGATGCGGCCAGGGGCGCTGCGCTCGGCCGGTATGTCGACGACGACGGGCACGATGCGGTCGGCGGCGATGAGGGGGCGAACCGTTCGACGTGTTCGACGCCGTTCTGGAGCACGGCGACGAGGGTCTGTGGCCCGACCAACGGGGCCAGCCAGGTCGAGGCGGCGGCGACGTCATAGGCCTTGGTGGCGACGAGGACCCAGTCGACGGGGGCGGTGATCTCGGCGGGGTCGGTGATGACGCGCGGTCGGGCCTCGATCAGCCGCCCGTCGGGGGCCTCGACCACCAGCCGGTCGAGCGGGGTGCGGGCGCACAGGGTGACCGACGAGACGAGCGGGCTGTGAGACAGCCAGGCCGCGACCGTGCCGCCGATGGCGCCGGGGCCGACGACGGCGATGGAGACACTCATTCCTCCCCCCTCGGGGGAGCTGGCGCGGCGCCCTTTTGCGCCGTGACGGAGGGGGCCCGCCAGGAGCGACGGCGTCCGGGACCGGCCCCCTCCACCGCTTCGCGGTCCCCCTCCCCCGATGGGGGAGGAATGAGCATCAACGATCCTTTTCGCGGGCCTCGGCGCCGCGCGCGACCAGAGCCGCCTGGGCCGCAGCCAGACGCGCGATCGGCACGCGGTAGGGCGAACAGCTGACGTAGGCCAGGCCCACGTCCTCGCAGAAGGCGATGGAGGCCGGGTCGCCGCCGTGCTCGCCGCAGATGCCCATCTTGATGTCGGGACGCACGGTCCCGCCCCGCTCCGCGGCGATGCGGATCAGGTCGCCGACGCCCTCCTGATCCAGGCGGACGAAGGGATCGGTCTCGAAGATGCCCTTGTCCATATAGGCCTGCAGGAATCGGCCGGAGTCGTCCCGGCTGATGCCAAAGGTGGTCTGGGTCAGGTCGTTGGTGCCGAAGGAGAAGAACTCGGCGTGTTCGGCCAGGTCCCCGGCTCGCAGGGCGGCGCGGGGCAGTTCGATCATGGTGCCGACCAGGTAATCGACTCTGTCGCCGGCCTTGGCGAACACATCGCGGGCCACTCGGTCAGTCAGCTCGCGGAGATATTTCATCTCCAGACCCATGGCGACCAGCGGGTGCATGATCTCCGGGATCGGGGCCTCGGCGGCGGTTTTCTTGACCTCCAGCGCGGCCTCGAGGATGGCCCGCACCTGCATCTCGTAGATCTCGGGATAGGCGACGCCCAGACGGCAGCCGCGGTGGCCGAGCATCGGGTTGGTCTCGTGCAGTTCGCGGGCGCGGCGCTTCAGCTTGGCGGCGTCGATGCCCGAGGTCGCCGCCAGGGCGTCGATGTCCTCGTCCGTGTGCGGGATGAACTCGTGCAGGGGCGGGTCGAGCAGGCGCACGGTGACCGGCAGGCCGGCCATGATGGTGAACAGCTCGACGAAGTCCGACTTCTGGAACGGCTCGATCTTGTTCAGCGCGGTGCGGCGGCCGGCCTCGTCGTCGGCCAGGATCATCTCGCGCACGGCGGCGATCCGGGCCTCGTCGAAGAACATGTGCTCGGTCCGGCACAGGCCTATGCCCTCGGCCCCGAAGCCTCGCGCGGTGCGGGCGTCCAGCGGGGTCTCGGCATTGGCGCGCACCCGCAGGCGACGGACCTTGTCGGCCCAGGCCATCAGGGTCTGGAAGTCGCCCGTCAGCTCCGGTTCGATCATGGGCACGGCGCCGTCCAGCACCTCGCCCTTCGACCCGTCGATGGTGATGATCTCGCCGGCCTTGAACGTCCGGCCCCGGGCGCTGAAGGTCTGGGCGCGTTCGTCGATGTGGATCTCACCGGCGCCGGAGACGCAGGGACGGCCCATGCCGCGCGCGACGACGGCCGCGTGGCTGGTCATGCCGCCGCGCGCCGTGACGATGCCGCGCGCCGCGTGCATGCCATGAATGTCCTCCGGCGAGGTCTCCTCGCGGACCAGAATCACCGCGTCGCCGAGCTGGTTCAGCCGCTCGGCCTCGTCGGCGTCGAAACAGATCTTGCCGGTCGCGGCCCCGGGCGACGCGGGCAGGCCGGCGGCCACGACGTGGCGCGTCGCATTCGGGTCGAGCGTCGGGTGCAGCAGCTGGTCGAGCGCAGACGGCTCGACCCGGCTGATCGCCTCTTCCTGGGTGATGACGCCCTCGGCGGCGAGGTCGACGGCGATCTTCAGCGCCGACTTGGCGGTGCGCTTGCCGTTGCGGGTCTGCAGCATCCACAGCCGGCCCTGTTCGACCGTGAACTCGATGTCCTGCATGTCGCGATAGTGGCGCTCCAGGGTTCCGACCACATCCACGAACTGGGCGAAGACCACGGGCATGGCTTCTTCCATAGACGGGGCCGTCTCGCCCATCTCCTCGCGGCCGGCGATGGTCAGGGACTGGGGCGTGCGGATGCCGGCGACGACGTCCTCGCCCTGGGCATTGATCAGGAACTCGCCGTACAGCCGGGCCTCGCCGGTCGAGGGGTTGCGGGTGAAGGCGACGCCTGTGGCCGAGGTCTCGCCCATATTGCCGAACACCATCGACTGGATGTTGACGGCCGTGCCCCAGCTCTCGGGGATGTCGTGCATACGGCGATAGAATTTCGCGCGGTCGTTCATCCAGCTGGCGAAGACGGCCGAAACGGCGCCCCACAGCTGTTCGTGCGGGTCTTGGGGGAAGGGCCGGCCCAGCTCACGCTCGACCACGGCCTTGTATTCGGTGACGACCTTTTCCCAGTCGGCGGCCGACAGGTCGGTGTCCACGGTCACGCCCAGACGGTCCTTGTGGTCGTCCAGCACCTCCTCGAAATCGTCGTGCGACAGGCCCAGCACCACGTTGGAATACATGGTGATGAAGCGTCGATAGGAGTCGAAGGCGAAGCGGCGGTCGCCCGACAGTTTGGCCAGACCCTCGACCGTCTCGTCATTGAGGCCGAGGTTCAGGACCGTGTCCATCATCCCCGGCATGGAGGCGCGGGCTCCGGAGCGGACCGAGACCAGCAGCGGGTTCGAGGCATCGCCGAAGGTCTTTCCGACCACCGATTCTACGGTCTTCAGACCGGCGGCGACCTGTTCGGCCAGATCGGCGGGATAGGCATTGGCGTTCGAGAAATAGTGGACGCAGGCCTCGGTCGTGATGGTGAAGCCCGGCGGCACCGGCAGGCCCAGCCTGGCCATCTCGGCGAGGTTCGCACCCTTGCCGCCGAGCAGGTTCTTCATCGACGCATCGCCGTCGGCGGACCCGCCGCCGAAGCCGTACACCCACTGAGTCATCGGTAGTCCTCTGAAGTCGTGTCGTGACCGGCGGGTTGACCCCGCTCGCGTGCGGCCTTGACTACAATGCTGCGGACGCGAAGGCGAGGCCGGGCTGTAACAAAGGGTGATGGGGCGGAGAGTTCCTTCTCCCCTTGCGGGAGAAGGTGGCCGAGCGAAGCGAGGTCGGATGAGGGGTCACTCCGACGCTGAAAGCCAGCGCTCGATCAATTCACTCCAGCCGCCGGTGTGACCCCTCATCCGTCAGCCTTCGGCTGCCACCTTCTCCCGCAAGGGGAGAAGGGAAGCATCCGTTACCCCGCCACCTGTCCGAAGTCGGCGACCTTGCCCATCACCGCGCGGACCTGGCCCAGCAGCTTCAGGCGGTTGTCGCGCTCGGCGGCCACGTCGGAGTTGACCATCACGTCGGTGAAGAAGGCGTCCACCGGGCTGCGCAGGGCGGCGAGGGCCGTCATGGCGGCGGCGAAGTCCTCGGCGTCCAGGGCCGTGTCCACAGCGGTCGCGGCGGCGGCCGTGGCCATGGCCAGCGTCGTCTCGGCCTCGGGCTGGTTGGGCAGGCCGGTCTGGACCATGCCGGTCGGGACGGCGCCCTTCTTCTCCTCGGCCTTGAGGATGTTGGACGCGCGCTTGTAGCCGGCCAGCAGGCTCGCGCCGTCTTCCGTGGAGAGGAAAGCCTCAAGTGCGGTCAGACGGCGGACCAGTTTGTCCAAAAAGATTTCGGTCGTGCCAACCGTCGCGTAAGCAGCTTCAGCATAGTCGTGCCGCAGGCCTTGGTCCCTCAGTGAAACTTTGAGGCGATCTTCAATGAAGCGCAGCAGTTCCTCGACGAACTCCACGACTTGGAGGTAATCCTTACCGGTCAAGCGTTTCGCGTGCTCAACCGCAATAAAGTGAAGGTTGATAGGCCGATCAGTGGTCAAAATCAGCCGGATCACCCCCAACGCAGCACGCCGCAGCGCGAACGGATCCTTCGACCCCGTCGGCTTCTCGTCGATGGCAAAGAACCCGACGAGGGTGTCGAGCTTGTCGGCCAGGGCGACGGCGACGGTCAGGGGGGCGGTCGGGACCGTGTCCGCCGGGCCCTGAGGCTTGTAATGGTCGCGGATGGCGTCGGCGATGGCGTCGGGCTCGCCGAAGGCGCGGGCGTAGTAGCCGCCCATGACGCCCTGAAGCTCCGGGAACTCGCCGACCATGCCCGACGCGAGATCGGCCTTGGCGAGGCGGGCGGCGCGTTCGGCCTGATCCGGATCGGCGCCGACGAGCGGGGCGATCTCGCGGGCCAGGGCGGCGATGCGCATCGTCCGCTCGGCCAGGGTGCCGAGCTTGGCGTGGAAGGTGACGCCGCTCAGTTTCGACAGCCAGGCATCGAAGCCGACCTTCTGGTCCTCGTCCCAGAAGAAGCGGGCGTCGTTCAGGCGGGCCGAGAGCACGCGGCTGTTGCCGGCGGCCAGCGCCACGCCGCCGTCAGAGGCCTCGACATTGGCGACGACGAGGAAGTTGGGGGCCAAGCCCCCCTCCCCCGCTTCGCGGGTACTCCCCCCAGAAGGGGGAGATTGATCGCGGGAATGTCCCCCATCCGGGGGGACCGAAGCCTGCGAAGCAGGGTTCGAGGGGGGCCGCCGCACCGCAAAATACTTCTGGTGCACCTTCATCGACAGACGCACGACCTCGGGCGGCAGGTCGAGGAATTGCGGGTCCATGTCGCCCAGGATCGGCGTCGGCCATTCGGCCAGACCGGCGACCTCGTCCAGCAGGCCGTCATCGTCGACCAGTTCCAGACCGCGCGCATGGCAGGCGGCGCGGGCGGCCTCCAGGATCTTCAGCTTGCGGTCGGCGACGTCGAGCAGGACGAAATGCTGTTCGAGTTTGGCGCGGTAGTCGGCGAAATCATGGACCGTGAACGGCTTGCCCGCCCCCATGAAACGGTGGCCCTCGGTGACGGTTTCGGCCGGCATCGCGTCGATCTCGAACGGAACCACCCGGCCGTCGAACACCGCGAGGATGCGCTTCAGCGGCCGGACCCAGCGCAGCGTGCCGTCGCCCCAGCGCATCGACTTGGGCCAGGGGAAGGCGCGCACGATCTGTTCGACCATGTCGGCGACAAGATCCGTCGTCTTCTGGCCCGGCTCACGGATGAGTCCGTAGAAAAAACCGTCCCGCTCGGTCAGGTCGGCGCGGGTCAGTTCGGTCTTGCGCAGGAAGCCCTCCAGCGCCTGTTCCGGCGCCGAGGCCCGCGGCCCGCGCACCTCCTCGCTGCGCTCGGGCGTGGCGGCCGGCAGGCCCTCGACCACCAGGGTCAGCCGGCGCGGGCCGGCGTATGTGGTCAGGGTGTCATACGTCAGCCCGGCGGCCTTGAGCCGTTCGGTCGCCATACGTTCGAGGTCGCGCGCGGCGCCCCCCTGCATGCGGGCGGGGATCTCTTCCGAGAACAGTTCGAGGAGGAGTTGGGGCATCAGGTTTCGCTAGAGCCAGGACGGAAGCCGACGGTGTGCGCGGCAAAGAACCCCTCCACCCCCCGCCAAGCGGCGGGCAGTCCCCCTCCCCATCGCCAAGCGGCGACAGGGAGGAGACGCGTGGCGCTGTCTCCTCCCCGTGCGAAGCATGGGGAGGTGGCTCGGAGCGAAGCGGAGAGACGGAGGGGTTCTTCGCACCCCATGGAGGAAGCGGTCATGCCGACGCGCGCTCCTGTTCGACGTAAGCCAGCGCACAGGCCTTGCACAGGTCGCGGATGCGGCCGATGTAGCTCTGGCGTTCGGCGACGGCGATGGCGCCGCGGGCGTCCATCAGGTTGAACAGGTGTGAGGCCTTCAGGACCTGATCGTAGGCCGGCAGGACCAGCTGCTGGCCCTGGGGCCCGGTCATGGCGAGGAGACGGGTCGATTCCGCCTCCATATCCTCGAACCGGCGCTTCAGCCCCTCGATGTCATAGCCGTGGAAGTTGGCTTCACTCTGCTGACGCTCGTTCTCGAGGAAGACCTCGCCATAGGTCAGGCCCTCCTTGGTGAACTTCAGATCATAGACGTTGTCGACGCCCTGGACGTACATGGCCAGGCGCTCCAACCCGTAGGTCAGCTCTCCCGAGACGATGTCGACCTCGATGCCGCCGACGCCCTGGAAATAGGTGAACTGCGTCACCTCCATGCCGTCGCACCAGACCTCCCAGCCCAGACCCCAGGCGCCCACGGTGGGGTTCTCCCAGTCGTCCTCGACGAAGCGGATGTCGTGCAGTTTGGGATCAATGCCGATGGCCCGCAGCGAGCCCAGATAGAGGTCCTGCAGGTCGTCGGGGTTCGGCTTCAGGATGACCTGGAACTGGTAATAGTGCTGGAGCCGGTTGGGGTTCTCGCCATAGCGGCCGTCGCCGGGGCGGCGGCTGGGCTGGACATAGGCGGCCTTCCACGGGCGCGGGCCGAGCGCGCGCAGGACCGTGGCGGGGTGCAGGGTGCCGGCGCCGACCTGTTCGTCATAGGGCTGCAGGATCGCGCAGCCGCGATCGCCCCAGTATTTCTGCAGGGTCAGGATCAGGTCCTGGAAGGCGAGCGGTTCTGTCGGTGCGGCCACGGGAGAGTCTTTTTGGGCAAGGAGAAAGGCGGCGGACCCTAGAGTCTGCCGCCTTCCAACTCAACCAACCCGGAAAGAGATTACGACTGCGGACGCGGGGCCGGGGTCGGAGCCTCGTCGGCGTCCTCGTCATCGACCTGACCGTCGGTCGGGTTGGGCACGGTCGGCGAGGCGACGGTCGTCGTGGTCGCGGCCGGCTGGCCGTTCGGCGCGTTCACGCCGGTCGCCGGGCGCGTCGTGGTCGTCGTGGCGGTGGGCGGCATCACCTCGTCGACGGTGTCGTCGGCCGGCGGGGTCGCCGCGTCCGCGTCCTCAGCGGCGGGAGCGGCTTCAGGAGCCGTCGCCGCCTCTGCATCGCCGGTGGCGACCAGGGAGTCGGCCGGGTTCAGCACGCGGTCGATGATGAAGATCGAACCGTTGCCGGCATCGATGTCCGCCGTGGTCACCGTGGCGTTGTCGACCTTGATGGCGTCACCGGTGCCGTCCAGCTGCACCTCGGTGGTGGCGGCGGTCTGGACGCCGCCCTTGGCGCCCTCGATCTGGCTCGAGTTCACGTCGGCCACGATCACATGGTACAGCAGCACCTGGCGCAGCGCGTTGACGTTGGCGGGGTCCATCAGACGCGTGCGGTCGGCTTCAGGCAGAGCGGCGAAAGCCGCGTCGGTCGGGGCGAAGATCGAGATCGCCGCCTGGGTGCTGAGGGTCTCGGTCAGCTGGGCGGCGTCGAGCGCGGCCAGCAGGGTCGTGAACTGGCCGTTGGCGCGCAGCACATCGACCACGTTGTTTTCCACGACAGCGGCAGCTTGCGTCGAAGCGGCGGCACTCGTCGCGGCCTGGGCCGCAGCGGCGGCCGGCGCCTCGATCGGCTCTTCGGCGGCGACGGGCGGGGTGGCGGCAGGGCCAACCGGCGCCGTCGGAGCGGTCTGGGCGAAGGCGGAACCGGCGGCGAACAGGGCCACGGCGGCGGTCGCGGTCAGAAGACGAGTGCGAAGCATGACAGTATCCTTTTCAAGGCTGCAGGGGCCGCCGGGGAGAATACGCTTGCGGCCCGTTGCTCAGTGTTACGAAGCCAGTAGAAGCCTCTTACCTGACACCGGTTCCACATCGTGTTGCTATTTATGGGGTCAGAACAAAACTTCGGGCGATCTCACGACCGTCTCAGGGCGACAGTGGCGGTAATGACGCTACTTTGCCTTATTGTGCGGGTTTCGTCGCATCATCGCCCAACACCGTCGCCTCCACCCACCAGTCGCCGTGGTTACTGCGCAGGTCGACTGCGGCGCGCGTGGCGCTTTCGCCGTCGTCGAACAGGCCGAAAACGGTCGCGCCCGATCCCGACATCCGGGTCAGGCGGGCGCCGGTCGCGGCCATGGCGGACAGGGCCGCGCCGATTTCGGGCTCAAGGGACACGGCGGGCGACTGAAGGTCGTTCCGCTGACAGGCCAGCCAGTCGATCACGGTTGCGGGCGACCAGTCCTCCGGTGGGGCGGGACGGTCAGCGGACCTCGTCGCTGCGGCGTCATAGGCGCGGTAGACCGCCCCGGTCGGGGACGGTCGGCCCGGGTTGGCGAGAACCGCGTGCAGCGGCGGAAGCGCGGGCTCGAGGGTCAGCCGGTCGCCGATGTCTTCCGCCCAGGCCGATCTTGCGCTGAGGCACATGGGACCATCCGCGCCGACGATGCGCGAAATGCGCGCCAGCTCAACCTCGGTCAGGTCGAGGCCCAGCGCTCTGGCAGCCAGCCTCAAGGCGCTGCCGGCGTCCGACGATCCGCCGCCCAGTCCGGCCGCGATCGGAAGGCTTTTCTCCAGGGTGATGGCCAGAGACGGCTCGCCGATGCCCGCCACATGTCCCAGTTCGCGCATGACCCGCAGGATCAGGTTGTCGTCGTCGCCGGCCAGGGCGTCCGCGAACCGGCCGGTGACCGTCAGGGACAGGCGATCCGCGTGGGTCACCCAGACCTGGTCGCCGACGTCGGCGAAGGCCACAAGGCTGGACAGGGGGTGGTAGCCGTCGGCGCCGGGCGCGGCGACATGGAGGAACAGATTGACCTTTGCCGGAGCGAGCGCCGACAGCGTGTCGGGCCAGGGCGTGGTCAGAGCTCCAGCCCCTCGGTCAGCTTGCGCTCGACCTCGGCGCGACGTTCGTCGTCGGGGTCCAGGGTCAGGACGCGGTTCCACTGGAAGCCCGCCTCGCGCCGACGCCCGACCTGCCAGTAGGCGTCGCCGAGATGATCGTTGATCTCGGCGTTGGCGGGCTCCTTGGCGACGGCCTGCTCGAGGGTGTCGACGGCGGTGTCGAACTGGCCCTGGCGATACTGGGCCCAGCCAAGGCTGTCCTGGATATTCCCGTCGTCAGGGTCGGCGGCATGGGCGCGCTGGATCATCTCGGCGCCCTCCGCCACCCGCGTGCCGGAATCGACCCAGAGGTAGCCGAGGTAGTTCAGGTAGGACGGCTCGTTCGGCTCTTGCTGCAAGGCCGCCCACAACTGCGCCTCCGCCTCGGGGATCCGGCCGAGGGATTCATAGGCGGCGCCGCGCATGAAGCGGACGTTGGCGCCCTGGTTCCCGATGTCCAGCAGCGGGCCGTTCAGCAGGGCCAGCGCCTCGTCATACCGCTCCAGCTGCAGCAGCTGCCCGGCGGTGACAAAAGCTATGCCGGGATCGGTCGGGTTCGCCTCTCGTGCGGCCTGGAAGGCGGCAAGAGCCTCGTCCAGCCGCTGCTCCTCGGCCAGGCTCAGGCCGATGGCGACCTGGGCGCCCGCATAGAGGGGCGCGTCGCTGCGCGGAACCTGGGACAGGGCAGCCCTCGAGGCCGTGTCGAGGTTCGCCTTGGCCAGGGTCTGACCCAGCAGATAAAGGCTGCCCGGCTCGGACTGCAGGTTCAGCGACAGGCGCAGATAGACGACCGCGAACTCGTTGGCGTTCTCGCTGGACGCCTGACGCGCGGCGATGACCAGGGCGCGCGCGGCGCCGTCGCGATAGTCGGGGAGCGCCGGGGGCCGGCCCCGGGCGTCCACACGCGCCCTGGCGGAAACGATGGCGGGATCCTGAGAACCAGCGGCCAAGGTCGTATCGTAGAAGGCCAGGGCCTCCGTGCGCTTGCCCCGACGGTCCAGGAACTCGCCATAGGCGGCGCGGAACAGGGGGGCGGCGCGGGCGTCAAAGGCCAGACCCTGGAGTTCAGCCTCGGCTTCATCGTAGCGACGGCGGTGCTCCAGCAGCTGGGCGCGATGAGAGCGGCCGAACAGGACGGTGATCGGGTCGCCGGTCGGGTTGGGTTCGGCCAGGGCCGTGTCCCAGTCCCCGGCGGCGGCGGCGACCCACGGGCCGATCAGGGCGGCGGCGCGGGCGTGGGGCGCCAGGACCGGACGCGTCTTGAGCGCCTCGTTGGCCATGCGAGCGTCGCCCGACACCAACGTCTGCACCACCGACACCAGGGCGCCCGCCTCGCTGAACGCCGCAGGCGTGGCGTCAGACCTGGGCGAGATCCGCGCCGCGACGTCCAGATCCCCGGCCAGCAGGGCGGCGGTGAAAGCCTGGTCGCGGACGGCCGGCTGTTCCGGCGTCAGGGCTTCGACAGCGCTCAGATAGGCGGACCCCGTCTCGGCCTCTCCGCGGCTGAGGGCGGACCGGCCGGCGAGGTAGAGACCATAGGCGGTGCGCCCCTGATCATCGCGCGGCGCGGGGGACCAGACGCGGGGAATGGCCTCAATGGTCGGCGCGGGCGAGTCCGCGTTCTCGCCGACCACGATCATGGGAGCGGGGATCGGCGGCTCGGGCAGGACGTCCTGAATTCGCGGCGCCGGATCGGCCACCGGCGGCGCCTCCTGGGCGAAAGCGGGGACCGCCGTCAGGGCGGTGAAGGCGACGAGGATCGAGCGGAGGGAGGCGTGACGCATGGCGCCGACATTCACCGGCTTATGCGGCGACGACAAGGCCCATTCCTCCCCCATCGGGGGAGGTGGCTCGGAGCGAAGCGGAGAGACGGAGGGGGCTCTTCCCGGACTCCGGCTTCTGTGGCTAGCCCCCTCCACCACTTCGTGGTCCCCCTTCCCCGACGGGGGAGGATTCACATGTTGGGATAGTTCGGACCGCCGCCGCCCTCAGGGGTGGTCCAGACGATGTTCTGCGACGGATCCTTGATGTCGCAGGTTTTGCAGTGGACGCAGTTCTGGGCGTTGATGACGAACCTCGGGTCGGTCTTCGCGACCTCGTCGGCGTAGACCACCTCATAGACGCCGGCCGGGCAGTAGAGGCGCGCAGGCTCGCCGTATTTGGGCAGGTTGACCCGGATCGGCACGGTCGGGTCGATCAGCTTCAGGTGGGCCGGCTGTTCCTCGGCGTGGTTGGTGTTGGAGATGAAGACCGACGACAGCTTGTCGAAGCTGAGTTTGCCGTCCGGCTTGGGATAGACGATCGGCTTGTGCTTCGAGGCGAGTTCGGTCGAGGCGGCATCCGTCTTGGCGTGCTTCAGCGTCCCGAACAGCGAGGCGCCGCCGAAGAGGGTGCCGAACCACATGTCGAAGACGCCCAGCGCCCCGCCCAGGGTCGTGCCGAACCTGGTCAGGAAGGGCTTGGCATTGCGGACGCGCTTCAGCTCTTGGAAGACCCAGCTGTTCTCGTAGGCGGTCTGGTATTCGACCAGTTCGTCGCCCGACCGCCCGGCCATGACAGCGTCATAGGCGGCGTCGGCGGCCAGCATGCCGGTCTTCATGGCGTTGTGGCTGCCCTTGATGCGCGGCACGTTCACGAAGCCCGCCGAGCAGCCGATCAGGACGCCGCCGGGGAAGGACAACTTCGGCACCGACTGGAAGCCGCCCTCGGTGATCGCACGCGCGCCGTAGGAGATGCGGGTCCCGCCCTCCAGGTGTGGGGCGATGGCGGGGTGGTGTTTGAAGCGCTGGAACTCGTCGAACGGAGACAGGAACGGGTTCTTGTAGTTCAGGTGCACGACGTAGCCGATGGCCACGTAGTTATCGCCGAAATGGTACATGAAGCTGCCGCCGCCGGTGTGCTCGTCCAGCGGCCAGCCGGTGGTGTGCTGGGCGAGGCCCGGCTGGTGCTTTTCAGGGCTGACCTGCCACAACTCCTTCAGGCCGATGCCGTATTTCTGGGGCGACTTGCCGTCCTGCAGCTTGTGGCGGGCGGTGATGGTCTTGGCCAGCGAGCCGCGCACGCCCTCGGCGATAAAGACATATTTGCCGTGCAGTTCGATGCCGGGCTGGAAATCGCCGGTGGGCTGACCATGCTTGTCGATGCCGAAGACGCCGGCGACGACGCCCTTCACCCGCCCGGACGGTTCGTCCCAGACGACATGGCTGGCGGCCATGCCGGGATAGACCTCGACACCCATTCTCTCGGCCTGCTCGCCGAGCCAGCGCGTGACGTTGCCCAGGGAGGCGATGTAGCAGCCGTCGTTGTGCATCATGGGCGGCAGCATCGCCATCGGCAGGCTGATCTGGCCCATCGGCCCCAGCACCATGAACCGGTCCTTCGTCACCGGGGTCTCAAGCGGCGCGCCCATAGCCATCCAGTCGGGGAACAGCTCGTTCAGCGCCTTGGGGTCGATCACGGCGCCCGACAGGATGTGACCGCCGAGCTCGGCCGACTTTTCGAGCACCGCGACGGTGATGTCCTTGCCGTCCTTCTCGGCGCGCTGTTTCAGGCGGATGGCGGCGGCGAGGCCCGCCGGGCCGCCCCCGACGATCAGAACATCGTATTCCATGACCTCGCGCTCGACGCCCGCGAGCGCCTCCAGCGGCGGCAGGTTGTCGAGGATGGCCTCCTGAGCCGCAGTTTCGACGCCGCCTTCGATCGCTTGCTCGGCCATGTCGCTTCTTGTTCCTCGTACGTCGTGTGGGCTTTATTGTTTAAGGGCACTTATCGGAAGGTGACGCGAGGGCGGTCAAGGCTTATCCCTGACCCCGCCCCGCCATGAACGCCGAACCCAGAGACATCGCCGCCGTCGAAAGCCTGCTCGCCTTCTGGGCCGATGCGGGGGTGGACGCCTGTTTCGAGGAGGCGGCGGTCGATCGGACCATCGTCGTCGCACCCGCCCTCAAGGCCGTGACCAAGGCGACGGCGTCGGTCACGCCGGTCGTCGACATGGTCGACGCCACCTCGGACGCGCGACGTCTGGCCAATGGTGCAGACACGATGGAGGCGCTGGCCGAAGCCGCCGCCAGCTTCAAGGGCTCCGAACTGGTCGGGATGGGCGCCACGGGCTGCGTCTTCGGGCGGGGCGATCCGCATGCCCCGATCCTGATCATCGGCGAGGCGCCCGGAGCGGAGGAAGACGCGGCCGGCGAGCCCTTCGTGGGCAAGGCCGGCAAGCTGCTGGACAAGATGATCGCGGCGGCCGGGCTGACCGGCAAGGTCTACACCACCAACACCGTCTTCTGGCGACCCCCGGGCAACCGGACCCCGACGCCCCAGGAACAGGCCGTTTGCGCGCCGTTCGTGGAGCGGGCCTTCTTCCTGATGAAGCCGAAAGCCGTGCTGCTGCTGGGCGCGGCGGCGGCCCGGGGCGTGCTGAAGACCGATGAGGGCATCATGCGGATGCGCGGCCAGTGGCGCGAATGGCGGCTGGCCGAGGGCGACGTCTCGGCGCCCGTGATGCCGACCCTGCACCCCGCCTTCCTGCTGCGTCAGCCCCAGGCCAAGCGTCAGGTCTGGGCGGACATTCTGGAACTGGCCGTCAAGCTGGACGGACAGGAAAACGCCTGAAACCACAGTTACCGGGTTCCATGCCGCTGATGTGATTGAGGCATTGACCGCATTGCGGCATACTTCTTGTTTGACGACCGATCGCAGAGCACGCGTCTCCTGAATCGAGACGGGAACGCGAAGCACGAGGGGGCCGCCGCCTTGTTCAGTATCCGCCGCCGCGCCTTCCGGGCGCCGACGCTCGCCTTTGTGATGGCCGCCGCGTCGGCCGCCGCACTGCCAGCCCTCGCCGCCCCCGAATCCTATCTGTCGGTGGTCGCCTCAGAGATCGGGGCCGAGGGCGAACAGGGCATTCGCATCAGCACCAACGCCCTCTCGAACGCCGACCGGCTGAGCTACACCACCGCCTTTGACGCCCTGCGTCGCGGCGATCTGGACGCGGCCCGCGCCTCCGCGCTCCAGGCCGGCGACCGCGTCCTGCTGGGCCAGGTCGAGTTCGAGCGGATGTTCCACCCGAACTACACCGCCTCCTATGACGAACTGGCGGCCTGGCTTCAGGACTATGCCGACCTGCCGAGCGCCCAGCGCGTCTACGCCCTGGCCGAGCGTCGTCGCCCGGACGGCGCCGAGGCGCCCCGCCGCCCGACGGGCGCCTATTTCAGCCGCACCTGGGACGCGGTCGCCGCGGGCGGCGGCAATTCTGAAGCCGATCCCGCCAAGGCCGCCCGCGTCGCCCTGAACCGCGACGACCTGCAGGGCGCCGTCAGCCAGGGCGAACAGATCGGCGACTGGTGGGTTGTGGGCCTGGCGGCCTGGCGCACCGGCGACTATCCGCGCGCCTACACCGCTTTCGAACGCGTCGCCGTCGATCCGACCGAGGACGGCTGGACCCGCGCCGGCGCCGCATTCTGGGCCGCCCGCGCCGCCGGCCAGATCGGCCGTCAGGACCGGATCCCGGAGTTCCTGCGCCTGGCCGCACGCTGGCCCGCCACTTTCTATGGCCAGATCGCCCTGCGTCAGCTCGGCGAAGAGCCGGTCATCCTGAACGGCGACGGCCCCACCCCCTATGAGGCGGTCGCTCGCACCTCCTCCGCCAGCGACGGCCCCGTCGGCGTCAATCAGCGCGAGATGGACGACTTCCTCAACGAAGACCCGCGCGCCCGGCGCACCGTGGCCTTCTTCGAGATCGGCCGCGCCGGCGACGCCCGCGACGAACTGCGCAACGGCCTGCGCACCGCCAGCGACCGCACGCGCCGCCTGTGGACCGGCCTCGCCCGCGTGCTGGGCCCACGCCTCGGCGGAGGCGGCGGCTCCGACGGCAGCCGGATCGACGTCACCAACTATCCGATGCCCGAGATCGCGCCCGAGGGCGGCTGGACGCTGGAACGCTCGCTGGTCTACGCGATCGCCCGCAAGGAAAGCGGCTTCAACGCCCAGGCCCGGTCACCGGTGGGCGCCTATGGCCTGATGCAGGTCATGCCGTCGACGGCGGCCGAGATGACCGGCGACCGCAGCTTCGTCTCGACCCCGCAACGTCTGTTTACCCCGGCGACCAATGTCCGTCTGGGCCAGACTTATGTGAACCGCATGCTGGCGCGTCCCGAGTTCCAGGGCGACCTGCTGCGCGCCGTGGCCAGCTACAACGCCGGACCGGGCCCCATGCTGGGCGCCCTGCGCCGTCTGGGCCCGAACCCTGATCCCCTGCTGCTGATCGAGACGATCGACGTGCCCCAGGCGCGCGAATACGTCGAGAAGGTCGTGGCGGCCTACTGGATCTATCAGCGCATGACGGGCGGGCCGCTGAACACGCTCGACGCCGTGGTGGCGGGCCAGACCCTGGTGCCGATCAGCCTCGACTATGTCGCCCCGCCGCCGGGCCAGGAACCCGCGCCGCTGTCGACCGAGCCGGTTCAGGTCGCGTCGATGCAGCCGGTCGGAACGCGCTGAGCCGACCCGTTCCGAGTTGGACTCCATGAGTCCAAAAAAGTGCAAATTAAATCGAGCGATTTCATCGGCTTGCACTGTTTGGACTCTGTTTTTTTCAGAGTGCAAAGCGGCGGTGGCCCAGCTTGGCAAGCACGCCAGAACGCCCACGCAAGCTACTGATTATAGATGATTTTTAGGTTGTTAGGCCCAAGGCCTGTCGAAACGCCTACAGGATGCTGCCCACAAGCGACGCGCACAGGCAGCAACCCACCAGAATGAACACGCCATAGGTCATCAGCGTCGGGCGGCGCTGGGTCTGCGGCGGAGCGATGTTCGGGGCGGTCGTTTGTTGGGCGGACATGGCGAAGGTTCTCGGGTTCGATCAGCACCGTAACGTCGTTCCCTTAAGGGCCGGTTCGCAGGTCTGATTAATCGGTCGTGACCCTGACCTAAGGCCGAACCGTGACAGCCAGTTCCGCCCATTCGAGGAAGTCCGGCTGCTGTAGCAGCGCGGCAACATATGTGGCCGCCACGCCATCCACATCCCCGTGGTCCGCCAGATCGATCTGATAGTGTCGGAACCGGGCAGCCAGCGGCGTGAAGAAGGCGTCCGGCATCGACCACTCGCCGAACAGGTAGGGCCCGCCCGCGCCGAACCGGTCGCGCATCTCGGTCGCGATAGAGACGAAGCGGCGGACGTCGGCGGCGACCGATTCGCTCGTCGGGGTCGGTGCCCGGTCTGGCCCGACCATGGTGTGGATCACGCCCGCAGCATCCGGACCCATGCCGCATTCGCTCCGCATCGCCCCGAAGCCCGCGTGCATCTCGCAGGCCACCGACCGTGCCAGCCAGCGGGCGTGGGCATCCGACGGCCACAGCTTCGCGTTCGGGAAGCGCTCGGCGGCGAAGACGCAGATCGCCATCGAATCCCAGATGGTCACCCCGTCGACGTTCAGGACCGGAACCTTGCCGTTGGGCGAATGCTCGGCGAGCGCCGCCGCCGATTCGGGTCCGTACAGGGGGACCTCGCGCACGGTGAACTCGGCGCCGCACCGCTTCAGCACCAGCCAGGGCCGCAGCGACCAGGTCGAGAAGGCCATATTGCCGACGATCAGTTCCACGGTCGCTCTCCCTGTGATTCTCCTTCTACCGTGCACCCCGGCGAAGGCCGGGGTCCAGATGAAGGATGCCCTGGGCAAGGTCAGCGAACTCGATGCGACATCCCGGCCACCCTGTCCGTGATGTGGACCCCGGCCCTCGCCGGGGTGCACGGTGAGAGGTTGGAGCCCCGCCGCTTGACTCCGGGGGGCTCGGGACCGACACGCACGGCCCATGATCAGCCGCTATTCCCGCCCCGAAGCCGTCGCCATCTGGTCCTCCGAGACCAAGTACAAGATCTGGTTCGAGATCGAGGCCCATGCCGCCACCAAGATGGCCGAGCTGGGCGTCATTCCGACCGAGGCCGCCGAGGCCATCTGGGCCAAGGGCGAGAACGCCGCCTGGGACTCGGACCGGATCGACGAGATCGAGCGCACGACCAAGCACGACGTGATCGCCTTCCTGACCCATGTGTCGGAGACGGTCGGCGAGGAAGCCCGCTTCCTGCACCAGGGCATGACGTCTTCGGACGTGCTGGACACCTGTTTCGCGGTGCAGCTGGCGCGGGCCTCAGACCTGCTGATCGCGGGCGTCGACCGGGTGCTGACGGCGCTCGAAGCGCGGGCCAGGGAACACAAATACACCCCGACCGTCGGACGCAGCCACGGCATCCATGCCGAGCCCGTGACCTTCGGCCTGAAGCTGGCCGGCTATCATGCCGAGTTCCAGCGCGCGAAGCGCCGCCTGATCACGGCAAAGGAAGAGATCGCCACCTGCGCCATCTCCGGCGCCGTGGGGACTTTCGCCAACGTCGACCCGGCGGTCGAGGAATACGTCGCCGGGAAGATGGGCCTCCAGGTCGAGACCGTCTCGACCCAGGTCATCCCGCGTGATCGCCACGCCGCCTTCTTCGCCGCGCTCGGCGTCGTCGCCTCGTCGATCGAGCGTCTGGCGGTCGAGATCCGCCACCTGCAGCGCACGGAAGTCCTCGAAGCCGAGGAGTTCTTCGACAAGGGCCAGAAGGGCTCGTCGGCCATGCCGCACAAGCGCAATCCGATCCTGACCGAGAACCTGACCGGCCTGGCCCGTCTGGTCCGCTCGTCGGTCGTCCCGGCGATGGAGAACGTCGCCCTGTGGCACGAGCGGGACATCAGCCACTCCTCGGTCGAGCGCGGCATCGGCCCGGACGCGACCATCCACCTCGACTTCGCCCTGAACCGTCTGGCCGGGGTGATGGAGCGTCTGCTGGTCTATCCGGAGAACATGCAGAAGAACCTCGACAAGCTCGGAGGCCTCGTCCACTCGCAACGGGTGCTGCTGGCCCTGACCCAGCTGGGTCAGTCGCGCGAGGACTCCTATGAGGCGGTCCAGCGCAACGCCATGAAGGTCTGGCGCGGCGAGGGGAACTTCCTCGACTTCCTCAAGGAAGATCCCGCGGTGATCGTGCCCGACGCCGAGCTCGAGGCCCTGTTCGACCTCGGCTATCACACCAAGCATGTGGACACGGTGTTCAGGCGCGTGTTCGGATAGGCCGTGCCTGAGCCGATCCGCCTGAACCCCACGCTCGACGTCCGTGACTTCGCGGGAGCGTTCCAGCGCGACGGCATGGTGCAGGTCCCCGACTTCCTCACGCCCGACAGCGCCGACCGACTCGAAGCGTCGCTGAAGACGGGGACGCCGTGGGGTCTGTCGCTGACCGACGCCGCCGGCAAGGGCGAATGGCTCTCGCCCCAGGCGATCCAGACGCTTGGCCGCGAGGGCCTGGCGGCCAAGGCGCGCGAGGCGATGACCGCCGCCCGGACCGGGTTCGGCTTCAGCTTCCTGTCCTATCCCATCATCGACTCCCTGCTGGCCGGGAACGAGCCGGGGCATCCGACCCATGAGCTGGTCCAGCTGCTGAACAGCCCCGAGGCGCGCGACTTCTGCGCCGCCGTGGCGGGCGAAACGGGGATCACCAAGATCGACGCCCAGGCGACCCTGTTCCGGCCCGGCGACTATCTGACCCTGCACAACGACACGGGCGTCGGCGAACGGCGGGCGGCCTATACGCTGGGGCTGACACGCAACTGGCGGACGGACTGGGGCGGTCAGCTGCTGTTCCACGACGAAGCCGGCGATGTGCCGCGCGGGCTGATGCCGCGATTCAATGTGCTGACCCTGTTCAGGACGCCGCAATGGCACACGGTGGCGACCGTCGCCCCCTATGCCGGGGTGCCGCGCCTGTCGATCACCGGCTGGCTGCGCGACGACAAGCCCTACGCCGAACAGGGGCGGTGACAGTCATACGGGCCTTCGCGCCCCTCGCCGACCACCGGACCCGCGTCCTTGTCCTCGGCAGTCTGCCCGGCGACGCCTCGCTGAAGGCCGCCCAGTACTATGCCCACCCGCAGAACGGCTTCTGGCAGCTGATCGGCGTGGCCATCGGCCGCGACCTGCACGCCATGGCCTATCCCGACCGCGTCGAGGCTCTAAGAGTCTCCGGCGTCGGCCTCTGGGATGTGATCGCATCGGCGGAACGGACGGGAAGTCTGGACGCAGCGATCCGGTCGCCCGAGGCGGCGGACCTGCGCGGCCTGATCGCCGGACTGCCGAGCCTTAAGGCCGTCGCCTTCAACGGCGCAACGGCGGCGAAGGGCGGGCGCAAGGTTCTGGCCGACGTCGAGGGGCTGACCTTGATCGACCTTCCGTCGTCCAGCCCGGCCCATGCAACCCGGACCCTCGCGGAAAAAGCGGAGAGCTGGGCCATCCTGAAAGACTTCCTCGCCGAGGACGCCTGAAGGCGGGGGACGCCTGCGGCGTTTTGGCCGCCATGCATCCTTTCGAGCTCCCACCCGTCTTTAGCTCCGACGCCGCCGATAACAGGCGGTTCTCAGGAGAGAAGCCATGAACACCCGTCTGCTCACCCTTACCGTCGCCTCGGCCGCCCTGCTGGGCCTCGCCGCCTGCAACAACACCTCCGACGCCGACAAGGCCGCCACCGACGCCGCGCCGGCAGAGACCATGGTCCCCGCCACCACCGACCCTGTCGTGGGCGGCGCCTCGATGAGCCCCAGCGACACGATCGTCGCCAACGCCGCGAAGGCCTCGAACCTGACCACCCTGGTCAGCGCCGTGCAGGCCGCCGGTCTGGCCGAGACCCTGTCGGGCCCCGGTCCGTTCACGGTCTTCGCGCCGGACAACGCCGCCTTCGAGAAGGTACCGGTCGCAACGCGCGAAGCCCTGCTGGCGCCGGCCGGCAAGGCTGATCTTACCAAGATCCTGACCTATCACGTCGTGCCTGGCCGGCTGACCGCCGCCGATCTGGCCACCCAGGCCCAGGCCAACGCCGGCAAGGTCGAACTGACCACCGTCCAAGGCGACACCCTGACGGTCAATGTGAACCCGGACGGCTCGGTCACCCTGACCGACGAGAACGGCGGAACCTCGCGCGTGACACAGGCCGACGTCCTGCAATCGAACGGCGTGGTTCATGTCATCGACACCGTCGTGATGCCGGGCTGAATTTCTCGGTGAACCCTTTTGGTCTTGCCGCATTCCACTGAAGCGCGAGACGCAAAAGACATCGGGTGAGGCTATCCCCCCAGCCCCCGATCAAGGAAGGGCCGCAGCTCCCCCCCGCTGCGGCCCTTTTTTCTTGTCTGGAGTTCAGGACCGACCCAGGAGGCCGGCGGCGGGGATCACTCCCCGGCGCGAACCTGGTCGCGGGCCATCGAGGCCAGTTCGTCCATCTTGGAGCGGATCTCGCCCTCGGAGACACCTAGGCCGGAGCCCTTGAAGTCGCCGGCGATCTTGCGGAACACATCTTCGTCGCCCGGCTGTTCGAAGTCGGCACGGACGACGGCCTTGCCGTATTCCTCGGCCGAATCGGGGCTTAGGCCCATCTTCTCGGCCGCCCACAGACCCAGCAGCTTGTTGCGCCGGGCCATGGCCTTGAATTCCTGCTCCTGATCGAGCGCGAACTTGGTCTCGAAGCCCTTTTCCCGATCATTGAAGGTCGTCATCAGTCGTCAGTCCATTCGTCGCGGGCCAGAGAATGAGACGGCTCCGCCGGGGTGGTCTATCGCTCCAGACCCCTGCAACGCAACGGATAACGGCTCGCATGCGGCGTCCCGTTCACGGACGATACCCACCTGTGGCGCCGGAGTCCGCACATGGGTTCGTTTGTGTCGCCCGGCAGTTTCCGCTAAGGACCGCGCGACCCATTTCCCGCACAGCTCGAGACCGGATCGCGCAGCCCAGACGAGTTTTCTGGCCGCGCGATTTTCGTTTTCGGGCGATGCGCCATCCCGTCTGGGACCAAGATGATGAATTCGAAGCGCAAGAAGATCTACGAAGGCAAGGCCAAGATCCTTTACGAAGGACCGGAGCCCGGCACCCTGATCCAGTATTTCAAGGACGACGCCACGGCCTTCAATGCCCAGAAGAAGGCGACGCTGGAAGGCAAGGGCGTCATCAACAACCGCATCAGCGAGTTCGTGATGACGCGCCTGAACGGCATCGGCGTCACCAACCACTTCATTAAGCGACTGAACCTGCGCGAGCAGCTGATCCGCGAAGTCGAGATCATTCCGCTCGAGGTGGTGTGCCGCAACATCGTGGCCGGTTCGCTGGCGACGCGCCTGGGCCAGGAGGAGGGCACGCCCCTGCCCCGTTCGATCATCGAATTCTATTACAAGAAGGACGAGCTGAACGACCCGATGGTGACGGAAGAGCACATCACGGCGTTCAACTGGGCCTCGACCCAGGAGATCGACGACATCCTGGCCATGACCCTGCGCGTGAACGACTACCTGTCGGGCATGTTCGGCGCGGTCGGGATCACCCTGGTGGACTTCAAGATCGAGTTCGGCCGCGTGTGGGAGAACGACTTCAGCCGCGTCATCCTGGCCGACGAGATCAGCCCGGACAGTTGCCGCCTGTGGGACACGGCGACCGGCGAGAAGATGGACAAGGACCGGTTCCGCCGCGACCTGGGCAATGTCATCGAGAGCTATACCGAGGTCGCCAAACGCCTCGGCATCATGAAGGACATGCCGACCGTGATTCAGGGGGGACTGCACTGATGGCCAAGGTCAAGGTTCACGTTTTCCTGAAGCCCGGCGTTCTGGACGTCCAGGGCAAGGCCGTCGAAGGCGCCCTGAAGGGTCTGGGCTGGGCCGGCGTCGCCGACGCCCGGGTCGGCAAACTGATCGAGTTCGATCTCGAAGGCGCGGAAGATCCCGCCGCCGAGGCGAAGAAGATGTGCGAGACCCTGCTGGCCAATACGGTCATCGAGAGCTACCGGGTCGAGGTCGCCTAGCAACCGTTCCTTGCGAGCGGTCGTTTGAGACGCCGAACCCAAAGGAGCGCGCCGTGGCCTTCAACCTGACCTCCAACGACATCACCGACGGCGGGACGCTGAAGGACGACCAGGTACAGGCCAAGGGCAACACCTCGCCGCATCTGGCATGGTCGGGTGCGCCAGAGGGCGCGAAGTCCTATGCCATCACCGTGTTCGATCCGGACGCGCCGACGGGGTCGGGCTTCTGGCACTGGACGGTGGCCAACATCCCCGCCGACATCCGCGAGATCCCGACCGGCGGTCCCGTGCCGGCCGGCGCGGTCGAGGGTCGAACCGACTACGGTAAGCCCGGCTTCGGCGGGGCCGCTCCGCCTCCAGGCCACGGTCCGCACCGCTATATCTTCACAGTCTTCGCCGTTGACGTGGACCGCCTGCCGGTGACGCCCGAGGATTCGGGCGCCAAATACGGCTTCAACCTGCACTTTCACACCTTGGCCAAGGCGTCGCTCACGGCGACCTACGAGAACAAGGGCTGAGTTGGAGGCCACTGCGAACTCTGATAGGTTTCGGCTCATGGCCGATGCGACAAGCGACCGGATCCATGAGGTGCTCAAGGCGGTGCAAAGGGATGTATCCGCCGTCCGCTCCGACATGTCCGATCTGAAGCAGCAGATGACCGCCGTTCGAGGCCACCTTGTCGCGATCCAGCAGGATGTGGGCAATATCTACAATCGCTTGTGCCATATGGAAGACCGCGTGGATCGCATAGAGGTGCGTCTCGGACTCGTCGAACCCGCGCACTGACAAGCCGGACAATCCCTGCTAAACGCCCGCGCCATGAGCGCAGCCGTCATTGTCTTTCCCGGGTCCAACTGTGATCGCGACTGCAAGGTCGCCATCGAACGCTCGACCAATGAGCGGGTCGAGATGGTCTGGCATCAGGAGACCGAATTGCCTTCGGGCCTCGACCTGATCGTCTTGCCGGGTGGCTTTTCCTACGGCGACTACCTGCGTTGCGGGGCGATGGCGGCGCAGTCGCCAGTGATGCAGGCGGTGAAGAAGGCGGCGGACGACGGGGTCGTTGTCGTCGGCATCTGCAACGGCTTCCAGATCCTCTGCGAGGCCGGGATGCTGCCGGGCGCACTGCTGCGCAACGCCGGGCTGAAATACGTCTGCAAGCCGATCTCGCTGGAAGTGACCAATGGCCAGACCCGCTTCACCGCCGGCTACCAAGGCCAGCGCGAGGTCGTCATGACCCAGGGCAATGGCGACGGGAATTATTTCGCCGACGCCGAAACCCTCGCCCGGATTGAGGGCGAGGGTCAGGTCGTGTTCCGATATGTCGACAATCCGAACGGCTCGGTCGGCGATATCGCCGGGCTGCAGAACGCGCGTGGCAATGTGCTGGGGATGATGCCCCACCCGGACCGCGCCTTCGAGGCCGAGCTTGGCTCCGCGGACGGCGCGACCCTGTTCCGGTCGATCTACGCGGCGGCCTAGGCTTCGTCAGAGTCCTCGTCGCGTTCCAGGGTCCCATCGGCGCCGGATTCGCCGATCGAGGCCAGTTCTCTGGCGCCGACGCCCAGACCCTGTTCCAGCGCAAGATTGGTCTCGACTTCTTCGGTGTCGGGGTCAGGCGATTCGGCGGGAATTTTGGGATCGACCATGGTCGGCTCTCCTGTTCGGGGAATGTGCGAGAGATAGCGTATCGCCGAACAGCGGGTTCCGGCTGAACTTTGATACGTGATGTGCGTAGTGTCCGGTATGAGCACCTCGCCCCATCCGACTCTCGTTGCCGCCGACCCGTCACGGCAGACCCGAAGGCTGGCTGTCTTCGCCTGCATGGTCTTCGCGCTTGCTGCCGGCCAACTGCAACAACTGGTGAACCTCGGGCAATCGCCGGCCGAATTCGCTGCTGACAGCGATGCGACCCTGCGGGTCGTCGGCTGGGCCTTCGCCATCTGGGGGCCGATCTATCTGGGGCTGATCATCTACGCTGTCCGCCAGTTGCTGCCGAAGACACATGAGACCGAGATGCTGCGCGCGTTCGGCTGGCCATCGGTGCTCGCGCTGCTCGGTATTGGCTGGTGGATCCTTGCGGCAGCGTGGGATCTGGAAGTCGCCACGATCGTGCTGATCTTCGGGTCGCTGATCGTGCTGCTCATTCCGCTGTTGCAGAAAGCGGACGCCATCCGAAGCCTCGGAAAGGGCGACCGAGACCGATGGATGACGATCTGGCCGCTCGCTGCGCTGGCGGGATGGCTGACCGTGGCGGCGCCGGTGAACCTTTTGACCGTCGCAACAGGGAACGGCGACCTGCCGGCCATCCTTCCTCCGACCGCGTGGGCGCTGGTCGCTGTTGTCGTCGCGGCGGCGCTGGGCCTGTTCATCACCTTGCGGACGCGGGTGCTGGCCTACCCCCTACCGATCGCCTGGGGTTTGTTGGGCGTATTCGTGGCCGAGCAGGAAAAGGGCAATGCCGTCCTTGCGTTCGGGTCCCTGGCGGCATCGTTGGTGGTGTTGGGAGGCGGCCTGATCATCGTGCTCGGACTGAGGCGCGCCGCGACCTGAGGTCAATGGTCCAGTTCAGGCGGGTGCTTGGGTTCACGCGAGAGTCCCGCTATGAGGCGCGGCCATGAGCGTTCCTGAAAAGACCATGGCCGAACTGGCCGCCGAATACGGCCTGAACCCCGCCGAGTATCAGGTCGTCCTCGACCGACTGGGCCGCGAGCCGAATCAGCTGGAGCTGGGCGTCTTCTCGGTGATGTGGTCAGAGCACTGCTCCTACAAATCGTCGAAGATCCATCTCGGCAAATTCCCCACCACGGGGCCGCGCGTGATTTGCGGACCGGGCGAGAACGCGGGCGTCATCGACATCGATGACGGGGATGCGTGCATCTTCAAGATGGAGAGCCACAACCACCCCTCCTACATCGAACCCTATCAGGGCGCGGCGACGGGCGTGGGCGGGATCATGCGCGACGTCTTCACCATGGGCGCGCGCCCGGTTGCCCTGCTGAACGCCCTGCGCTTCGGCGATATCGGGCATGAGAAGACCAGGCGGCTGGTGAAGGGCGTGGTGTCCGGCATCGGCGGTTACGGCAACTGCGTCGGCGTGCCCACGGTGGCGGGCGAGACCAACTTCCATTCCGGCTACAACGGCAACATCCTCGTCAACGCCATGTGCGTGGGCCTGGCGAAGTCGGACGCGATCTTCTACTCGGCCGCGCCGGGACCGAACATGTCGGTGGTCTATTTCGGCTCCAAGACCGGCCGTGACGGCATCCACGGCGCGACCATGGCGTCGGCCGAGTTCGACGAGGATTCCGACGAGAAGCGCCCGACGGTCCAGGTCGGCGATCCCTTCGCCGAGAAGCTGCTGATCGAGGCGACGCTGGAGCTGATGGCCTCGGGCGCGGTCGCCGCGATTCAGGACATGGGCGCGGCGGGCCTGACCTCGTCGTCGGTCGAGATGGCCGGCAAGGGCGGCGTGGGGATCGAACTCAACATGGATGCCGTCCCCCAGCGGGAAACCGGCATGTCCGCCTATGAGATGATGCTGTCCGAGAGCCAGGAACGGATGCTGGCCGTGCTGAAGCCGGGCCGCGAACAGGATGGACACCGCATCTTCGAGAAATGGGGCCTGGACGCCGCCGTCATCGGCATGACGACAGACACCGGCCGGTTGGTGCTAAACCACCACGGCGAGGTGGTCTGCGACGTGCCCCTGGCGCCGCTGTTCGACGATGCGCCCCTGTATGACCGGCCATGGGTCCAGCCCGCCCTGCATCCGCGCCTGTCGCCGGGCGAGGTTCCGGCGCCGACGGTGTGGGAAGACGCGGTGCTGAAGGTGCTGGCCTGTCCCGACATGGCGTCGAAGCGCTGGATCTGGGAACAGTACGACCGCCACGTGATGGCCGACACCCTGCAGGATTCGGCCACCGGCGCCGACGCCGGCGTGGTGCGGGTGCACGGCACGGACAAGGGTCTGGCCATGACCTCGGACTGCACGCCTCGCTACGTCCAGAACGACCCCTACGAGGGCGGCAAACAGTGCGTCGCCGAGGCGTGGCGCAACCTGACGGCCGTCGGCTCCCTGCCCATCGCCATCACCGACAATCTGAACTTCGGCAATCCGCAACGGCCCGAGATCATGGGTCAGATTGTCCGCGCCATCGACGGCATGGCCGAGGCCTGCCGCGAACTGGACTTCCCGGTCGTGAGTGGAAACGTCAGCCTGTACAACGAGACCAACGGCGTCGCGATCCCGCCGACCCCAACCGTCGGCGCCGTCGGCCTGCTGACCAACTATGACGTCGTGACCGGCTTCTCGACCATGGAGGCCGGAGACTCGCTGGTCCTGATCGGCGAGACGCAAGGCGAGCTGGGCGCTTCGATCTATCTGCGCGAGGTGCTGGGCCGCGAGGACGGGGCGCCGCCGCCGGTGGACCTGAAACTGGAGCGCAAGACCGGCGACTTCGTGCGCGCGATGATCGAGGGCGGTCGCCTGACCTGCGTGCACGACCTTTCGGACGGCGGCCTGATCGGCGCGGCTGCGGACCTGGCGCTGGCGTCCGATGTCGGGGTGGTGCTGGACGCCTCAAGCGCGACCCACGCCCACGTCCTGCTCTTCGCGGAAGACCAGGCCCGCTACCTGGTCGCCGTTCCGAACCCGCAGGACGTTCTGGCGGCGGCGCGCGAGGCGGGGCTGCACGCCTCGGTCGTCGGCCAGGCCAGGGGCGATGCCTTCGCCTCGACGGACCTGTTCAGCATCCCGCTGAAGCATCTGCGGGAGATCCATGAGGGCTGGATGCCAGGCTGGATCGAGGGCTGAGACCCGGAAGAACCGGGCCGCCCTTTCGGACGGCCCGGCGGGTTAGTTCGACTCGGAGATCAGCAGGGTCGCGGATGCGGCCTGGCCCACGGCGCCGACCCAGACGTCGTAGGAGCCGCTCGGCGGACGGCCCCAGGTCAGGATCGGGTTCAGGCCCTCGGCGTCGTCATTGCAGTACCAGCGGCCGTCCGGGCCGTTGATGACCAGGCTGGTGTCGCGGTCCGAGACGACGCCGAAGCTCAGCGGGAACGAGCCGGCCGTATAGGTGAATTCATAGTCCGGCGCGCTGGCGATCATTCCGACGCAGGCCCCGCCCAGGCGCGAGGCGTCGATCGACCCGCCCGAATAGATCCTGACCTGGATAGGGTCCGGGGTGAAACCGGCGCGGGCGCGCATGCCGCCCGAGGTGGCGGCGGCGGCGGGATCCTGTGCCGCAGCTGTGGTGGCGGCGGCGGCAGCCATCAGAGCCGCGGCGATGGCGGAGGCGAGACGTACATTACGCATGGCTGGGGTCCTTTGGTTGACGGAGTAGCGCACCGACGCAACGCGGGGCTCCCAAGGCGAGGCCCGGCATCATCAGTCCGGATGAAAGATCTCAGTAGTCGAGGCTGCCTTCGGTGATGACCAGGGTCGCCGGTCCCGCGTCGCCGACGGCGCCGACCCAGATGTCGTACTGGCCGCTGGGCGCCCGTCCCCAGACCAGACCCGGGTTGAGGCCGCTGTTGTCATCGTTGCAATAGAAGCGGCCGTCGGGCCCGTTGATCACTAGGCTGGTGTCGGTTCCGGCCAGGACGCCGATGGCGAGACGACCGCCGGCCGAGCTGTAGTTCAGGACGACATCCGGGCTGCTTCCGACCGTTCCGACGCAGGAACTTCCCAGATCGGAGGCCTGATTGCCGCCGCCCGAATAGAGTTCGACCGTCACTGGATCGGGAACGAAACCGGCGGAGAGAGACACACTCTGTTGGGCGCTGGCCCCGGTTGCGAAAAGAGCCGCCGCACAAAGCGACGCCGTGAACATTGAGGTCTTCATTGTAGCCTCCTCCGTGATGAGACAGCCCCCCTGCTGCCTGGCCGTAACATGACCTTCCGGAGCTTGGCCTTACAACCCTCTTATTTCTGACAATGTCGGCTAGCGGACGAAGGCTGACTGTCACATCAGAGGTCTATCGAGGCCGCCTGATTGGAGTTCGCCATGTCCCTGTTCCTGTCTCGTCGCCTGCTCCTGACCGGACTCGGCGCCAGTTCTGCCGCGGTCACCCTGCCTCGCGAGGGCCTGGCCCAGGCGGTGTTCGACGAGAACCCTTTCCAGCTGGGCGTCGCCGCCGGCGATCCCCTGCCCGACGGGTTCGTCATCTGGACGCGGCTGGCGCCCCGGCCGATGGAGCCCGGCTACGGCATGCCGCGCCAGGCGATGGCCGTGCAGTGGGAAGTCGCCGCCGACGCCGGGTTCGGAACGATCGTGCGTTCCGGCGAGGCCGTCGCTCGCCCGGAACTGGGGCATTCGGTCCATGTCGAGGTTGCAGGGCTGGAGCCCGGCCGCCCGTATTTCTATCGCTTCCGCGTCGGCAGTGAACGTTCCGGCGTCGGCCGGGCCAAGACCACGCCGGTCGTGGGCGCGCCCCTGGCCCAGGTGAAGTTCGGCGTCGCCGGCTGTCAGGCGCTCGAGAGCGGATATTACACCGCCCACCGCAAGATGGCCGCCGAGGACCTGGATTTCGTCTTCTTCTACGGGGACTACATCTACGAGGGACGCGGCAACCGCACCTACGGCGGGACATCGACCCAGGAGAACCTGCGCGTCCATCAGGGCGGGGAGGTCTATTCCGTCGACGACTACCGCCGCCGGTACGCCCAGTACACGATGGATTCCGATCTACAGTCCGCGCGCCAGTCGGCGGCCTGGTTCGTGGTCTGGGACGACCACGAGATCGACAACAACTGGGTCTCCGACATCGATCAGGAGGGATCGCCGGCCGAGGTCTTCGCCCTGCGCAAGGCGGCCGCGATGCAGGTCTTCTATGAGCATATGCCGCTGCGCCGGTCGGCCTTCCCGCGCGGCTCCCAGATGCAGCTGTATCGCAAGGCGACCTATGGCGACCTGCTGGACGTGCATCTGCTCGACACGCGCCAGTTCCGCTCGGACCAGCCCTGCGGAGACCGGTTCAACTCGAGTTGCGAAGCCATCGATGCGCGTGAGGCCGAGGTCCTGGGCGAGGCGCAGCAGGCCTGGCTGTTCGACGGGCTGAACCGCTCGCAGGCGAAATGGCAATCGCTCGCCCAGCAGATCATGGTCATGGACCTGGATCGCAACCCGGGCGACGACTATGGCGTCAACCCGGACAGCTGGGCCGGATATCGCGTACCGCGTGCGAGATTGCTGAACCATATCAAGGAACGTCGCATCGACAACGTCGTCGTCCTGACGGGCGACGAGCATCAGAACTATGCGGGCGAACTGTTCATCGACGGCCGCAATCCGGAAGGCGAGCCGATCGCGACCGAGTTCGTCGCCACCTCCATCAGCTCCGGCGGCGACGGGGTCGACCAGCGGCCCGACATGGCGGCGATCCAGTCGGTGAACCCGCAGCTGAAATTCAACAACTCGCAGCGTGGCTATGTCGTCTGCGAGGTGACGCCCGAGCGCTGGCGCACCGACTTCAGGGTGCTGGACCATGTTCACGACCGGACGGGCGTGCTGTCGACGCGCAAGTCGATGGTCGTCGAGGGCGGCAGCGCGCGGCTGCACGACGCCTGACGGATCGCGGCCGGAAACCCGACTCCGGAAAGCGGAGTCCAGATAGTCCGTTGAGTCCAGATCGACCTGAACGAAATCAAGATGTTGAGATTTTGACCGTAGTGGAATTCGACTATCTTGAAGGATAGGCGATCGCGCCGTCAGCGGCTGGATGAGACGATTTCAAAGACCTCCACGCGACGTGGGGGAGCGGGCAGCGGACAGCAAGACCCTGCGAGGATTTTATTCTCTTGTCGGTTTCGCCTGCGGCGCCGTGATGCGAGACGGCAGCCGGGTTTTGCAGCAAGCTGGCGACGAGAGAACCCAGCAAAGGCCATCCATGATCCGTCATCCGCTCATCGTCGCAGCCGCCCTCCCCCTGTTGCTCGCCGCCTGTGACGGCGGCGGCGATCCGGTGCAGCAGGCGATGCGCGAAACCGCGACCGTCAACCAGGCCGCGACAGTGACGGCCGGCGAGGTCTCCGGACCTCATGACGGAGATCATGGGACGGCGGGGAATCAGGCCTTCGCCGCGTCGGAAGCGGAGATGCACCGGTTGATGTCGGCGGCGTCGGGTGAGACGGTCGATCAGGCCTATATCGCCAAGATGATCGCTCACCATCAGGGCGCAGTGGCGATGGCCGAGATCGCCCTGCGCGAGAGCCGCGATCCAGATGTGCGGCGCATGGCCCAGATGGTCATCGCTGCCCAGACGCGCGAGATCGCCGAAATGCAGGCGTGGCGACCGGCCGCGAACTGAGCGTCAGGCCTCGTCGAGGAAGACCCTGAGCGCGTCGCGGCGACCCTCGAACAGGCGGTCGACGAGCGTGTCGATCTCCCCGGCCAGATAGTCCCGCCTCTCGATCGCGGCGTGGTAGCGCTGTCGGCCGTTGTCGCGTTGGGAGCGGACCGCGCCCTTGCGCATCAGGCGGCCGAGCAGCGTCTTGATGGTGGCGTCGCCCCAGGCATTGTCGGCCTTCACCGCCTCGATCAGGGAGGCGAACGACAGGGGGCCGTGACGCCAAAGGGCGGCCAGGATCGCGCTCTCCGCCTCGGTGACGGCGATGCGCGTCACGTCAGGCCCGCAGGACTGCGCGATCGACCCGGGCTTCGACGACCCAGTGGCAAATCACGCCGACTACCCCGACGAGCAGGCCCATCACCACCAGGAAGCTGGCCTCTGCCAGACCGGGCGCTCGGACATTCATCGGCTGGCTTCCGAAGCGGGCCAGGCCCACGAACATCATCAGTCCGTTGAAGGCGGCACCCAGAAGACCCAGCAGCGGCGCGCCAAGACGCAGGGCCGACAGATAGGTGGAGCCTCCCGTCAGATGAGGGCCGGAGGCGACCTTTCGCATCGTCACGACCACCGCCGCGATTGCGGCGATCACAAGGGCGAGGATGATCGCCTTCATCGAGGGCGCGGCTTCGAAGAAGATCGTGATCGGCGTGATCCCCTGCGCCAGGGCAGCGCCCGGCACACCCGTCATGGCGACGGCGGACAGTATCGGAAGCGAACGGGAAGAAGGCATGTCAATCTCCTCGGGACTACATTTGTAGACCCGGACGATTACACATGTAATCTAAACCGTCAATGGCTTCGCTTCAGGCGGCGCTCGGGATGTGCTGGCTGAGGCGGCCGCCGACGCGGATGGGTTCGATTCGGGTCGCGAGGCCGGTCTTGTCGTCGGTCTCGACATAGACGCCGCAGATGGTCGCCGGGCCACTGGCGGGGTTGTAGCGGCCGCCGGAAATCCGAGTGGTGAAGCGCCGCAGGGGCTCTTCCTTCTCGTTGCCGATGACAGAGTCATAGTCGCAGCACCCGCCGGCGTCGGTCTGATAGGCCGTGCCGCCGGGCAAAATCTGGCAGTCGGCGGTCGGGACATGGGTGTGGGTGCCGATGACCAGGCTGGCGCGACCGTCGCAGAAGTGACCCATGGCCATCTTCTCGGAGGTCGCCTCGGCGTGCATGTCGACGATCACCGCGTCGGCGACGTGACCCAGGGGGGCGGCGTTCAACTCGCGGTCCACAGCGCTGAATGGATCGTCGTTGGGGTCCATGTGGATGCGGCCCAGCACGTTCATGACCAGAACCGTCCGGCCGCTGTCGGTCTCGAACAGGTTGGCGCCGGCGCCCGGCGCATCCATCAGCCGGGGATAGTTGGCGGGGCGGATCAGGCGCGGCTCGCGCACGATATAGGTCAGGGCCTCGCGCTGGTCCCAGGAGTGGTTGCCCAGCGTCAGGCAGTCAGCGCCGGCCATGAACAACTCCTTCGCCGTGTTCTCGGTGATGCCGAAGCCGCCGGCGGCGTTCTCCGCATTGACCACCACGAAGTCGAGCTTCAGCACCCGCTTGAGGCCGGGCAGATGGTCGGACAGGCCGTCGCGACCGGACTTGCCGATCACGTCGCCAAAGAAGGCAAGTCTCATGGAGGATTAGACCTTTCGGGCGGCGGTATAGCCGACCTCGGTCAGAACGCCATGCAGAGGGATGTCGTGCGACTCCATGGGCAGTCTCGCGGACCTCTGGCCCGCGAATGCGAAGCCGATGCGAATCGCGTGGGGCCGCGCGGCGAAGGTCCGGTCGTAGTAGCCGCCGCCCTGCCCCAGCCGCCCGCCGAAATCGTCGAAGGCCAGCAGCGGGGTGATGATCAGGTCGGGATCGACGACCTCGGCCAGAGGCAGGGGCGCGGGGCATCCGGCGGCGTCCACCTCCAGCGGGTCGCCGGGGGTCCAGCGGCGGAAGATCATCGGGGCGTCCCGCTCCATCGCCACCGGGAGGCAGGCGGCGGCTCCAGCCGCGATCAGGGCGCGGGCCAGCGGCTCCGGGTCCAGTTCGGATCCGATGGCGCAATAGAAGGCGATGAGGTCGGCGGAAGGAAGTTGAGCGGCATGGGACGCGACGCGCTCGGCCGCGAGCGGCTCGACCGAGGCCAACCGGCGTCGTGCTGCGCGGGCTTCCGCGCGAAGGGCTGGCTTGTCCGGGTGGGTCAGACGGACGTCCGGGCGTTCTTGTCGTAGGTCAGGAGGACAACGAGAACGTAGGCGACCAGCTCACCGAGCATGGCGGCCCAGACCCAGTCCTGTTCCCGGAACACATTGGCGGTCCCGAGCAAGGCCAGGCTGAAGGCGCCCGTCGCGGCCCAGCCTTTCCAACTCGCAGGAGATGCGCCCCAGCCGAGGCGCTTTGGACCGAACCAGCCGCGTTTCATGGCGTCATCCCCGCGCGCGACCTGGGTCAGCGCCGGTCGGCGCTCAAGCAGCGGGCGACCGCGTCGCGAGCGGTAGCGCCCAAAAGAGAGACAGGTTGGCGGCGCCGTAAGAGCCGTGAAGGACGGTTTAAATCCTCTCGAGCCTGGGTAGCCAGGTGGGCTCCGCGTATCCGACCCCACGAGGTCAGACAGGGGCAGATCCCTTCGAGTGAATTAAGGCCGCGAGGATGTGTTGCCTTCGACGAGAGCCACAGCATGACCCGCCGCTGGGGAAGATAGGCGCTCTTGGTCACATGGACAATGGCGTCTCCTCCCCGTCCGCAGGATCGGGAGGTGGCCCGGAGCAAGGCGGAGGGACGGAGGGGTTCTTTCTGCGTGCACCCAAGACCCCCTCCGTCAGCTCGCAAGCGCTCGCTGCCACCTCCCCATCGCTGCGCGACAGGGAAGAGACGCGTGGACTCAGAGAGACTGCGCGATCCTCTCGATACGGGCGGCGACGGCGTTCAGGGCCTCGGCGACGCCGGTGTCGGAAAGCGGGGTCGAGGCAGCGTCGGCGGCGACCGGGCCCGTCCCACCGCCCATCCGCACCTCATGCAGTTCGTCGGCCAGGACCAGGGCGGCCATCAGGAACAGGCGGATGTCGCCGACGTGGCCCACGTCGCCCGCGACCTGGCGCACATGTACGTCGAATTGCTTGGCGAGGATGCGGACCCGCTCCTCCTGTCCGTCGGCGCAGCCCACGGCATAGGGGCGTCCGTTGATCTCGACCGTGACCGTCGCCATCAGGCGTCGTCCCGGGCGAGGATGTCGCGCACGGCCATGGCGGCGGCGGCGAGGGCGGCTGACGCGTCACGCCCGGCGGCCTCGAGTTCGGCGATGCGGCGGTGCTCGTCCGGCCCGGCGGGCAAAGGGATGGCGAACAGATCGTCGTCGGCCACGCGCGGCGCGATGGCGGGACGCGCCTTCAGCTCCATCACCTTGCGTTCCAGCAAGGCGAGGGCCCGGTCGATCCTGTCGCGCGCAGCTGTCGAGGCGTCGGCCATCGTTTCCTCCAGATTTCGTATAGAACCCGCCGTGACGCCGGGGTAAAGCGGCGCGCCTCCCTTTTCCGCACCAAGACGAAAGGTCCATTCGTGGCCCGCTCCTCAGACGCACCCGAAAAAGCGACCCCGAAGATGATGGCGGACGCCATACGCGTCCTGGCGATGGACGGGGTTGAGAAGGCCAACAGCGGCCACCCGGGCATGCCGATGGGCATGGCCGATGTTGCGACGGTGCTGTTCTCGAAATTCCTGAAGTTCGATGCGAGCCGTCCCGACTGGGCCGACCGCGACCGTTTCATCCTGTCGGCGGGCCACGGCTCGATGCTGATCTACGCCCTGCTGCACCTGACCGGCTACAAGGCCGCGACGGCCGAACAGCTGTCGAACTTCCGCCAGTGGGGATCGAAGACCGCCGGCCACCCCGAGTACGGGCACATGCCGGGCATCGAGACAACGACCGGCCCGCTGGGTCAGGGTCTGGCCAACTCGATCGGCTTCGCCATGGCCGAGCGGCATCTGGCCGCCAGGTACGGCGACGACCTGGTCGACCACCGCACCTGGGTCATCGCCGGTGACGGCTGCCTGATGGAAGGCGTGTCGCAGGAAGCGATCGCGCTCGCCGGCCGCTACAGGCTGAGCAAGCTGACGGTCATTTGGGACGACAACGAGATCACCATCGACGGCAAGGTCAGCCTGTCGGACGCGGTCGATCAGAAGGCGCGCTTCAAGGCCTGCGGCTGGGCCGTCAAGGCCGTCGACGGCCATGACATGAGGGCGATCAAGTCGGCGCTGCAGTGGGCGACGAAGCAGGACAAGCCCACCCTGATCGCCTGCAAGACCAAAATCGGGCGTGGCGCCGCCACCATGGAAGGCAGCCACAAGACCCACGGTGCCGCCCTGGGCGCGGCCGAGATCGCGGCAACGCGTCTTGGCCTGGCCTGGAACCACGCGCCGTTCGTGATCCCCGAGACCATCGACAAGGCCTGGAAGAAGGTCGGCAAACAGGGATCCAAGGCCCGCAAGGCGTGGGAGGCGCGCCTCGCCGCCTCGTCGCAGGCCGCAGACTTCACCCGCGCCATGAAGGGCGACCTGCCGGAGAGCGCGTTCGACGCCCTGAACGCCGGCATCGCCCGACTGATCGTGGACCAGCCGGCCCAGGCGACGCGTCAGGCTTCCGGCGCCGCGCTGGACGCCCTGTTCCGCGCCGTGCCGGAAATGATCGGCGGCTCCGCCGACCTGACCGGCTCGAACAACACCTTCGTCAAGGGCACGCCGATCCTGGACGCGCCGACCTATGAGGGGCGCTACGTCAACTGGGGCATCCGCGAGTTCGGCATGGCGGCGGCCATGACCGGGATGGCGCTGCACGGCGGGGTCATACCTTACGGCGGCACCTTCATGGTGTTCTCGGACTACAGCCGTTCGGCGATCCGCATGGCGGCCCTGATGGGCATCCGCGTGATCCACGTCCTGACCCACGATTCCATCGGCCTGGGCGAGGACGGCCCGACGCACCAGCCGGTCGAGCACCTGGCGGCGCTGCGGGCGATCCCGAACCTGCTGGTCTTCCGCCCCGCCGATACGGTCGAGGCGTTCGAATGCTGGCAGTTGGCCCTGCAGCACAAGGCGACGCCCGCGGCGATGGCCCTGTCGCGGCAGAAGACGGCGGCGGTGCGTGTGACGGCGTCGGACGAGAACCTGTCGGCCCGTGGCGCCTATGAACTGCGTGCCTCGAACGGCGAGGCCCAGGTTACCCTGTTCGCCACGGGCACCGAGATGCCGCTGGCGCTGAAGGCGGCCGAGACGCTGGAGGCCGAGGGCACGCCGACGCGGGTCGTCTCGGTCCCCTGCTTCGAACTGTTCGAGCAGCAGGACGCCGCCTACCAGGCCTCGGTCATCGGCCGGGGCACGGTGCGCGTCGCCTGCGAGGCGGCGATCAAACAGGGTTGGGAGCGGTTCATCGGCGAGGACGGCGCCTTTATCGGCATGACCGGCTTCGGCGCCTCTGCCCCGGCGGAGGTGCTGTATCGCGAGTTCGGCATCACGGCGGATGCGATCGTGGCGGCGGCCAAGGCTCGCCTGTAGTGAGCCGGATCGGCGCGGTCAGCCTGCTGGTCCGCGACTATGACGAGGCCCTCGCCTTCTATGTCGGCACGCTGGGGTTCGACCTCAGCGAGGACACCGACATGGGCGACGGCAAGCGCTGGGTGCGGGTCACACCGAAGGGCGGCCAGACCTCCCTGCTGCTGGCCTGCGCGACGACCGAGGCGCAGATCGCCCGGATCGGCGATCAGGCGGGCGGCCGGGTCTGGCTGTTCCTGGAGACCGACGACCTGATGCGCGACCACGCCGCCTGGCTGGCCGCCGGGGTCACGTTCCGAGAGGCCCCAAGGTCCGAATCCTATGGCAAGGTGGTGGTCTTCGAGGATCTGTACGGCAACGCCTGGGATCTGATCGAACCGGCAAACTGAGGGGCGGCTGAAATGAAGACGATCACGAGTGCGGCGATGGTCGCCCTGATGCTGGGACTGGCCGCATGCGGTCAGGGCACGACCTCCCGGGCGGAGGGCGTCGCCGGTGCGGCAGGTGACCCGATCCTGGTCGAGAAGCCCAGGCTGTCCGCCGATATCGAGGCCATGCCCCGGCTGTCCGGCGACAGTCCGGCCATCGTGCGCATCAATGCCGAACTGGACCGTCTGGACGCTGCAGCCGTGGCGGATGCGGGCGAATGCGGGCGGATGGCCGACAGCCAGGAGGGCGACGGCTGGACCCGAACCATCACGCGACCGATGACGGGTCCGGCCTATCTGACCCTGCGCGAGCATCTGGAAATCTTTTGCGGCGGCGCCTATCCGTCGACGTCGCAGACCCCGATCACCTGGGACCTGTCGACCGGCGAGCGCGTGAACTGGGTCGCCCTGCTCCCGGGCCTGGGCCTGGTTCAGGACCAGGCCGAGGAAGGGATGCCGACCGACTACGTCTACAGCGTCCGCTCGCCCCGGCTGGAGACGCTGTACGAGCGCAAGATGCTGGCGGAGACGACCGACGCCGAACGGCGGGAAGCGTGCCAGGACGTCTGGAAACCCCTGGCGGACGATGAGCTGGGTCAGGGCTTCCGCGTCTGGGCCGATGCCGAGCACGGCGGCGTGGCCATCGACGCCGACTATGCGCACGTGGTTCAGGCCTGTGGCGGAACCATCTATCTCACCGCTGACGAGATGCGGGAGGCAGGCGCGCCTGCGACGCTGATCGACGCTCTCGCCGTCGGCAAGACCGCCGGAAACTGGGCGCCCAGGGAAGATGCCGAAGCGGCTGAATAAGGACCATCTGATGAAACTCGGCACCCCTCTTTCCGACACAGCCGTCCGGGTGATGCTGCTGGGCGGCGGCGAACTGGGCAAGGAGGTCGCGATCGAGCTGCAGCGGCTGGGCTGCGAGGTGATCGTCGTCGATCGCTACGCCAATGCGCCCGCCATGCAGGTGGCGCATCGCAGTCACGTGATCCCGATGACGGACCCGCAGGTGCTGAACGGCGTCATCCTGGCCGAGGCGCCGCACATCATCGTGCCGGAGATCGAGGCCATCGCCACCGAGGTCCTGGCCGATATCGAGGCGGCGGGGATGGCGCGCGTCATTCCGACCGCGCGCGCCACCCAGCTGACCATGAACCGCGAGGGCATCCGGCGACTGGCCGCCGAGGAACTGGGCCTGCCGACCAGCCCCTATGCCTTCGCCGGGTCGGCGGCGGAGCTGGCGGCGGCGGCGCACGACATCGGCCTGCCGGTCTTCGTCAAGCCGGTGATGTCGTCGTCGGGCAAGGGCCAGTCCTTCATCGACGCCTATGAGGACGCCGCCAACGCCTGGGCCTATGCGCAGTCGGGCGGCCGGGTCGAGACGGCGCGGGTCATCGTCGAGGGACGGATCGACTTCGATTTCGAGATCACCCTGCTCACTGTTCGCTCGCTGCGCGACGGCGCGGTCGTCACCGACTTCTGCGCCCCCATCGGCCATCGTCAGGTCAGGGGCGACTATGTCGAGAGCTGGCAGCCCCAGGCCATGAGCGCGGCCTCTCTGGCGACCGCGCAGGACATCGCGGGCAAGGTGACGGAGGCTCTGGGCGGGCTGGGCGTTTTCGGGGTCGAGCTGTTCGTGAAGGGTGACGACGTCTGGTTCTCGGAGGTCTCGCCGCGTCCGCACGACACCGGACTGGTGACGCTGGCCACGCAGACACAGAGCGAGTTCGCCCTGCATGCGAGGGCGATCCTCGGTCTGCCGGTGGACGTCAGCCAGCGCGAGATCGGCGCCAGCGCGGTCATCTATGGCGGCATGGACGGGGTGGGGATCGCCTACGAGGGCGTGGCCGAGGCCCTGTCGGTCCCGACCGCTGACCTGCGCCTGTTCGGCAAGCCCGAGGCCTTCGAGCGGCGACGCATGGGCGTGGCCCTGGCGCGGGGCGAGACCACGGATCAGGCGCGCGAGCGCGCGACGCTGTCCGCGAGCAAGGTCAGGCCGGTGGCGGGGTAGCCGGCCGCTCCGCCGCTTCCGCCCGTAGTCGCTCGATCTGGGCCACGGCGATCGTCAGGCCGGGATCGCGTCCCGCCCGGATTTCGCTCCAGTCGGTGTCCAGCACGATGTCCGGCGTGACCCCCGTCTTCTCCAGGCGGATTCCTGCGGGCGTGGTCATGTCGGTCATTCCGATCCGGATCCCGCCCCCGTCCGGCAGCTCGACCAGGCGTGATGCGATGACCGCGCCGCGCGTCGGCTCTCCGACGATCACGGCCCGATCCAGTTCACGCGCCACCGCCGGATAGAGTTCGCCGCCGCTCGCTGAGGCGGAACCGACGAGGATCACCACCGGCCCGAGATAGGGTCGTTCCGGCGGCTCGACATTGTAGATGCGGTTGATGAAACGGCCCTGTGTGACCGCAAAGTCGATCCGTCGATCAAACAGGTAGGACAACATCAGGCCGGTCAGGTTCAGGCTGCCGCCGCCATTGGAGCGCAGGTCCACGATCAGCCCGGCGGGCGGCGCTTGCGCCAGCGCGTCGAACTCGCCCTTGTACCAGTCGAAGGTCTCGCGGTCGAAATCGTCAAAGCGGATGTAGGCGATGTCCCCCTCGAGTCGCCGGGCTTCCATGCGCGGCAGGGGGTCCATCAGGACACCGGTCAGTTCGATCTGGTGACGCTCGCCGACCTCGTCGAGGAAGACGAACCGGTCGGCCCGGTCCTCGCGCGCGACCGAACCCAGGTGCGGACTGGCCCCGTTGATGCTCTCGATCTTCCAGCCCGGCATCACCCCGGCCTCCTCCGCCAGACTGTCGGGACGTACGCGGAGCACCCAGCGTTCATCGCCGCGCGGCAGCATGACAACGCCGTAGGCCAGCCGCTGGGCGCCCGCGTCATTCGCGGCCAGACGCTCGCGGCGGGTGGGGCTGAGGGTCTGGGTGTGATCGTCGCCGAGCACCTCGACCAGTTGCTCCGGCCGGGCGTAAAAGTCGAGCTCCGTCGTCTGCGCCACGGCCTCGGCGCGACGGGACGCGGCCTCGGCGGCGAAGTCCGTTCCGTGGAAGTCGCGGCTGTAGAACAGCCGTTCGACATAGCGAACTGCCTGGTCGTAGACGCGCGCGTTCAGGGCCGCGCGTCCGGCCGAACCGTCGGCGACCTGAACCGCCGGAGGCAGGCCCCCCGGACGCTCGTAAGGGATGGTCTGGCAGGCGGACAGCGCCAGGGCGGCGGCGACGAGGCTCGAACGCAACCAGCGCAGGGCCATCTTCGCGATCATGGTCTCAGAGGCCTTCGGAGCTGATGGCCGGGACGACCGTCACCCTTGCCGTGTCCTGACGGGCGAGGGCCGCGATGGCCGCATCGAGCGCCGGGTCGAGACCCGCGCGGCGTTCCTCGGCCGTGCGGACCACGACGATGTCGGGCTCCACGCCGCGCTTCTCCAGTCGCACGCCGCCGGCCGTGATGTAGTCGGCGCGGCTGAGGGTCAGGCGACCGCCGTCCGGCAGGGGGCTGTCCTGCGAGATCAGCACGGCGCCGGCGGTATGCTCGCCGATGACCAGGGCCCGACCGGATTCCTGCAAGGCGGCGGGGGTCAGTTCGGCGGCGCTGCGGCTCGATCCATCGACGAGCAAAGCGACATCGTTGGTCACCGGGCGGGTCAGGCTGCCGCAGCCCGGCATGATCGACAGGGTCACCGGCCGGCCGCTGCGCGACACCCGCGTCGCCCATTCCTGGCGCGCCGGGAGGAAGCAGGACAGGGCCGCGTCCGCCTCGAGCAACAGACCGCCGGGGTTGCCGCGCAGGTCGATCACGACGTCGGTTTCTGGCGAGACCTCGGCAAGGCGTTGCCCCAGCCAGCGGCCGAGGCCGGACTCGAACCCTTCGATCCGCAGCACGACCACGCCGGGTCGCGACGCATCCACGCTGAAGGCCGGGATCGGATCCATGACGCGCGGGGTGACCGAGACACGCTGCAAGGCGCCGGCTTCGTCGGTCAGGTCGAGCTGCAGCGCACGGCCCTCCTCGACGTCGAAATCGACACCCCAGGATTGGCCGTCGATGGTCTGGAGCACCCAGCCCGGCTGGAGGCCGGCTTCCGCCGCCGGAGATCCGACGCGGACATTTTCGATACGCCACTGGTCGCCGTCCTGACGGGCCAGGGAGACCCCCATCACCGCGCGCCGGGTCCGCTGCTGGTCCTGACGGCGGGCAACGGCGGCAGAAATGGCGCCCGCGTGATCGTCGTCCAGCAGGTCCAGCATGCCGCTGAGCGCCCGGTACAGGTCGCGGTCGTCGTCGGCGGCGATGGCCTGGGGTCGCCAGGTCTCGCGGACGGCGTTCCAGTCCAGCCCGTGCAGGTCCGGGTCGTAATACTGGCGACGAACGAGATTCCAGACCGTGTCGAACACCCGCCCGTTCATGCGGGCGCGGTCGCGGGTCAGGATAGCGGGCGCCTCGATCGTCTCGACCGCCTCGGCGGAAACGGTCGAAGGCGCGAACGCCGCCGCCGGGAGGAGGACGGAGACGGCGATCAGGGCAAGGAAGGCGCGGCGAGCGGGGAGAACCATCCCCGCCAGCCTAGACCGGCGAACCGCCGCGCCTCAAGTCACGAAACCGATGGCGCAACAGCGGATCAGTCGGCGTGCGGCGGTGCGGGATGTCCTTCGCCTTCGTCGAGGAAGCCATTGTTGTCGGCGTCCATGTGGCCGAACGCTTCGCGTAACGGGGCCAGGAACTCTTCCTGAGAGACCTTGCCGTCGCCGTCCTTGTCCATCTCGCCGGGGCCGTCCGGCCCCCCGAAACGATGGACGAAGACCTGATGCGAACTCGAGCCGCCGGGGCCGGCGTGGGGCGGACCGCCCTCGGGACCGCCCTCAGGGCCGCCGTGGTGGAAGGAGAAGACGCGGACATCGCCGCCCGGACCGCCGGGGCCTTCGCGGCCGCCGAACATCATCATGCCGGGAGCGCCGTGACCGCCCGGGCCGCCTTCGCGGGTGATGATGTGAACGCCCGGACCACCGGGGCCGCCGGGACCGCCCATCATCATCATGCGATGGCCGGGGCCGCCTTCGCCATGACCGGCGGCCAGCTCTTCGGTCGACAGGCGTCCGTCGTCGTTCGCGTCGAGGCGATCGAAGGCGTCGCCCATCGGAGCCGAGAACTCCTCGCGCGTCACCACGCCGTCGCCATCCGCGTCGAGACGACCGGGGCCTTCGCCGCCCGCGTTGACGATGCGGATCTCGGAGCGGGTCTCGACCCGGGGCGCGGCCTGATCCTGGGGTGCGGCGCCGTTGAGAGCGGCCAGCAGGGCGATGGCGATGACGGACATGAAGTCTTTCCCTTCAAGTTTCTGATGCGCCGTTGGACCATGGCGGGCTTGCCGGGGTATTTCAGGCTCCGGATCAATTGTTTCAGCCGTGAAATGGTACGGTCTATCTGTCAGGGCATGTAGGCGGCCATGAGCGATCCCTCCCCACGCATCCTCGTCGTCGACGACGATCCCGGCATTCGGGAAGTCCTGTGCGACTACCTGGGTCAGCACGGCTATCAGGCGCGCGGCGCGGCCTCGGCGGCCGAGATGGATCGCGCCCTCGCCGAAGGTCCAACCGACCTGATCGTGCTCGACCTGATGATGCCGGGCGAAGACGGGCTGTCGGTCGTGCGCCGGCTGTCGGGCACGCCGCCCGTCGTCATGCTGTCGGCCATGGGCGAGGACACCGACCGGATCGTGGGGCTGGAGCTCGGCGCCGACGACTATCTGGCCAAGCCGTGCAATCCGCGCGAGCTGCTGGCCCGCATCCGCGCCGTTCTGCGCCGCCCGCGCGAGGACGAGGCTCCGGCAGGGGCGGCCCTGATGTTCGACGGCTGGCGGCTGGACCTCGTGCGGCGCGAACTGTCGCAGCCCGGCGGAGAGATCGTGACCCTGTCGGCCGGAGAGTTCGGCCTGCTGCGCGCCTTCGCCGAGCGGCCGGGCCGGGTCCTGACGCGCGACCAGTTGCTGGCGGCCGCGCGGGGCGCCGACGCCGACGTCTTCGACCGCGCGATGGACGTGCAGATCAGCCGCCTGAGGAAGAAGCTCGACGACGGCTCCGGCCGCGAACTGATCGCCACGATCCGGGGCGAGGGGTATCGCTTCGACGCGCGTGTCCGACGGGCGGACCGGGCCGGGGCGCGGGCATGAAACCCCGGTCTTCGCCCTTCGGCTCCATGTCGGTCCTGATGCAGGTCGCCCTGCTCTCCGTCTTCGCGGTCGTCGCCTCCCAGGCCGTGGTCTTCGCCGTCGTCCTGACCGCGCCGCCGCCGCAGCCCGCCGGGTTCGGCATTCCGGCCGCCGCCGACGCCCTGGCCGGACGGCCTGCCGAGACCTCCGACGGCCGCGCGCTCGTCCGCCGGGTCTCGGACCAGCCGCCCCAACACGACCTCGGCGGCGGACCGGTTGAACGCGCGATCAGCATGGGTCTGGCCCAGCGGTTGGGCCGGGGGCCGGGCGAGGTGCGGGTGTGGCTGTCGCCGGAACGCACGCACTGGCGCCCCGCCCTGCCGCGCGGACCTCGCCCCCCGGATCAGGGGCCGCTGGTCACCGGCGCCCGCATCACCGGGAGCCGTTCGAGCATTGTCCTTACCCGCCGGGCCGCGCCGGGCGAGGATCACCGGGCGGACCACGACGCCATCATGGCCGAAGTGGGCGAGGTGCTGGCGCAGCGCGGCTTACCCTCACCCCCGGGCTCGAACGACGTTCGCGTGGTTACGGCTGGCGAAGGACCGACGCGGTTCACGGTCACCGCCGACCGGCTGACCTTCGCGCCCTTCTCGGCCTCGGTGCGGATGGACGACGGGCGCTGGGCCACGGTCGAGCCGCCGCGTGGCCTGATCGACCCGTGGCAGATGCGGCTGCTCATCGCCCTGGTCATCACCGCCCTGTTGCTGGCGCCGCTGGTCTGGCTCATGGCGCGTCGGTTGACCCGCCCGATTCGCCAGTTCGCCGAGGCGGCCGAACGGCTCGGCGCCGATCCGGACGCCCCCCCTCTGGTCCCGTCCGGCCCGTCAGAGGTGCGCACGGCCATCGGGGCCTTCAACGACATGCAGGCCTCGATCCGGGGCCATATGCGCCAGCGGACCCAGACCATCGCCGCCATCGCCCACGATCTGCGCACCCCCCTGACGCGGCTGCGGTTCCGCGCGGAACAGGCGCCAGAGGCCCTGCGCGACAGGATGGCCGCCGACGTCGAGGAGATGGACGGGCTGATCGGCCAGGCCATGGCCTTCGTGCGCGGCAAGGTCCAGGCCGAGCGCCGCGAACGGCTCGACCTCGCGACCCTGGCGTCCGACTGCGCGACGGGTTTCGCCGAGACCGGGGCGGCGGTGACCTTCTCGGGCGATCAGACCCTGCCGGTCGAGGGCGACCCGGCGGCCTTGCGGCGGGCGGTCGCCAACCTGATCGACAATGCGCTGAAGTTCGGCGACGCGGCTCGCGTTGAGGCGGTCCGGTCGGGAGACAGGGTTGTCCTGACCGTCGCCGACGACGGCCCCGGCCTGCCCGAGGCCGAGCTGGACACGGTATTCGAGCCGTTCCAGCGCGGCGAACGCTCCCGCAACCGTCAGACCGGCGGCGCGGGGCTGGGCCTCGCCGTGGCGCGTCAGGCGGCGCGTGCGGCGGGCGGCGCGTGCGGCGGGCGGCGACGTGACGCTGGCCAACCGCACGGGAGGCGGGCTGGAGGCCCGGCTGTCCCTGCCGCTCGCAAGCTGAACCGTTACATCCGATCATCCCTTGTGACGCTCCCGGGGTTGATCCTCAGCGCCGCCGGTCCCATTGAAGCGCCAACCATAAAACGCCGCTTCAGGAGCTCGCCCCCATGACCGTTCGCGTCGCCATCAACGGCTTCGGCCGCATCGGCCGCCTCGTCCTCCGTTCGATCGTCGAGCATGGCCGCCGCGACATCGAGGTGGTGGCGATCAACGACCTGGGGCCAGTGTCCACCAACGCCCACCTGCTGAAGTACGATTCAGTCCACGGCCGCTTCCCGGGTACGATCGAGCACGGCGACGACTGGATCGATGTGGGCCTGGGCAAGATCAAGGTCACGGCCGAGCGCGACCCGGCCAACCTGCCGCACAAGGCGCTGAACGTCGACATCGCCTTCGAGTGCACCGGCATCTTCACGGCCCGCGACAAGGCCGAAGCCCACCTGAAGGCCGGCGCCAAACGCGTGCTGATCTCGGCGCCCGGCGACAACGCCGACAAGACCATCGTCTACAAGGTCAACCACGACACCCTGACCGCCGACGACATCATCGTCTCGAACGGCTCGTGCACGACCAACGCACTGGCCCCTGTCGCCAAGGTGCTGAACGACCTGTTCGGCATCGAGCGCGGCTATATGACGACCATCCACTCCTACACCGGCGACCAGCCGACGCTGGATACGATGCACAAGGATCTGTACCGGGGCCGGGCCGCCGCCCTGTCGATGATCCCGACCTCGACCGGCGCCGCCAAGGCCCTGGGCCTGGTCCTGCCGGAACTGAAAGGCAAGCTGGACGGCTCCTCGATCCGCGTCCCGACCCCGAACGTCTCGGTCGTCGACCTGAAGGTCGTCGCCGGTCGCGAAGTCACGGTCGAAGAGATCAACGCCGCCCTGCAGGCCGCCGCCGACGGCCCGATGAAGGGCGTTCTGGCGACGACGACCGAGCCGTTGGTCTCCACCGACCTGAACCACATCGCCGCCTCGTCCACCGCCGCCCTGCCCCAGACCCAGGTCGTCGACGGCAAACTGGCCCGCGTCCTGACCTGGTACGACAACGAGTGGGGCTTCGCGACGCGGATGGCCGACACGGCGCTGGTAATGTCGAAACTGATGTAGACCCCACGTCTCCTCCCCATCGCCACTTGGCGATGGGAAGGAGGACCGCGAAGTGGTGGAGGGGCTCTTGGCCGCCGCACCGAACCGGGGTGAAGAACCCCTCCGTCACGGCGCAAGGGGCGCCGCGCCACCTCCCCATCGCTGCGCGACGGGGAGGAGACAGGAACATCGCCATGACCTTCCGCACCCTCGACGACGCTGGTTCCCTGGTCGGCAAGACCGCCCTGGTCCGCGTGGACTTCAACGTCCCGATGGAGGACGGCAAGGTCACGGATGACACCCGCCTGCGCGTCGCCCTGCCGACGATCAACAAACTGCGCGACGCCGGCGCCAAGGTGGCCCTGCTGGCCCATTTCGACCGGCCGAAGGGCAAGGTCGTGCCGTCGATGAGCCTGCAGCCCGTGGTCGATGATCTGGAGCATCTGCTGGGCGCCCCCGTGCGCTTTGCCAGCGACTGTGTCGGCGACGAGGCCAGGGCCGCCATCGCCGACATCGACGCCGGCGGGGTGATCCTGCTGGAAAACGTCCGCTTCCACGCCGGCGAGGAGGCCAACGACCCTGCCTTCTCCGCCCAGCTGGCCGAACTGGCGGACCTGTACGTCAACGACGCCTTCTCCGCCGCCCATCGCGCCCACGCCTCGACCGAGGGTGTCGCCCACCTGCTGCCCGCCTATGCCGGCGAATCCATGCGACGGGAGCTGGACGCTCTCGACGCCGCGCTGGGCAACCCCAGGAAGCCCGTCATCGGCATCGTCGGCGGGGCCAAGGTCTCGACCAAGCTGGACCTGCTGAAGAATCTGGTCGGCAAGCTGGACCGGCTCGCCATCGGCGGCGGCATGGCCAACACCTTCCTGTTCGCGCAAGGGATCGACATCGGCGGCTCCCTGGCCGAGCGCGACATGGCCGATACGGCGCTCGAGATCATCGCTGAAGCCAACGCGCGGGGTTGCGAACTGCTGCTGCCTGTGGACTTCGTCGTGGCGACCGAGGTCAAGCCCGGCGTCGCCAACCGGGCCGTCCCGGCCGGGGAAACCCTGTCCGCCGACGACAAGATCCTGGACGCCGGTCCGGCCACGGTCGCGCGTCTGATCGAGGCGATCACGGCGTCGAAGACTTTGATCTGGAACGGACCGCTGGGCGTGTTCGAAGTCCCGCCCTTCGACGCCGCGACCGTCTCGGTCGCCCATCACGCGGCGGCCCTGGCCAAGGCCGGTGTGCTCATCGCCGTCGGCGGCGGCGGCGACACGGTCTCGGCCCTGAACCACGCGGGCGTCGTGGACGACATGACCTTCGTCTCGACCGCAGGCGGCGCCTTCCTGGAGTGGATGGAGGGCAAGGCCCTGCCTGGCGTCGAGGCGCTGAAGACGTGAACGAGGGCTTCGACCCGCGCCGTTTCGGCAAGACCGCTCGCAACGAGCAGCGGAAGCTGTTGGCCACGACGCTCAATACGATCGGTCTTGCGACCTTCGGCGTCGGCGTGCTGACGCCGTTCTTTAATCAGGGTTGGCGGCCAGAGAACCTTCTGACGGCAATGACGGTCTGTGTTATTCTGGTCGTGCTCCACATGGTGGCGCAGCGGATACTCCGGGACCTGGAGGAATAGGATGACGCTCGATACCCAATGGCTGCCCGCCATCGCTGGCCTCGTCGGCGGCGGCATCATCACCACGATCTGGCTGGTCATGAGGCACGGCTGGGCGAAAGACATCGCCCGTGAACGACACGCCGAAGCCGAATGGCAGCGGACACAGACACACCCCGCTGAATAGCATTGCACTCGCCTGTTACACGGCGTGACTTGAGGCCGCCCGGCCGCTAAACCGGGAAAAACAAGACCTCAGGAGTTTATCGCCATGGCGCGCATCACGCTGCGACAGCTTCTCGACCATGCGGCCGAGAATGACTACGGCCTGCCGGCCTACAATATCAACAATATGGAACAGGGCCTGGCGATCATGGAGGCGGCCGAGGCCGTCAACGCCCCGGTCATCATCCAGGCCTCGCGGGGCGCGCGCTCCTACGCCAACGACATCGTGCTGGCCAAGCTGATCGACGCGCTTGCCGAGCTCTATCCGCACATCCCGGTCTGCATGCACCAGGACCACGGCAACGGCCCCGCGACCTGCGCCACGGCCATCCAGTACGGCTTCACCTCGGTGATGATGGACGGCTCGCTGATGGAGGACGGCAAGACGCCCGCCGACTACGACTACAATGTGGATGTCACCCGTCGCGTCACCGAGATGGCCCACAGCTGCGGCGTCTCGGTCGAGGGCGAACTGGGCGTGCTCGGCTCGCTGGAGACCGGCATGGGCGAGGCCGAGGATGGTCACGGCTTCGAGGGCAAGCTGGATCACTCCGCCCTGCTGACCGACCCGGACCAGGCGGTCGATTTCGTCAGCCGCACCAAGGTCGACGCCCTCGCCATCGCTATGGGCACGTCGCACGGCGCCTACAAATTCTCGCGCAAACCCGACGGCGAAGTGCTGGCCATGCATGTGATCGAGGAGATTCACCGCCGGCTGCCCGACACCCACCTGGTCATGCACGGCTCGTCGTCGGTGCCGCAGGACCTTCAGGACATCATCAACCAGTACGGCGGCGCCATGCCCCAGACCTGGGGCGTGCCGGTCGAGGAAATCCAGCGCGGCATCAAGCACGGCGTGCGCAAGATCAACATCGACACCGACAACCGCATGGCCATGACCGGCGCGGTGCGGAAGATCCTGATGGAAAAGCCGGGCGAGTTCGATCCGCGCGCCTGGCTGAAGCCTGCCAAGGAGGCGATGCGCAAGCTCTGCATCGAACGCTACCAGCAGTTCGGCTGCGAGGGGCAGGCGTCGTCGATCCGACCGATGTCCACCGCCCAGATGGCCAAGCGATACGCCAAGGGCGACCTGGACCCGGTCTATGGCCGCGAGCTGAAGGCGGCCTCGTAAAGCGCGACCGGGCTGCCGGCCTGCATCGGATCGCGCCCGACTTCGGGGTGATTTTAAAAAGCGGCGGCAACGCCCCGAAGCGGCCGGGCACCCTGAGTCGGCGATGCGGTTGTCCGCCCGTCGATCCTATTGATCTGGATCAAGGACGCTCACTCCCGGATGAAAGACATTGATGATCCGGATGGACCGATCAGGCCCACCCGGATTGCGGCAGACCTCATCTCGCGTGCGGCGACCAGACCGGCGCGTCAACAGTGGAGACCAGAGTGGCCAGCAACATCAATCGCCGGTCCTTCATGGCAAGGATCGTCGGCGGAGCGGCGATTTCGGGAAGCGCACTGTCTCTCGTAACGGGTCAGGCTGGGGCGCAAACCTATACCGGTCGATCGGATTCCGATCCCGCGGACGCGTCCGGCTACGGTCACAACCAGACCGGTGTCTCCGACCGTGTAAGTACCGATCTCGCCAACCAGGGACGCAACCAGACCGGCGTCTCCGACCGCGACAGTACCGATCTCGCCAACCAGGGACGCAACCAGACCGGTGTCTCCGACCGTGACAGTACCGATCTCGCCAACCAGGGACGCAACCAGACCGGCGTCTCCGATCGCGACAGTACCGATCTCGCCAACCAGGGACGCAACCAGACCGGCCGCTCAGATAGCGACAGTACTGATCTTGCCAACCAAGGCCGGGGGACTGGTTGCACGGACAGCGATAGCGGGGAGGGCGCTGATCGCGTCAGCCATGGCCGCTGTCCCAATTGACAGGCCTTCCTGGCGGCCCATCGGGGTCGAGAATTGATATGATCCACAGCCAACTGAAGGATCCACTCGGGTGGCTGCTGGGTGACGCCGCAGCGGGATTTCTCGATACCCGTTTCGAACAAGAGCCGGTTGTCATGCATCACGGCGATGCGGAACGCTTCCGACCGCTGCTATCCATCGCCGCCGTCGATCGGAAGATCTCGGAACTGGATCTTCGCGAAGGCATGTTGTCCATGGCCAACGCGAACCAGCCGATCCAGACCGCAGACTTTGTGGCCGCCAATGGCGCGGTTGATCGCGTCGGGGTTGCCCGGCTGTACCGTCGCGGCGGGACAGTCATTCTGAACCAGCTCCACCAGTCCGACATCACCCTGGCGGCGTTCTGCCGGGCGGTGGAAAGGATCTTCTCCTGCCACGTCCAGACGAATATCTATCTGACGCCGCCTGGATCGCAGGGATTCCACACCCACTACGACAGCCATGATGTCTTCATCCTCCAGATCGAGGGTGAAAAGGCCTGGCGGCTCTATGACAGACCGGTCGACGCCCCCTATCGGGGAGAGTCCTTCGAACCCGGCAAACATCCGGTCGGCGAGCCCCGCCAAAGCTTCACGCTGAAGGCGGGGGATTGCGCCTATGTGCCTCGTGGCCTGATGCATGACGCCTCGACCTCTGGCGAATGGGCCTCGCTCCACATCACCTGTGGTCTGCTGGTGAAGACGTGGGCTGACCTCATGCTGGAAGCGGTGTCTCAGGTCTGCGTCGAGGACCCCAGCTTCCGACGGAGCCTCCCGCCCGGCTTCGCCAATCCTGGTTTCGACCGCGGCCAGGCCCAGGACCATTTCTCGGAGCTGGTCACCAGGCTTGTCGGCCTCGTCGAAATGGGCCCGTCTCTGGATGTCATCACCGATCTTTTCATTCAATCGCGCGAGCCCGATGTCCGCGGCGCGATCGAGGGAGCCTCAAGGCCGCTGGCCGCGCGCTATCGTGCCCGCCCGGCGCTCTGGAAACTCGAGGATGCGGATCCAGGACTGCGCCTTGTCGTTCCGGGCGGAGACATGACCTTCGCTCGAGCGCCCCGGGTTGTCCTCGAGCGGGCGCTTGATGGCGAGCCGTTCGCGCCGCACGACCTGGGATGGGAGGAGGCAGACGATGTGATCCGGCGCCTCGCCACGACCGGATTGATAGAACCTATCGACTGATCGCCCCCAAAGGCAGTAGTGCGTGCGAGATGTGAGCCCATGGCTCGTTCGCCCCGTCAGACATGCGGCCGGCGCATCGCTGGCGGCCTGAAGATCGGCACGGCGCTTGAGGGGAAGTGGGCCCATTCTTATTCTCGAAGCTCGCATCGAGGCGACCGGCGAGCGGCTCGACAAGGCTCTTGCCCTCGCATTTCCTGAACTCTCCCGGGCGCGTCTTCAGGCCCTGCTGCTGCAGGGGGCCGTTTCCGTCGATGGTCAGGTCATCACCAGCGGGTCGGGCCGGGCCGGGCCGGGACTCTATCGCGTCGACCTCCCTGCGGTGGTCTCCGCCAATCCGGAGCCGCAGGCAATCACGCTGACCGTCCTCTATGAGGACGCCGACCTGATCGTCATCGACAAGCCTTCCGGCATGGCCGCCCACCCGGCTCCCGGCACGCCGGACGGCACTCTGGTCAACGCCCTGCTGCATCACTGCGGCGACAGCCTGTCCGGCATCGGCGGCGTCGCTCGCCCCGGCATCGTTCACCGGCTGGACAAGGACACCTCCGGCGTGATGGTCGCCGCCAAGTCCGACCGCGCCCATGCGGGATTGTCGAAACTGTTCGCCGCCCACGACATCGAACGGACCTACATCGCCCTGACGCGCGGCGCGCCTTTGCCCGAGCGCGGCCGGATCGAGACCCAGATCGGGCGCTCGTCCTCGGATCGCAAGAAGATGGCGGTGCTGAAGGTCGGCGGACGCAATGCCGTCACCGACTATGTGGTTCAGGCTCGCTACGGCGTGCCCGCCAAGGCCGGGGCCGCGCCGCTGGCGGCCCGCGTCGCCTGCACTCTGCATACCGGCCGGACCCACCAGATCCGGGTGCATCTGGCCTCGAAGGGTTCGCCGATTCTGGGAGACGCCGTCTACGGATCGGGCAGCCCCGCCGCCGCCGTGAAGGCCGCCATCATCGAAGCCGGCCTGACGCGCCAGGCCCTGCACGCTGCCGTCCTTGGCTTCGTCCACCCGGTAACAGGGGAGGCGTTGCGATTCGAGACGGCGCTCCCACCTGATATGCAGGCGCTCGGGACCCTGCTCGCCGCCCTCTAGAGGCCGGCCATGACCGACGCTCAAATCCGCGACAACGTCGAACGGCACCGCTATGAGCTGCCGGTCGGCAATCAGATGGCGGTGGTGACCTACAACCTGTCCGAACCCAATCCGATGATCACCGAAACCCTGGTGCCCCAGGCGCTGGAGGGTCAGGGCATCGCCAGCCGCCTGGCCAAAGACGTCATCGCCGACGCCACGGAGCGCGGTCTGCTGATCCTGCCGGTCTGCCCGTTTTTCTCGGCTTATTTTCAGAAACACCCGGAACTCGCCCAGGTCGTTCACCCACGATATCGCGACATTCTGGGTATCTGAACGCCGTCGCGAAAGTAAGTCTTGATAGAAGACGCACTACTCGCTATACCCCTCGTCATGGACGGAAGTGGCGCCAGGGTCACGGTCACGCTGTGGTGTGACGATCCGCCTCTGACAAAGGAGGCAACCCATAGCTACTTGTCATGTTGAGGGGTGAGGAGACGGGGCACATTCGGTGGCCGTCTGCGCTGAGCCTGCTCTTATCTAGGCTCGGAGGGACCAAATGGCTGCACTGAAATCACTCGCGGTGATGTCGCCTGAACAGGGACTGTCGCGATATCTGACGGAAATCCGCAAGTTTCCGATGCTTACCAAGGACGAGGAGTTCATGCTCGCCAAGCGGTGGACCGAGCATCAGGACTCCGAGAGCGCGCACCGCCTCGTCACATCCCACCTGCGTCTCGTGGCCAAGATCGCCATGGGTTATCGCGGCTACGGCCTGCCGATCGGCGAGGTGATCTCGGAAGGCAACGTGGGCCTGATGCAGGCCGTCAAGAAATTCGACCCGGACAAGGGCTTCCGCCTGGCCACCTACGCCATGTGGTGGATTCGCGCCTCGATCCAGGAATACATCCTGCGCAGCTGGTCGCTCGTGAAGATGGGCACCACGGCGGCTCAGAAGAAGCTGTTCTTCAACCTGCGCAAGGCCAAGAGCCAGATCTCGGCCTTCGAGGAGGGCGACCTGCATCCGGAACACCTCTCCGCCATCGCCACCAAGCTGGGCGTGTCGGAGGAAGAGGTCACCAACATGAACCGCCGTCTCGGCGGCGACGCCTCGCTGAATGCGCCCCTGCGCGTGGATGGCGAGAGCGAGTGGCAGGACTGGCTGTCGGACGACAACGCGGTGTCCCAGGAGACGGCTCTGGCCGACTCCGAGGAGAAGTCGTTGCGGATGGGCCTGCTTCAGGAAGCCATGGGCGAACTGACCGATCGCGAGAAGCACATCCTGACAGAGCGTCGCCTCAAGGACGATCCGGTCACCCTGGAAGAACTGGCCGGCCAGTACGGCGTGTCGCGCGAGCGCGTGCGTCAGATCGAGGTCCGCGCCTTCGAGAAACTTCAGAAGGCCATGCGCGCGGCAGCCGAGGAACGAAACCTCGTCGACGCATAACGCGCCAAACGCGGACACAAGAAAACAGGCGCGCGAGCACCTCGCGCGCCTGTTTTGCTATTCGATTGTGAGGGTTAGCCGGCTCGGGTCAATTCCGTGCCCGGCTCGGCCAGGGCGAGGATCGCGCCGATCGGTCCGGCCAGACCGGCCTTGGTCGGAGCGCCCGCGGCGAGACAGCCCTCAAGCCCGGCGGCGGCCACCGCCAGCCGCGTGTCGGATGTCTTCATCGCCAACGCCTTGAGCGTCTCCGCCTGCTGATTGACGGCGCGCACCGCCTGCATCGGATCGCTGTCGAACTGAGCCAGCGACGCCGCCAGAATACGCAGCGCCTGATCCTTGACCGCCAAGGCGGCGCCAGCGGCCGTCGCGGGCTTGTCGGCCTTGCGCTTCTGAGGCCCCGCATACTCCCCCGAATTGAACCGGCGCCGGTCCGGCCCGACGTAGCCGACCGCCTCGATCCAGTCGCGCGGCTTCAGCGCCACGTTCTCGACCCGCCGGAACAGATCAGCAGAGGTGAAGGGCTTTCTGAGGAATTCGTGGATGCCGGAATCGCGGGCGCCCTTGATCGAGGACGCCGTCGCATCAGCGGTCATCATGATGATCGGCGCCCGACGGCAGCCCAGATTGGAGCGGCGAATACTTTTCGCAAGACGTTCGCCATCCAGCCTCGCGCCCGAGCGCTCGGTGAAGATCAGGCCCGGCTCCATCTCGCGCGCATGGTCCAGAACGCGGTGCTCGTCGGACTCCGTCACGACCTCGCGCGCGCCCACACTCTTCATGATGTCCAGCAGCAGCCGCGCCGACGCCGGGTTCGGGTCGGCGATCAACACCCGTCGAACGACCGGCTCAATGCGGTTCAAGGTCTTGGCGTCGGCTGCGAACACTAGGCAACTCCGGGGAGGTCAGCATTGTGGCTAACTGCCGCCGGTTAAGACCACGTTGAATGAGAACGGATTTCTTCACCCCCTCCCCGTGCCCTCAGCTCTGGAACGGATCCCGCATCAGGATGGTGTCGTCGCGCTCCGGGCTGGTCGACAACAGAGCCACCGGCGCCCCGATCAACTCCTCGATCCGACGCACATATTTGATGGCGTTTGCGTTGATGTCCTTGAAGCTGCGAACCCCGCTGGTGCTCTCGCTCCAACCCGGGAGTTCCTCGAACACTGGCTCGGCCGCCGCCTGGGCCTTCAGACTGGACGGCAGATAGTCCAGCACTTCGCCGTCGATCCGATAGCCCGTGCAGATCTTCAGCGTCTTCAGCCCGTCCAGCACATCCAGCTTGGTCAGGGCGATGCCGTCGATGCCGTTGATCGCCACCGACTGGCGCACGAGTACGGCGTCGAACCAACCGCATCGCCGCGCCCTGCCGGTATTCACCCCGACCTCGCGCCCCACGGTCGCCAGATGCCGACCGACCTCGTCGTCCAGTTCACAGGCGAATGGCCCTTCGCCGACGCGGGTGGTGTAAGCCTTCACGATCCCTAGCACATAGCCGACACCGCGCGGCCCCAGACCCGAGCCCGCCGCCGCCTGTCCGGCGACGGTGTTGGACGAGGTGACATAGGGATAGGTGCCGTGATCGACGTCCAGGAAAGCGCCCTGAGCACCTTCGAACAGGATCCGCTTGCCGGCTTTCTGCGCCTGATCCAGTACCCGCCAGGCCGGCTTCACATAGGGCAGGATCTTCGGCGCTATCTCCAGAAGTTGAGCCAGCAGGGCCTGCGGATCGATCGGCTCCAGCCCCAGGCCGGCGCGCAGCGGATCGTGGTGCGACCTCAGGCGCTCGATCTTGACCTTCAGATCGTCTTCGTTGGCCAGGTCGCAGACCCGGATCGCGCGCCGCCCCACCTTGTCTTCGTATGCGGGGCCGATGCCGCGTCCCGTGGTGCCGATTTTTGCCCCGGGCGCGCTCGCCGCCGCCTCTCGCGCCACGTCCAGCGCCGGATGGATGGGCAGGATCAGACAGGCATTGTCAGCGATCGTCAGGATTTCGGGATTTATTGTGACGCCCTGGGCCTCGATCTTCGCGATCTCACCGACCAGATGCCAGGGATCGACGACCACGCCGTTGCCGATGATCGACGGCTTGCCCTGCACCACGCCGCTCGGGAGCAAGGCGAGCTTGTAGACCTTGCCGTCCACGACCAGCGTATGGCCGGCATTATGGCCGCCCTGGAACCGCACGATGATGTCGGCCCTGTTCGACAGCCAGTCGACGATCTTGCCCTTGCCCTCGTCGCCCCACTGGGCTCCGACCACCGCTACGTTCGCCAAGGTTTTCGTCTCCGCCTGATGCGGGCGCAGCCTATAGCGGGGGAATCGGGGAATGTCGTCCCGACCGGGACGAATTCGGCTCAGAGTTCGCGGACAGCCGTCTCGAACGCCCAGTCCAGCCACGGGGTGGCGGCGACGATGTCGTCGGCCTCAACCGTGCAGCCGCACCAGATGCGTAGGCCGGCTGGCGCATTGCGGTGGCTCTCGACATCGAACGCCGCCTGTTCGGCCTCCAGCAGCGTCTTCATCCGCTTGACGAAACCCTGCCGTCCCGCGTCGTCCAGCGCCCTGACGCGCGGATCGACGATCTTCAGGCACACCGAGGTCGTCGAGCGGATCGCGGCATCCTCAGCCAGGTAGTCGATCCAGTCGGTACGTTCGACCCAGCCGTTCAGCGCTGCCGCGTTCGCATCCGTCCGTCGGATCAGTTCCCCCAAGCCGCCCGCGCCCTTCGCCCATTCCAGAGCGTCGATCCAGTCTTCCAGCGTCCACACCGAGAAGGTGTTCAGCATCGTACCGCTGGCCAGGCTTCGGTCGAAGCCTTTGCCGTCGCGCAATCGCAGCACCTTGGGGATTGCACGCGGGGGCTCATAAGCGTCCAGGCGGGCCACGGCACGGGGCGACAGCGCAGCCACCCCGATCCCCGCCTCGCCGCCCAGGGCCTTCTGGAAGGAGAAGGTCACGACATCCAGCTTTTCGAAATCCATCGGCATGGCGAAGGCCGCCGATGTCGCGTCGCATATCACGATGCCCATGCGGTCGTCGGAGATCCAGTCCACGCCCGGCGTCTTCACGCCCGAGGTCGTGCCGTTCCAGGGGAAGACCAGATCCTTCTTCGGATCGACCTTCGACACATCCGGGAACCGACCCCAAGGCGCCTCGAGGATCTCAAGCTGGTCGAGCTTCAGGTGATCCTTGGCATCCACAGCCCATTGCTTCCCGAAATTCTCGAAGGCCATCACCTGCACGGGCCGATGGCCCAGCATGTTCCACATGGCGGCTTCGACCGCCCCGGTATCCGACCCCGGCAGATAGGCCAGCACCCAGTCCTGCGGGATTTCCAGAACCTCTTTGGTCAGTCGCAGGCCATAGGCGAACCGCTCAACCACCTCCGGCGAGCGGATGCCCCTCCCCAGCAGGTCGTGCGGCAAGGCATGCGAGGACCATCCCGGGCGTTTGGCGGTCGGCCCCGCCGCGAACCAGGGTCGCGCGGGTTTAATGTTCGGCTTGGACATCATCAGCTCTTGCCCGGCTTGTAGGGGCGATTGGCGCGCCAATCTTCGGCCACCCGGTTCAGGATCGGATCGATCACATCAGGCAGGGTTACGATCAGTCGCGCCTTCAGGTCGCCCCGCGCCCCGCCGGCGAAGGCGCCCCGGCCCTTGAGACGAAGCGTCTGTCCGGAGTTCGCCCCGTTCGGCACCGTCACCGAGACGGTCCCGTCCGGCGTCTGGCACTCGACCTTGCCGCCCAGGATCGCATCGGGGACCGAGATCGCCAGATCCATGGTCAGATCCGCGCCCTCGACTTTGAATACCGGATGCGGCGCGATCCGCAGCTCGATCAGGGCGTCGCCTGGCTCGGTCCTTCCGGGCGTTCCCTGGCCGCGCAGCCGGATCGTCTGCCCGTTGGTCGCCCCCTTGGGAATGGTGACGTCAAGCGTCCGGCCGTCCGAGAATTGGATCCGCCGCGTCGCTCCGCCGATGGAGTCCTCCAGGCTGATCTCCAGCGTCGCCCGAACGTCCTGCCCACGACCGAAACCGGCGGCCCGCCCCCGACCGCCTCCGCCGAACCGGCCGAAGATGTCGTCGAGATCCAGATCCTCGAACGCCGCGCGACCGCCTGGCCCTCCGCCCGCGCCGAAGCCGCCGAAACCGCCGGTCCCCATACCCGCGCCGCCACCCGGCTGTCCGCCGCCGTAGCCGCGATACTGGGGCTGGCCATCGGCGTCGATCTGGCCGGTGTCGTATTTCGATTTCGTGTCGGGATCGCTCAGGATGTCGAACGCGGCCGAGACGCGCTTGAACCGTTCCTCGGTCGCCTTGTCACCGCGGTTCTTGTCCGGGTGCAGTTCCTTGGCCAGTTTGCGGAACGCGGCTTTGATGTCGGCGGCGCTCGCCCCCCTGGACACACCCAGTTCCTTGTAGGGATCACCCGCCACGCCGTTCGCCGCTCCGTCACGCTTCGTCGAATCCGGCTCGCGCGTCGCGACCGACCTTCGTCTCGTCAGTTAAGGCATGCGGTGTGCGGTGCAATGCTTTTCAGACGATCAGCGGCGCCTGCGCCTCGACGCCCCATCCGAAACCGGGCCCGTATTGCGCCACCGCCACGACAGCATCCGGCCCGCCGCCGCCCGGGAAATCTTCGGCCATGTCCTCCACAGCATAGAGGAACGAAGTCTCCTCCACCTCGAACGTCCGCCGCTGCAGGCCGCCGTCAAGGATGCGCACCCGGAACCGGCGCGGATCGACTTCGGCGGGCTCCTGGTCCCATACGTCACCAATCCGGGTCCTTGGCGCCCATGACAGTCGCCGTCCGCCGCCCTCCTCCACGACCCTCAGGGCTGGACTCCACGGCCTCGCGTGCAGTCGCATCGGCGTGAAGGCAGCGTCGACGAACCCGAGCCCGCCCGGGGCCCGCCCGTTCGGCCCAACCCGCGCGATCCGCGCAAGGCCGCGTTCCCCCGTCGCCGTCTCGAACCGTCCCGCCCGGGGGTCCAGCAGCACGACGATCGCGCCTTCGGGCGCCCCCGCCTCCATCTCGCCTTCCGTCCCTTGCTGCCCCCGCAGCAGTCCGCTCAGTCGCCAGATACCGGCGCCCAGCAGCGCCGCCTGCCGATACTGCACGATCTCCCACCCCGCCGTCGTCTCCACGGCAGCCAGGTTCGCCCCGCCCAGCACCGCGCTCTCCGACAGACTGGCCGGGGCCGCACCCTCCAGCCGCACCACCACGGCGTTCGTTTCGTCCCAACGATGCAGCACGCCGGCCCTCAGGGCCCGTGTCAGCCGCCCCACTGTCGCAGGCGCCCCGACAGTTCCTCTGGCGGTCAGGGTCTCCGCATTCTCCCCGACATGCACCGTCATCGGCCGCCATAATTCGCAAGCCACTGCCGCGATCAGCCGATCGTCCGGCTCCGCGCCCGGCAGGGGCGGCAAGTCAAGGATCCGAACGAACGGGGCCCCCGCCGACTCGATACCGGACCCCCGCCGCCACACAACCGGCTCGGTACCGACGCTCTCACCATCGCGTCTCGCCAAAACCGCCGTCGGCGTCTCGTCCAGCGTCACCCGCTCGGTCCGCCAAATACCCGTCTCACCCTCGACCTCCACAGTGTCTCCGTCCTCAAGCCGCAGCGCCTCCAGAGGCCCCAGGGCGACCGTCAACCGATCTTCGCCTTCGCCCTTGAGCAGCCGTCGGGCCAGGGCCTTTGCCAGCCCCGCGCCACAGACGGCCGGCAGGTCGGCATCAATACTGCCTCCGTCGCCTTCGCCCCGCACCACCGTCGCGCCGGTCTGATAGTCCGCGCCCTCGTCGATGAAACGAATTCGCGCCATGGCCGGCAGGGCCTCCAGCGACCGTATCCGCACCGGCCCCGCGCGTCCGTCCGTCAAACCCAGATCAGCCAGCGCCAGGGTTCCGCCGGCTCCCTCGACACCAATCAGCGACACCCGTCCGCCCCGCTCACACGCTTTCATGTCGAACGCGTGCAACAGTGGCTCAAGCGCGTCGCGTGTGCGCATCGGCCGGTCGGTCACATAGGCCCGCGAGGCCAGCATCAGGATCGCCAGCCTCAACGGCGCCGCCGACGCGGCCGTGAGGGCCAGCCCCGCCTCGCCCTCGACCCGCGCCTGGGCCGCATCAATCAATGTCTGGATCAGCCCGTCCTCGGCCTCGTGCTCGACGCGCAGGAACAGCTTCGCCTCCGTGAGCGACACGGGTGCGGTCATGAGAGTTCTCCGATGTCAGAATGCCCCTCTCCCCTTGCGGGAGAGGGCTTGAGCGCCCGCGAGCGAAGCGAGTGGTCTTGCGCGAAAGGGTGAGGGGTCTCGCTGCCGAGAACCGGCGAGGGTCGGCGTCACCCCTCACCCGCCCGCGCCAGGACAGCCGCTAACGCGACCGTGCGCGGCCTCCCTCTCCCGCAAGGGGAGAGGGAGCAACCATCAGCTCAAGCTGAACTTCATCACCTTGATGGCGTCGAAATTCTGCACCCCGCCGCCGACGCGCTTGGTCGTGTAGAACAGCACATAGGGCTTGGCCGAATACGGGTCCCTCAGCACCCGCACCCCGGCGCGATCCACAATCAGATAGCCGCGCTGGAAGTCGCCGAACGCGATGGCGTGGCTGTTGGCGGCGATGTCCGGCATCGTCTCGATCTCGGTGACCGGATAGCCCAGCAGAGACGCCGTCTCGCCCGGCCGCGACGCCGGCGACCAGATGTAGGCGCCGTCCGCGTCCTTGAACTTGCGCACGGCCGAGACCGTCTTGCGGTTCATCACGAACCGCCCGTTCGGCCGGAACTGGGCCTTGGGCGCATAGATCAGGTCGATCAGCCTGTCGGACGGGCTGGAGCTGGCGAAAGCCCCCGCCGCCCCCGAGGCGACAAAGCCAATGTCACCCCAGGTCTGGGATGCATCCGCCACGATGGAATAGCCTAGGAAGCCCTTGGGCTTGTTCACGCCATCGCCCGTCACGAACGCCGCCGTCTCCTGCGCCGCGAAGGCGTCCTCGACCTCGCTGGCCAGCCATTCGTCCAGATCGACCAACGCGTCATCCAGCAACGACTACGTCGCCGCCGGATTGGCGTACAGATCGGCGGCCGGGAAATCGAGCAGGGCCAGGGTCGCCGGATCCGTCTCCGGACGCGCTGCCGTCTCGGCCACCCAGCCCGAAGCGATGCCCGCCGTCGACACGGGTTTGCGGAACACCCCCGACGCCACCGTCCGCACCGTGGCGATCTCGCGCATCGGACTGGTCGCCATCAGCCGCCGCTCGATGGCCCGCTCCGTCTCCGGCGGCACGACATAGCCGCCCGAGTTCGACGCCGACGACAGCCCGGCCTTGAGCTCCAGACCCAGCTCGCGCCCGGTCCGCACATAGCCCTCGAACGCCGCCTTGGCCTCGGGCGCCGAGGCGACCACGGCCGGTTCGGCGCCGCTCGCCGCCCCGATCACAGGCCTGCGCGCGTCCGACAGCGCGCGATCCAGACGCGCCTGGGCCGCGCCCACCGCCTGGTCGATCCGCGCGACCTTCTCCTCCAGCAGCGTATCAGCCGAGGCCTTCTTCTCGATCTCGCTCAGCCGGGCGTCGTTGGCCCCTTTGAACGCCTCGAACGCCGCCATCATTTCATGCATGGCCGCGCGCGCCTCCGGCGAGGCGGAAGCCTGTTTGGTCTCTTTCATCGTGTCTCCGCTTGAAAAATCCGGCGGCTCACCCGACCGGAACCGCGACCGGAACCGTCAGGCTCCGTTCGATTGACAGGACCCGGCCCTCATGGTCGGCTTCGCCCGAAGGCAAAGCTTCCAGGAAGGGCCGCCCCGATGTCTCTGACCCGTTCCGCGATCCTCGCGACCGCGCTCGTCGCCTCGGCCGGCGCGGCCTCCGCCGCCCAGCGCTGCGGCGCCACGACCCACACCACATTCGGCGAGACCCGCGCCTATTTCCAGAACGCGCTCGGCGCCTGCCGCCCCGACGGTTACTGCTCGGTCGTCCTCGCCCTGCCCGCCCCGGCTGGCGAAGCGATGTACGCCCAGCAGCTGCGCATCGCCCGGCCCACGCCCGGCGCGCCCTATGCGGTCGAACTGGTCGCCGCAACGCCGATGAACGCCGGCGACGGCCAGCCGATGTCCGTCGCCTTCGGTCGTCGTCCGATCGATCTGGCCGGCAAGGCCCCGCTCCAGGCCAACAACATGAATCTCTTCGAGGTCACCGACTCCGCGACCGTGGCCGACATCGTCTCTGGCGCCCGTCGCTCGACCTCGATGCGCTGGACCTACCAGGCGGAGTCCGGCCCCACGACCGCGTGGTTCGCCCTCGGCGGCGTTACCCGGGCCCTGACCTGGATCGATTGTATGGGCCGACGTTAGCCGCCTGAAACCGCGCGCCCGGCAGCATCGGGAACGTCACCAACGACACCTCCCAAAGCTCCACCCCCGACAGCACTCTCAACCGCCCGTACCTGCGCGCCTTCGCCGCCCGGAACCCGATCGACAGCCCGTCCAGCGCTCCCGCCCGGCTCAAGGCCTGGGCATAGCGCGCCTCCGCCGACCAGTCGGCGATCCGGCCCCGAACAAACAGGCCCCGATCGTCCTCGACGATCTCGTCCCAGACCCCGATCACGGCCCGGCTCTCGTGCTGGTGCAGCATCCGCACCCCGCCCGCCCCGGTCCGCGTGAGGCTGTCGGCGAAGGCGCCCTTCGCCACCACATCCCCGGTCGGATCTCGTCGCCCACAGCCTCGACATAGGCGTTGCCCGCCGTCTGGAGGGCGCCATAGACGCCCTCCAGCCATTCCGGCCCCGACTGTTCCGGGTTGGGCTTGGCCATCAGCCGGGCCACCGGATGCGCGTCGTTGCGCACCCCGTCGACGAACACGACCAGCGGCGCCGAGCCCGCCGCCTCCGCGATCATCCGGACACAGCGATAGGCTACGTCGTTCTTGCCGAACCCTTCCGCCGCCAGGCTGGCATAGTCGCGCGGCGTCCACAGCGGCCGCCCTGCGCCGGTCACCGCGATCAGAGGGCCGACGCGACTGTCCTTGATTTCGGGCGCGGCTCGGCCGACCCGCCATGGAAATTTCGGCATGGCTTCTCCCGTGGCCGGGGCCCCCGGCGTGAATTGTGGTGTGCGGCGGTCAAGCGTCCGTCAGAGCCCGGGGCTTCCCCCGACGGCTCTATCAGCGGCCGAAGCCAGTGCGTGGGGGGGCCGGGGTCTCACCCCGTTTCGTCCCCATTTCCGGCCATGCCCAAACTATAGGGAACCAGCGTCACAAGGCGCGTAAAACGGCTCTTAAAAGTTCCGGCCGTTGAAATCGCGGCCGGATTCGGCCGATCCGTTGATGGCTATCGCCGAACCTTCGACAATCACGCCACTCCGGCGTCGCTCTTGTCGACAAAGAGTCAAAGTGCCGGCGATGGCCCCGATCAGGTCGCCCATGTGGATCGGTTTGCCGACATGGCCGTCCATCCCGGCCCGTGCATAGGCCTCGATCTGCTCGGGCTGCACGTTGGCGGTCAGGGCAAGGATCGGTACGCTGGCCCTCGCTCCGTTCAGCGCGCGGATCGCCCGCGTCGCGTCCATCCCGTCCATCACCGGCATGTGCACATCCATCAGTACCAAGTCGTAGTCTTCCCTGGAGGCCGCCGCGACCGCCTCGGCGCCGTCGCACACCGCGTCCAGTTCGACACCCCAACCCGACAGGATGATCCGCATCAACTCACGGTTGGCCGGTGCATCGTCAGCCAGCAGGATCCGCGTTCCGGGCGCCAGCAAGATCGCCTCGTCGACTGCCGCCTCCGCCGGTCCCTCGGCCTCCAACAGCGGGATCTCGAACCAGAAGGTCGAGCCCTCGCCGGGCCGACTATCGACCCCGATCACCCCACCCATCAACTCGATCAACCGGCGCGAGATCGCCAGCCCCAGTCCTGTCCCCCCATAGACCCGCGTCGTCGACGCATCGGCCTGGGTGAATCGTTCGAACAGGGCGGCGATCTTCTCCGACGCAATGCCGATACCGCTGTCGCTCACCGCGACCCTCAACTGCCCGCCAAAGCGGCGCACATCCAACCGGATTTCACCCGAAACCGTGAACTTCACGGCATTGGACAGGAAGTTCAGGGTCACCTGCCGCAACCGGCCTTCGTCCCCGATGATCGCGACCGGCAGATCGTCGGCGATCTCGACGATCAGACCCACGCCCTTGGCCCGACATTGGGTCTCCACGATCGCCGCCGCGCCCCGCGCCGTTGCCGCCGGATCGAACGCAGTCGCGTCCAGGCCGACCGCCTCGGCTTCCAGCTTGGAGTAGTCCAGAATGTCGTTGATGACGCTCAGCAGCGCCTCACTGGCCGTCGCGATCCGCTCGGCATAGCGCCGCTCCGTCTCCGGTAACTCCGCACTCTCCTTCAGCAGGCCCGAGAAGCCGATGACGCTGGTAAGCGGGGTCCGCAGCTCGTGAGACATATTGGCGAGGAATTCCGACTTGGCGCGGGCCCCCGCCTCGGCCACGTCGCGGGCCGCGATCAGTTCGTCCTCCAGCGCCTTGGTCGCGGTCACGTCACGCACGACGTCGTGAAACTCGACCACCCGGCCCGCGTCGTCGCGGATGAGGGTCGTGCGCGCCTCGAACCAGCGCGTTTCGCCGCTGGCCAGATTGCCGCGATAGCGCAGGCCGTCCCGTCCCGCGGCCCCGTCGCTGCGGACCAGTTCGCGGAAGGCCTCTGTCAGGCGCGGAATATCCTGCGGATGGATCAAGACCGTCACCGGCTGCCCGATCAGCGCCTTCGGGGCCATGCCGGACACCGCCTCGACGCTCGGCGACACGTAGCGGATCCGCCCGTCCACCCCGTAGGTCAGGATGACGTCGCTGGCATTGTCGGCCAGAAGGCGATACCGGGCCTCGCTGGCCTCGATCTTTTGCTGGGCGAGCGTCTGGTCGGTAATATCCTGGAACACGCCGAACAGGGCGGTCGTCGCACCCGTCTCATCGCATTCGGGCCGAAACTGCGAGTTCACGATCCGCTGCTCGCCATCCTCGCGGATCAACCGCAACTGGAACCCGCCCGGTTTGCCGGTCCGGATCGCCTCGTTGATTTTGTCATGCACGGTCTGCCGGTCATCGGCGTGGAAGCAGCCGATGGCGTCGTCCAGGCCCGGGTCGAACGTCTCGGGGCTCTTGCCGTGAATCCGGTAAACTTGGTCTGACCAGGTTGGTTTGCCTGTGGCAATGTCCAGTCGCCAGCTTCCGCTGTCAGCCAGCCCCTCGGCCATCTCCAGCGTCTCGACCAGCTCGGACTGCAACCGTTCGGCGGTCTTTGCTGCGGTCACGTCCCTCACGCAGTCGTGGAACTCCACGACCTGCCCGGCCGGGTTCCGCACGGCCCGGGGTGTCGCCTCCAGCCAGACCCAGGTCCCGTCGGTCTTCTGCGCCCGGTACTCATAGCGGGGCGGTGTCGCGTCAGGACCGGCGGCGCAATAGGCACGCAGGATCCCGCTGATGCGTTCGATTTCTTCGGCCGGGACGAACGCCGAGCAGTCGAAGCCCAGCATATCGGCGGGCTCGCGGCCCAGAACGGTCCGCACGGCGGGCGATACGTAAAGGAACCTCCCCTTCATATCGTAGCGGGCGATGATGTCCGTCGCCGTCTCGCTCATCATGCGGAACAGCGCCTCGCTCTCCTTGAGGCGCTCCTCGGCCAGAAGCCTCTCGGTGACGTCCTGAAACGCCCCGTAGAGGGCGATCGTCTTTCCGGCCTCATCGCACTCGGTCGCTGCACGGGTGCTGACCCGCCGTTCACCGCGCGTGCCGCCGATCAGCCGCAGGTCCAGATTGTAGCCCTGTCCCGTTGCGATTGCCCGTTCGACGCAGGCCGCCAGCATTTCGCGGTCCTCCGGATGGTAGTCGGCCAGAACGTCCCCGTAGCCGGGGTTGAATGTCGCCCGGTCACGGCCGTGGATGCGATAGACCTCGTCGGACCAGTCAACCCTGCCGCTCACAAGGTCGAAGCGCCAATGCCCCGTCCCTGCCAACTCTTCGGTCAGTTCCAGCAACGCCAGTTGTTCGGCCTGGATCCGGCGGGCCTTGACCTGATCGAACAGGTCGCCGGCCAACCGCGCAGCGTGTTGCAGCAGAACCATCTGCGAGGGCGTCGGCGGGTCTCGCGGGACGGTATCCATGCCCGCGACCGCCCCGACTGGCGTACCCTCGCCGTCGCAGATTGTCGCACCGGCAAAGAATCGAATGCCGGGAGCGCCGACCACCCATGGGTGAGTGCGCAGCACGGGGTCGTCCAGCGCATCGGAAATCACCAAGGTCGCCTCAGGCCCCATGGCAACCAGCCTGCCGCTCACGCTCACGTCACGAGGCAGGGATCTCTGCTGGAGACCAATCCCGGAGCGAAACGTCGCCTTGTCTGCCTCGACCACGGAGACCAGGCCGTGGGGCACGTCCAGAGCCGAGCAGACCATAGCCGTCACTCGATCGAACGGCGATGGAAGGGCCTCGGAGGCCTTGCGCGCGATGTCCATACAAGCTCCGTGAACCCCTCGACGGACCTTGGCTTTGAAGCATCAAAGTTTGAGTTAACGCGGTTCGGTTCCGCGCTCCTCGTTCCACTCCATCGCCTCGTATCCGACGGCGTCCTCCGGCTTTTCGAGTTCCTGCTCGCTGATCGTCTGCCCCCGGATCGACACGCCGGCGGCATGTACGGTCTCCGGATCGCCCGACATCAGCGGATGCCAGTCCGCCAGACCGCGGCCCTCATGGATTCGCCGGTATCCGCATGACTTCGGCATCCACGCCAGCGCCTGGATATTCCACGGCGTCAGCTTGATGCAGTCCGGCACATGCTCCTTGCGGTTTGCATAGTCGATGCAGCTGCACAGTTGGCTGTCGAACAGCTTGCAGTGGACCCGTGTCGGGAAGACCTCGCCCGTATCCTCATCCTCGAAACGGATCAGGCAGCACAGTCCGCACCCGTCGCACAGGCTCTCCCACTCCTCGCGGGTCATCTGATCCAGGCGCTTCGTCTGCCAGAAGGGCTTGGGTTCGGGGGTCGTACGCTCTACATCCACGCGCTCCCCATACGCCTCTCCGCGTCCGAAAGCATCCATGGCCCCCCGCTCGTCTCCGAGACCCCCGCTCGTCGCCCTCAAAGACGTCCGTCTTCAGGATGGCCCGCGTCCCCTGTTCGACGGTGTCGACCTGGCCATTGAGCCGCGTACCCGCTCGTGCCTCGTCGGCCGCAACGGCGCCGGCAAGTCCACGCTGATGAAGGTCGTCATGGGTCTGATCGAGCCAGACAGCGGAACCCGCTCGATCCAGGGTTCGGTCAAGTTCGCCTATGTGCCGCAGGAGCCGCTGATCGCCGGCGATACCCTGCTGGACTACGCCACCTCGAACGGCGCGGAGCACTGGACGGCGGAGGCCTGGCTCGAGACCTTCGGCATGAACCCGCACAAGTCCACCAAGGGCCTGTCCGGCGGCGAGATCCGCCGCGCCGCCCTCGCCAAGGCCTTCGCCGAAGAGCCCGACCTGCTGCTGCTCGACGAGCCCACCAACCACATGGACATCCTGGCGATCGAGCTCCTCGAGACGGAGATCATCAACGCCAAATGCGCCGCCCTGATCGTCTCCCACGATCGCGCCTTCCTGAACCGGGTCACCCAGTCCTGCCACTGGCTGGAAGGTCGCCGGGTCCGAACCCTGAACAAGGGGTTCGATGCCTTTGACGAATGGGCCGCCAAGACCATGGAAGAAGAGGCCGTCGCCTTCCAGAAGCTGACCAAAACCATCGAGCGCGAGACTGTAACATTCTACAGTTCGATCACCGCCCGCCGGAGCCGCAACGAAGGCCGCGCCCGCTCACTCGACGCCCTGCGCGCCGAACGCGCCGAACAGGCCAGGGACCGGCCGCGCGAGATGCTGCTCGGCGTCGATTCCGGCTCCACGTCGGGCAAGCTGGTCGCTGACCTCAAGGGCGTCACCAAATCCTTCGGCGACCGCGTCGTCATCAAGCCCTTCAGCAGCCGCATCATCCGGGGCGATCGCCTCGCCATCGTCGGCCCCAACGGCGCCGGCAAGACCACCCTGGTCAAGATCATGCTCGGCGAGTTGGAGCCTACAGAGGGCACGGTCAAACTCGGTGCCAGCCTCGAGACCGTTTATCTCGATCAGTCACGCGACGGCCTGAAGTCCGACATGACCCTGTGGGACGCCCTGACGCCGGGCGGCGGCGACTCGATCATCGTTCGCGGCTTCTCGAAGCACGTCGCCGCCTACGCCAAGGACTTCCTCTTCACCGACGCCCAGTTGCGCCAGCCGATCTCGACCCTGTCGGGCGGCGAGCGGAACCGACTGCTGCTGGCCATCGCCCTGGCCAAACCCGCCAACATGCTGGTCCTCGATGAGCCGACCAACGACCTCGACATGGACACGCTCGACAAGCTGGAAGAGCTGCTGGAGCAGTACGACGGCACCCTGATCCTGGTCAGCCACGACCGCGACTTCGTCGATCGCCTCGCCACCTCGACCATCGGTATGAATGGCCGGGGCGACATCGTCGAAACCCCCGGCGGCTGGACCGACTTCATCCGCCAGAACCCCGGCTTCCTGAAACCCCAGACCGCCGCTCAGGCCGGGTCGAAGCCCGCGCCGGTCGTCGCTCCGCCCCCGCCGCCTCCCGCCGCCAAGGGCAAGCTGTCCTTCAAGGACCAGCACCGGCTCAAGGAGCTGGACGCCCTGATCCACGCCCTGCCCGCCGACATCGCGGGTCACCAGAAACGCCTGGACGACGTAAACTTCTACGCCCGCGACCCCTCCGGTTTCGCCGCCACCATGAAGGCCCTTGAAGCTGCTCAGGAGAAGCTCAACGCCGCTGAGGAGGAATGGCTTGAGCTGGAGGCAAGGCGCGAGGCCCTGGCCGGCTGACGGATCAGGTTCCGACTGGCTCACCCCACTGTCGCCTGGCCTTGGAATCTGCGCACCGTGTGAAGCGCACCGAGGCGAGGAGAGCACCCATGACCAGACATGCGCTTGTCGCCGCCGTGATGGCGACGACCTTGGCTACGCCCGTTGTGGCCCAAGGGCGCGTCCAGACCGCTGACGCCCGCCCTGCCGCCGAGACTGTCGTCGCAGCGGTGGATGCCTGCGGCCTGCTGCCTGGCGGTGACGAGGACGTTGGCGCTCCGGACGCAAGCGAGGCCGCCCGTAGGGCCTACGAACTGTCGCCGGAAGGCCTGCAGGTGCATTACGACACCGGGCCAACCGCCAGGATGCGGGGTGACCTGAACAGTTATCTGAACCGCGACCCCGCCGGGTGCAGTCTTGAGGTCAAGCCTGGCCTCCCAGAGCCTCAGGGGGAGTTCGACATGATCTCTGATGGCGTTACAGCGCTGCTGAACCGTTCAAGCTCGAACTGGACGTCTTCCGGCGCGAACGCCTGGATACGTTCGGACGGTGCCCGCTTGAGCTGGAGAGTGGTGGATGCGGAAACCCTGCTCTGGACGATTCAGCTGGCGCCGCGGACCTGATCTGACGGAATCACGCTGGCTCGCAAGACCCCTGCCATCGCCATCAACAGCCGCGCTTCGGACGGCAGGAGACCACGAATGATCCGCCTCGCCCTTCTCGCCGCCGTCGCCGCGAGCCTGTCCGCCCCAGCCTTCGCCCAGTCGGACGACACGCCGCCGCCAACAGCGGCGCAAGTCCAGGCTCGCGCGGCGGCCGAAGCCCGATCCGGTCCGCAGGCCATCCTCGAAGCCGTGGATGTTTGCGAGGCCTGGATGACGACGGCCGAGGACAACGGCCTCGATACGTTGACGCCCTATCAGCAGGCTGTGCACGACGCCGTAGCTCAAATTTCGATCGACTTCGTCGACGTTCAGACCCACGCGGCCGGCGAAACAGGGGCCTTTCTGGCGTTGAACGGCGCGCTGGACGTCTGGATCAACGAGGGCCACGGCGGATGCCCGCTCAACATAGCCTCGTCGGGCGGGCGCAATCTGGAACTCAACAGACTGCGACCCGGCGTCCTTGCGCTGCTGAGCGCCGAGGACTCTGGCTGGACCGCCGATGAGGATAACGTCTGGGTCCGCTACGACGGCTGGGGTCTGTTCCTCGGGGAGGACGCGAGCGAGCCCCAGGCGTGGGGCATAGGAATGGCGCGCTGAAAACGAGAGATATCGCTTTTTGTGCATAACTCAAGGCGCTGGAACGGCAGCGCAAATCCCGTCCGTCCACAGAGGTTAACGCGGTTATGCACCGGCCTCGGGCCAATCATGCACCAGGGGCCTTGAACACCCTCTTGCCGCATCCGGAAATCGGAGCGAACCTGACTTTGCCGAGGGACACGGCGGCGCGGAAATCCAGGGAGACCGGGGTTTCAAGCGGGTCGGTCCGGCTCTCTGACCAAGGGTTCCAAGCCATTTCGGTGGACGCGGAAAGCCCGGGCAGGGTCCAGGCTCCCAGCCTTTAGCGCTTCGGTGCGGGGGGACGGAGAACCAGACCGGGATCGATGGACGACGCGAGGGTCAAAAGCCCGGACGAGACGCCACCGGACAGGAGTCGCCAGGATACAGCCGACCGTCGCCGGGTTCGCCCGCCGGCGCTGACGCCAGGGTCCATAACCTCAATGGCCAAGTCCCAACCCGGACTTGGTGGGGGGACGTAAGCACCGGTTCGCCCGGACTTGCGTCCCCTCGCTCAATTTTGGCTTGGGGGCTACCGCTCACCGTCCGGCGGCTTGCTACCTGAGCCCCGTCGCGTTGTGCTCCCCTGCGGCGACGCTCCGCTTCCCATCCCTTCGTCGTCGCCCTAGTTTGCTGCGATGCTGCCCCGCCCGACTCATTCCGTCGTCAGCCGCCGTCTCGTCCTGGCGGGGGGCGTCGCCGTCACGGCCATGGGGCTGGCCGCGTGCGGCAGCTCAGAGGCTCCCGTCGACGACCAGGGCCGGGTCCGGATCCGCTTCGCCACCGACTGGCGCGCCCAGGCCGAGCACGGCGGCTTCTATCAGGCCCTCGCCTCGGGCGCCTACGAACGGCGCGGCCTGAACGTCCAGATCATCCAGGGCGGCCCCGGCGTGAACGTGCCGCAGTTGCTGGCCTCCGGCGCTGTCGAACTGGGCATGGGCTCCAACAGCTTCATTCCCCTGAACCTCGTGGCGGAAGGCGCTCCGGTGAAGGCGGTCGCCGCCTTCTTCCAGAAGGACCCCCAGGTCCTGATCGCCCACCCCGACCCTGACCTGACCGGCATCGCCGACCTGGCCGGCCGCCCCTTCCTCCTGGCCGACGCCTCGATCACCGCCTTCTGGGTCTGGCTGAAGGCCAAATACGGCTTCACTGACGACCAGGTCCGCAAATACAACTTCAACCCCGCGCCCTTCCTGGCCGACGAACGGGCGGTTCAGCAGGGCTATCTGACCTCCGAGCCCTATACGATCGAGAAGGAGGCGGGGTTCGAACCACGTGTCTTCCTGCTGGCCGATGAGGGATATCCCTCCTACGCCACCATGGTGATGTCGCCGGACGGGTTCGCCCGGGACAATGCGGCGGCGTTGCGCAGCTTCATCGCCGCCTCGGCCGAGGGCTGGCGCGACTATATCCGGGGCGACCCGGCGGCGGTCGACGCACTTATCAGGAAGGCCAATCCTGAGATGAGCCAGGACATCCTGGACCAGGCCCGGACCAAACTCAGCGAGAACGGCATCGTCGATTCCGGCGACGCGGCCCTCTTTGGCCTCGGGGCCATGACCGCCGAACGGTGGCAGGCCTTCTTCGACGTGACCTCACAGGCAGACGTCTATCCCGCCGACCTGCGCTGGCGCGACGCCTTCACCGACGAATTCCTCCCCGGCCGTGGCTGACGAGGGCGGGGCGGCGGTCGCCGGCCTTTCAAACGTCAGGGTGGACTATCCCGGCCGCGCCTCGCTTGGTCCACTGGACCTCACCGTCGGTCCGCGCGAGATCGTCGCCATCGTCGGCGCGTCGGGCGCCGGCAAGTCGACCGCGCTCCGCCTGCTCGCCGGACTCGAACACCCTGCCGCCGGAACTGTCATTCGCCCCGCCGAACCCGGCCGCACAGGTTTCGTCTTCCAGAACCCGACCCTGATGCCCTGGGCCGACGCGCGCGCCAACGTCGCCCTGCCGCTGGAGCTGTCCGGCGTGCCTGCCGTAGAAGCCCGCCGCCGAGCGGACGACAGCCTCGCCGCCACAGGCCTCGGCGACCGCATCACAGCCCGCCCGCGCCAGCTGTCCGGCGGCATGGCCATGCGAGTCTCCCTCGCTCGCGCCCTGGCGGTCGAACCCGATCTTCTGCTGCTCGACGAACCCTTCGCCGCGCTTGACTCCATCACACGGCGTGGCCTGATCGAGGACCTGCACCGCCTCTGGGCCGCCCGCCCCATGGCCATGGTCTTCGTCACCCACGACGTGGAGGAGGCCGCCTACCTGGCCGGACGCGTGGTCGTCCTGTCCCGGGCCGACGGCCGGGCCGTCGCCGATATCGCCATGCCCGGCGCACTGCCCCGCCCCGAAGGCTGGCGAAACGACCCCGCTCATCGCGAGGCGGTCGAGGCGGTCGCCGAGGCACTGGCGCGCTCGATGGAGCTGGCGTCGTGAAACGCCACCTCATAGACGCCCTGCCCGCCCTCCTCCTGACCGCCGTCCTGCTGGCGATCTGGGAGGCATCGTGCCGCCTGCTGCATGTGCCGGTCTATTTTCTGCCTCCCCCCAGCGACGTCGCCCGCGCCCTGGTCGACAACGGCGCGATCCTTGCCGGCTCGGCCTTGCAAACCTTCTGGATGGCGCTGAAGGCCCTGATCGTGGCGGCCCTGCTCGGCGGTGGTCTGGCGATCAGCGTCTCCCTCAGCCGCCCGGCAGAGCGCGCCGTGGCTCCGCTGGCGGTTACGCTCCAGGTCACGCCGGTCGTCGCCATCGCGCCTCTGGTGCTGATCTGGTTCGGGCTCGACCATGCCGACCGGGCTGTCACGGCGCTCGCCGCCGCCATTGCCTTCTTCCCTATCTTCTCCGGCGTCCTGACCGGGTTGAAGTCCGCCGACCCTGATCTGGAGCGGCTGTTCGATCTGCACGCCGCTTCTCCGCTCCAGCGCCTGTGGCGCCTCCGCCTGCCCTCCGCCCTGCCCTTCGCCCTCGAGGGCCTGCGCGTCGCGGCGGGTCAGGCAGTGGTCGGCGCCGTGGTGGCCGAGTTCGTCTCTGGCTCCGGCGCGGCACAGGGTCTCGCCTGGCGTCTGCTCGAGGCCGGGAACCGTCTGCGCACGGCCGAACTTCTCGCCGCCCTCGTCTGCCTCGCCCTTCTCGGCCTCTCGCTCAACGGCGCGACCCGGCTCATCGAGCGCCGCCTGCTACGCGATCGGGCCTGAAGTCTTTACGCGCGTTAGCGCGGGGTTAAGCCCGGGCTGCCTAGGCTTTCCGGGACGTTCGTCTCGAACGGGAGCCCCGCCATTGCAGCACAGCACCCCCCGATTTCTGACGCTGCTCCTGGCGACGGCGGGCGCTTGTCTCGCCGCCTCGGGCGCCGAAGCCCAGTCCAATACCGACCCTACTCCCGCGCCGGGCCGCTACCTGACCTGGGCCAACCGCCCGGCCAATACGACTCCCGCCAATGTCGTCGCCGAGCAGACTCGCGCCCGCAACGCCATGATCCCACGTCGCGTCGCGCCGTCACAGGCCCCGTACCGGCCTATGATGCAGCCAACGTCGACGCCGCTGCCGGCGTCGCGCGGCCTGACCCCGGCCAGCGCCTGGCTGGGCCCCCGCGTCGCGCCCGCCTTCGCAACGGGCTCACCTGACCCGATCAGCTACGCCACGACCGAGATGGCATCCGCCCCGATCTATTCGCCCTCCCCGCCCGCCCCCGTCGAGCACGCAGCGCGCGCTCCCGTCGAACGCATCGCCGCCGATCCAATGGCGCCCCGTCGCGACGCCCCGGTCTTTAACCTCCCGCGCCAGGCCTCGGCCGCGCAGGGTCCGATGCCGCAAGAGGCGCCGCAACCCACCGCCGACACCAGCGACCCCATGGCCCCGCGCCGCAATGCTCGCATCTTCCAGATGCAACAGGGCCAGCCCCAAGGTCAGGAACAGGCCTCGCTTCCTGCGCCGACCCGGGCCGCGCCCCCAGGCCAATCCTCGGTCCAGTCCGGCCAGTCGGGCGCCCGATACTATTCGGTGCACCGCGACGCGGGCCATCGCCCCGATCCCACGGTCCTGCCCGAACCCGTCTATTTCGACAGCGTCACTTTGGACCTCGCCCAACCGCCGGAGAACGAGCCCCTGATGCGGGACGCCCAGGGCCGCCGCCGAACGGTTCCCAATGCCGATCCGAGCCTGCCATGACCGACGCCGCCTTCGCCCCCGTCGAGACCGGATCCCGCCTGCCCGATCTGATCGTCCTGGCCCAGGAAACCTCCAGCGAGAAACGCCGCGCCCTGCTGCGTGAGCTGACCGAGCATTTCTTCGGCGCCGGAAAGCGCAGCGCAGGCGAGGACGCCCTTTACGACTCGGTCCTGACGGACCTGACCGCCGAGATGGATACCGCCGTCCGCGCCGAGCTCTCGGCTCGATTCGCCCTTTCGCCCGACGCCCCGCGCGGCCTGATCCGGCGGCTGGCGAACGACGAGGTCGCGGTGGCCGAAGCCGTCCTGCGCGCCTCCACCGTCCTTACCGAGGACGATCTGCTGGGTGTCGTCCGGTCGAGGGGCCAAGCCCATCTGCGCGCCGTGTCGGAACGCGCCACCGTGTCCGAGGCCGTGTCCGACGTGATCGTGGAACGCGGCGACGACGAGACCCTCGGCACCCTTCTGCGCAACGACGGGGCCCGTTTATCGCGCGCCGCGACCGAGACCGCTGTCGAGCGCGCCAAGGTGAATCCTGAGCTTCATGAGGCGGCTGTCCAGCGCAAGGGCCTGCCTGCTGACCTCCTGAACGACATGTATTTCGTCGTCGAGGGCCGGCTGCGTCAGCAGATCCTTGAACAGAACGCGGCCATGGATCCGGTCCTGCTTGAAAGCGCGCTCGCCGCCGGACGCGCCCGCGTGGCCACCGGGGATGGCGCCCTGCCCGCCGACTACTCTGAATGCCTTGCCTATGTGGAAGAGCTGAAGGCGGCCAACCAGTTGAACCCGACCATGCTGGCCCGCTTCCTGCGTTCCGGCAGCCGGACTTCCTTCCTGATCGCCCTGGCCCAGCTTGCCGATGTGGACTTCCACACCGCCAGCCAGATCGTCGAAAAGAAGGAACTCGACGCCCTGGCGGTCATCTGCAAGGCCGCCGACCTCGATCGCTCCCTGTTCCTGACCTTCGCCGTGGTCATCATGGGCGGTGAGGACAATGCGATGGGCAAGGCCCACAGTTACGCCAAACTCTATGCGGAGTTGCAGCGCGACGCCGCCCTGCGCACCCTCCGCTTCTGGCGAATGCGCCGGGGCACGGCTGCTGCAGCCTGAAACAGAAACGCCCGCCTTCTTGCGGAAGCGGGCGTCCTGATCTTCGAACTTTTTGAGACTACTTCTTGGTGGCGCGGGGAGCGGCGCGAGCGGGTTTGCGGCCGCCCTGGCCGAGGCCCATCTGCTTGGCCAGGTCCGAACGGGCCTTGGCGTAGTTCGGGGCGACCATCGGATAGTCCTTGGCCAGTCCCCATTTGGCGCGATATTCTTCCGGGCTCATGTCGTATTTGGTGCGCAGGTGGCGCTTCAGCGACTTGAACTTGCGGCCGTCTTCCAGACAGATCAGGAAATCAGGGCTGATCGACTTGCGGATCGGCACCGCCGGTTCCCTGATCTCGGGCTCGACCTCGACAACGCCGGTCGAAACTTGGGACAGGGCAGCGTGGATGTTGGAGATCAGCGACGGCAGATCGTTCGCCGACACGCTGTTGTTGCCGACATAGGCCGACACGATGTCAGCAGTCATTTCGAGCAGTTCGGACCGTTCGTCCAGTCTTGCAGCGTCCACGAGCGTTTCCTTGCCTAATCTTGCCGGACAGTGGCGATTGTCGCTTTAGGAAATACGGATGTTCGGCGATGAAAGCAATGCGCCTCCATACATCGGGCGTCATAATGTTCCGGACAGTCTGGCGAACTATAGTCTCACTTCGATCCAAACCCGCTTAACGACCGAAGTTTTCCGCCAGCGCCATCATGGCCGCGCGTTCCGGCGTCGAATAGTCATCCAGAGCCAGTTCATCACCCTCGCGGATGGCTCTCAGCAGGTCCGGTGACAGGGCCGAAGACAGAGACCAGTTCCAGTAACGCAGCACCGTCTGGGCCCGATCGACGGCCAACATCTCAAAGGTGACCTGCACGCGGTCCCAGTCGGGATGGACCCGGCCGTCCGGCGTGGTCTCTGGGCGACGCACCGACCGCCAGAGGTTCTGAAGATCGACACGCGACATGCCGGTGGCCTTGCACAGGATGGCGAGGGGCTCTCCGCCGACGTCGCCCATGATCTTGGCGCCCGTCAGAGGCTTGATGCCGGCCAGATAGGCGATCTCGGCCGCGACCTCGCGGTTGAGCCCCTCCCGCGCCGCGACGGTGACCGCGTGTTCCAGGCTGTCGTAGGGGCTCTTGTCGATGGCCGCACGGTTCCGCTGGCGGCGCTCAATAAATTGCAGGGCCTTCCTCGACACCGGATCCTGCCAGCCCTCCTCGGCGACCATGGCGAAGACGTCCTCGACGACCTCCTGCATGACCTCACGACTGACGGCGAAGCGCTGGAGGATGGTCTTCCTGTCCTCGGCCGGCGCCCACCAGAACATCACATAGGCGCCGGACGGACGAAGCTCGGGCCGGCGCAGCAGGTGGCCGCACAGGAGGGGCATCTGGCGGCTCAGTCCCACGATCGCCTCCACCCCGCTCTGCGACAGGCGGGCGGTGGTGTTGCGCAACAGGCATTCGAGAACACCCTGCTCACCGAAGCTGATCAGGGTCTCGGTCACCACCTCGGTCAGGCCGCGGCGGCCTGCCATCAGGAAGCGGTGCTCCGCCCCCGTGTCCCGGGCGCAGGCTACCAGGTCGGCGTCGGTCAGCGACGCGCACTGCTCCAGCAAAAGCCCCGCGATCGCCGGGTCGTCCCTGAGCAGCATCCGCGCCAGGCTGTTCGGCAGTTCGGCCAGCGGCGCCAGTCGCGCCGCCACCCGCTGGCGTTCACGCGGGGCCGCCAATCTCAGCATCTCGACCAGCAGGTCGCCGGTCACCGAGCGCTCGAAGGCGTTTACCCGACTGCCCGGCAGGGAGACAACATCGGCAAGGCGCTTCAGCAACGCATGCCGCGCCCGGAAGGCCGGCTGCGGAGCCTCTTGGTCTGGAACGGGCGCCGGATCGGACATGTTCCCGCCAGCCTAGCGGCGGACGGGTTAACCGCCGGTGACGGCCTATAATCCCTCGAACAGTGCCGTCGACAGGTAGCGTTCGGCGAAACTGGGGATGATGGCGACGATAGTCTTTCCGGCGTTCTCGTCGAGGGTCGCCAGGCGGAAGGCGGCGGTCAGGGCGGCGCCGGACGAGATGCCGACCGGGATCCCCTCGACCCGGGCGACCTTGCGCGCCATTTCGAAACTGTCCTCATTGGAGACCTGTTCGACGCCATCGATGATCGAGCGATCGACGATCGAGGGGATGAAGCCCGCGCCGATGCCCTGGATCTTGTGCGGGCCGGGCTCTCCGCCGCTGAGGACGGGCGAGGCGGTCGGCTCCACTGCGATCATGCGGATCGAGGGCTTGCGGGCTTTCAGCGCCTGACCGATGCCAGTGATGGTGCCGCCTGTGCCGACCCCGGCGACGACGATATCCACCGCCCCCGCCGTATCGTTCCAGATCTCTTCCGCCGTCGTGGACTTGTGGATGGCGGGGTTGGCGGGGTTGTCGAACTGCGCCGGGCTGACAGCGCCCGGCGTGCGCTCGATAAGTTCGGCGGCCATGGCGATAGCCCCCTTCATCCCCTTCTCCGCCGGGGTCAGCACCAGTTCGGCGCCCAGCAGAGCCAGCATCTTGCGACGCTCGATCGACATCGACTCCGGCATGACCAGGATCAGCCGATAGCCCTTGGCGGCGGCCACAAAGGCCAGGGCGATGCCTGTATTGCCCGAGGTCGGCTCGATCAGGACGCTGCCCGCCGAGATCTTGCCCTGCGCCTCCAGCGCTTCGATCATCGCTACGCCGATCCGGTCCTTCACCGACGAGATCGGGTTGAAGAACTCCAGCTTGGCCAGCACCCGGGCCTTTGGCGAATACTCCGCGGACAGGCGCGGCAGCCCGACCAGAGGTGTGTCGCCGATGGTGTCGATGATCGACGCATAGACCTTGCCGCGGCCTTGGGTGGTGCGGCCGTTCGGGGCGTCGTAGTCGGACATGGGGGAAGTCTCCGGCTGGAAATATGAACCATCGAAAACAAGGTGCGGTTCGAGCGCATCCTGCGGTTCGACAGGACGCGACCGAGACCGCGCACCCGGTGACATAGGCCGTCGTCCATGGCGCACAAGCCAGATTACGTGATCCCCACCCCGCGAAATGCTCGAACCGCTCCCTCACGGAGCCGCCCACACGAATGCTGACCGGCTCTCTGATTCCGCCCAACCTGCGACGACTGGTTCGGCTTCGCTTTTGCTCTATCCGGGCTTATGCTGTGAACATGGGGACGGCGACGCGGTGATCGACTATGGCTTGGACGAGGACGGCAGCACGTTGCTGTCTTCTATCGTCAACAGTCCGATCGCCTCGGTGATCAGCAATCCTCGCCTGCCCGACAATCCGATCATCGCGGTAAATCAGGCCTTCTGTGACCTGACGGGGTATCGCGACGACGAAATCGTGGGGCGGAACTGTCGCTTCCTGGCAGGACCGGCGACAGAGCCGTGGCTGACAGAACGCATCCGTCAGGGCACGCGGGATCGGAAGCCGACCCTAGTCGAAATCCTCAACTACAAGCGCGATGGCCAGCCGTTCCGCAACGCCGTCCTCGTCGCACCGGTCTTCCTGCCGGATGGAGAGCTGGAATACTTTATCGGCTCTCAGGTCGAGTTGGATCAGGACGCCGTTGGACCTTCGTCCAGTCGTCACCACCATGCGGTCCAGGTGGTGCGAACCCTGTCGCCTCGACAGCGCGAGGTGCTGCAGCAGATCGCCGCCGGTTACCGCAGCAAGCAGATCTCGTTCAGCCTGAACCTCAGCGAGAAGACGGTGAAGATGCACCGCGCCCTGATCCTGGAAAAGATCGGCACCCACAATATCGCCGATGCCATCCGGCTGGCGGTCGAGGCCGGCCTTTAGCAAAGGGCCGCCCGATTGGGACCGGAATACGGCCTAAAGGCCGTATGGTGCGACATCGCCCAACTGCCTAACCCTCTCCCACGGCCAGAATCCGGAGCTCGCTGCCTTCGCGCAGTTTCTGATCCGGAACCAGAAACGCCGATAGGAGAGGATGACTTCAATGCCGACTGTCGAAATCGGGCAATACCTGCTCGTCTACAATGCCTTTTCATTCACATTCGCAACCATGGCGGCGGCGACGCTGTTCCTGTGGTTCGGCCGGTCCCAGGTCGGACCCGCCTACAAGACAGCCCTGACGATTTCCGGATTGGTGACAGCCATTGCGGCCTATCACTATTTCCGCATCTTCGAGAGCTGGGAGTCCGCCTACGAAGTCCGTAACGGCGTCATCACCGTGACGGGTCTGGCGTTCAACGACGCCTATCGCTACGTCGACTGGCTCCTGACGGTGCCGCTGCTGCTGATCGAGCTGATCCTGGTCATGCGCCTCAGCCAGGAAGAGACGATGTCGAAGTCTCTGAAGCTCGGCTTCGCCGCCGCCCTGATGATCATCCTGGGCTATCCTGGCGAGATCGCCGACGACAACACGACCCGGGCCATCTGGGGCACCTTGTCGAGCATTCCCTTCGTCTACATCGTCTGGGAACTGTTCAAGGGTCTGGGCGCCTCGATCGAGCGTCAGCCTGAAAGTGTGCGCGGATTGATCAAGAAGGCCCGACTGGTGACGTTCGCGTCCTGGGGCTTCTATCCGATGGTCTACATGATCCCCTACACCAACATCGGTGGAGCCGCCGCCGAGACCTATGTCCAGATCGGATATACGATCGCCGACATCATCGCCAAGGCCGGCGTCGGCGTGATGATCTACATCATCGCCGTCCGCAAATCGCGGGTCGAGTACGGTGAAGCCACCCACGAAACCGCTTCGGTCTGATTGACCAAAGCATGACAGGCCCGGGCAGGCTGAGCGCCTGCCCGGGCTTCGTCACAACGAAAGGCGCACTCATGACCTCGTCATCGGGCCACCCAAGCTCTGGAGCGAAGACGCCGCCCGGGGCGCGGCTCATGCTCGGCGCCCTGGTTCTGACGCTGGTGGGATTGTGGCTCGGCGTGCCGCTGTCCGGACCGACGGCAACGACCCTGGCCTGTCTGGCCTTGCTGGTCTTCGGGCTGCCTCACGGCACCCTGGATCTTGAACTCATTCGCGCTCACTCGTCGGGTCCCTGGACGGGGATGGTGGCGCTGGTGTCGATCTATCTGGCTCTGGCGGCCTCAATGTACGGCCTGTGGCGGGTCGAGCCCGTAATGGCCCTGGCTGCCTTTATCGGGATCGCAGTCGTGCATTTCTCGGAAGACTGGCAGGGGGCGGGCTCGGTCCTGTTGAGAGCCGGTCTCGCCCTGGCCCTGTTGTCGGCCCCGACCCTGTTTCACCGTGGTGAGTTGGACACGATCTTCATTGGGCTGACCGACCGGGTCGAGGCGACCATCGTGACGGATGCCCTGATGCTGGTCCTGCCCATCACGATCGGAGTGGGCCTGATCGCCGTGGTGTCCCTGTGGCGCGCCGGCCGGCGCGCCCAGGCCCTGGGCGGACTGGCTGCGCTGACAGCCATGATCGTCTTGCCGCCCATCCTGGGGTTCGCACTCTACTTCTGCCTGTTCCACTCGCCCCGCCATTTTCACGAAAGCCTGACGACCCTGTCGTGGGTCAACCTTCGACAGTGGTGGGGCGTGGTTCTGCCGCTAAGTCTCGCGGCGGGAGCGGTCGCCGCTCTGATCTTCGGACTGGAACTGAGAACCGCGCTCCCGGACCGGGTCATGGCGGCCAGTTTTATGACGCTGTCGATCCTGACGGTGCCGCACATGCTGGCCCCGCTGATCGCCGCCCGACTGTCCCGCCAGGACACATCGCTGATTCCCAACCCAACCGCCTGAAACGGGCGCCCGACTGGAGAGAGACATGAAGATCAAGGATAGACCGGAGTTTCGAAGCAAGGCAGCCGTCCTGACCTTTGGTCCAAAGGCGATGGTTTCCGAAGCCATCGCTGTGATGAGCGAGAAGAATTACGGCGCTGCAGTGATCGTTGACGCCGATCGCAGGCCGCTCGGCATCGTCACGGAACGCGATTTCATGCGCCGTCTGCTGAACAAGCGGTTGAACCCCGACGAAACGACGCTCGAACAGATCATGACGATGGACCTGAAGATAGCGGGGGCCGACGACGACCTGCTGGACTGGTTGCGCCTGATGTCCAACGAGCGATTCCGCCACCTGCCCATCGTCGATGACCAGGGCATCATCATCAGTATGATGAGCCAGGGCGACTTCGTCAGCTACACTTGGCCGGAGTTGATGGGACGGTTGGGAGAACAGGCCAGGGCCACGTTCGACATCAGCCCATCGATCGTGCTCATGATCGCCGGCGCCGCAGTCTTCGCCGCATCGGTTGTGACGATCTTTACCCAACTTCGCTGACCTTCGTCCGGGGTGCCCCGGCGTCAAGGGAAGGAGAACCTGTCTGAAAGACGCGCCTTTCAGCATCCGACTTCAACCTTCTGCGTCCTGCTCTCGGCCGAGCCGGCGATCAGCGCAGTGGGGGGCCGGACCTGTTGCAGGAGCAACTCGGCAGTCTGCAATGGCCGGCGGTCGCCTGCATCGTCGCGGCCTCGGTCGGGGCGATCCTGAGGATCGCCCGGAATGAAACAGGTACGCCGGCCGGTCGTCGTGCGGCTCAGGGGGCGCCGAGCTGGGGCCGGAACAGCTGGTTGAACACCGCGGGATGGGAGAAGCGGGCCTGACCGCTGCGCCACTGCGAACTGTCGTCCAGCGAGTGCAGCCAGCCCAGCATGACGTTGGCGCCGCCCCGCGACCGGGGTCCGCCCAGCGCCCGCTCAACCGCCTCAAGTCCCTCGGCGTCGAGGAAACTCAGTTTGGTCAGCTGCACCGTATTGAAGGCCGGCGCGAACCCATCGACCGTCCAGCGCTGGGCCGGGCTCGCATAGGCGTCGTCGTCGATGCCGAGTTGCTGATGATTGAAATCGGCCAGGGTCACCGCATGACCGTTCGGCTGGGCTGAGGTCCCGCTCATCACCTCGTCGAAATAGTGGTCCGGCCGGGCCATGTACTCACGCCATTCCTCGGTCGTCAGACCCGTTGCGCCACTGATCATATAGTCGAGCGGCCTCTGCAGCAGGGCGCCCAGGGCGTCGATCACGACCTGGGGCAACAGGGCCTCGGCGATCTGCGATGGCGCATAGGCCACCGCGACAGCGAAGTCCGGCGCCCCGGCCATCGACCACAGATGCTGGCGGGCATACCGATTCAGAATGCTCGCAGCCCCCGTGAAGTCGGCCTGGTCGGGGTAATAGATGATCTTCGCGGAAATCTCGGCGCTGACCGCCGGCCAGGCGCGCAGGCCGTCGTCGATGTCCTCGATCCAGGCCCGCTTGTAGGCGAGGGTCGCCCAGCTCTCGGTGCCGGCATCGACATCGGCCTGCAGCCTGTTCCTCAGCCGCGAGAAAATCAGGGGCGCCGACGCGTTGGTCGCCTCCTCGTCGCCGAGCAGCAGTTGCCGCTCCAGCACGCTGCCCGGACGCGGCGATCATCTCGTCATGAATGAAGCCGTCGACGCCGCGGATACTGACCGCCAGATCGTGCCGGACCTCCGGCGCGCGCTTGTCCAGATAGCCCTCCATGACGATGTGCCGGATCGCGTTCTGGCGCGGGTCCAGGGTGAAGGCTCCGCCCGAATAATGGTTGACGTAGGTGTGGGCGAAACTGTCGCCGGCCGCATGGGTCAGGAAGCCGCTGACGAAGGCGCGCACCTCGGGCGAGGCGTCCCCGCCATAGGACCGGATCCACATATGGTTCAGCCAGGCGTCGCTGCCGGTCACGCGGCCGCTGTCATCCTTCGCGACCTCGGGGTGGATGATCTGCTGGCCGGTCATGATGTCCGGATAGGCGTCGGGGCCCAGAACGCCCGCCCGATATCGATCCGGCGCGGCTTTCAGGGCGGCGAGGATCTGGGGCGAAACCGGGAAGTCGCCGAGCGGACCGAGGATCACCCCCGTGCGCGGATCGACGCGCATGATCGTTACCCGCCCGTCGTCGAGCGCGTCCTGCAGCGCAATCTCCGCCAACTGCATATGGGTGGTCGGCTTCCACGCCAGGGCTATGCTCGGCGGCAGGGCACTGAGCAGCATCAACAGGATGCCGGCCGCCGCTCGGAGCGCGCGGCGCAGTTTGGCGCGTTCGAACATGACAGCCCTCCCCTAACGCCGTTCGATTTTGCCCCGATCATGGCCCGATCACAACCTTCCGGCCCGCCTGATCATCGATCACGGTCCACAGGCGACCCGCCAGGCTTCACGCCGCGTTAACCACGTTGGACCAGAGGTTAATGCCTCCGTTTCCTCTCGCAGGCCCCCGTTGCTTAACCTCGTCACCGCCGTCGAAGCGATCGATCCGCTGGTCGTCACCGGCAAGGTGGCGGGCGTCAGCGGCCTGCTGATCGAGGCGCGCGGCGGCCTGTCGCGACTGGCCGTGGGCGCCCGGGCCGAGATCAGGCGGCGCGGCACGACGCCCCTGCCCGCCGAGGTCGTGGGCTTCCGAGATTCCAAGGCCCTGTTGATGCCGTTCGGTTCGGTCGAGGGCGTGGCCCCCGGCGCCGATATCCACATCATCGGCCAGGCGGCGGCGGTCAATCCGACCAAGGCCTGGCTGGGCCGCATCATCGACGCCTTCGGCCAGCCGATCGACGGCAAGGGCCCCCTGCCGCAAGGCCCGGCCCCGTATCCCCTCCGCGCCTCGCCGCCGCCGGCCCATTCGCGCGGCCGGGTGGGCGAGCGGCTGGATCTCGGTGTCCGTTCGATGGACGTCTTCACCACCACCTGCCGGGGCCAGCGCCTCGGCATCTTCGCCGGGTCCGGCGTCGGCAAGTCGGTGCTGCTGTCGATGCTGGCCAAGCAGGCGACCTGCGACGTCGTCGTGGTCGGCCTGATCGGTGAACGGGGCCGGGAAGTCCGCGAGTTCATCGAGGAGACACTGGGCGAGGAAGGCCTGCGCCGCGCCGTCGTCGTCGTCGCCACCTCCGACGAGCCCGCGCTGAAACGCCGCCAGTCCGCCTATATGACCCTGGCCATCGCGGAGTATTTCCGGGACCAGGATCTGGAAGTCCTGTGCCTGATGGACTCGGTCACCCGCTTCGCCATGGCCCAGCGCGAGATCGGCCTCGCCGCTGGCGAACCCCCCACCACCAAGGGCTATACCCCCACCGTCTTCACCGAACTGCCCAAGCTGCTGGAGCGCGCCGGTCCCGGCCCCGTGCGCCCCGACGGCACGACGGCGGGACCGATCACAGCCCTGTTCACCGTGCTGGTGGACGGCGGCGACCATGACGAGCCGATCGCCGACGCCGTGCGAGGCATCCTCGACGGCCACATCGTCATGGACCGCAAGATCGCCGAACGCGGTCGTTTCCCTGCCATCGACGTGCTGAAGTCCGTCAGCCGGACCATGCCCGCCTGCCAGACGCCGCCCGAGCGCGAGCTCAACAAGCGCGCCCGCCAGTGCCTCTCGGCCTATGCCTCGATGGAAGAGCTGATCAAGATCGGCGCCTATCGCGCCGGGGCCGACCCGATCACCGACAGGGCCATCGCCCTGAACCCCGCACTCGAGGCCTTCCTGGGTCAGGACAAGGACGACGCCACGCGTCTTTCCGATTCCTTTACCCGCCTGGAGGCAATTCTGAACCAGGGCATGGTCCCGCAGTAGTGACTGGATTTTACGCATGACCGCCTGGGCCCACTCGCTGATCCGCATCTCCAACTACGAGGTCGAGACGCTGCAGAAGCGCCTGGCCGAGATCTCCAGCCGCAAGGTCACCGCCGAGATGCGTCTGGCTGTCCTCGACGCCGAGGTCGAGGTGGAACGCGAGCGCGCCCGGGCCGACGCCGAGGCCAACCTCCTGCTTCAGGCCTATATGGCCGGCTGGAAGGCCCGAAAGGGCGCCGCTGAAACTGATCTGATCACCCTCGACGCCGAGGAAGAGGGCGCCCGCGACGCCCTGACCGGCGCCTATTCCGAGCTGAAGAAGTTCGAACACGTCGCTGAAACCACCCGCCTGAACGCCCTCATCGCCGCCGGCAAGCGCGAGACCGCCGCCTTCGACGAGATGGGCCTGCGCCGCCGCAGCGCCTGATCGCCTGCGTGGCATGATCGACCGCCGCGCCCTTCTCGCCTCCGCCCTCGCGCTGGCCGCGTGTGAGAAGAACGCCGCAGCAGCCCCCGCAGTCGCCGCGACACCACTCAAATCCATGGCCCCCTTTCCCATCGGGACCTCGGCCATGACCGGCCAGTTCGAGGACCGGGCCTGGGTCGACCTCTGCCTGACCCACATCTCCCAGCTCACGCCCGAGTGGGAGATGAAGATGGAATATATCCTGTCGGAGACCGGCGAGTACCGCTGGGATGCGCCCGACCGGATCGCGGAGTTCTGCACCACCCACGGCCTGCGCCTCTTTGGCACGACACTGATCTGGTATTCACAGGACAGCGCCTTTTTCCGCTCGCTCGACCCGCGGCGGTTCCGGTCCGAGTACGACCGCTACATCCAGACCGTCGCCCAGAGGTATCGCGGTCGCGCCACCGGCTGGGACGTCGTCAACGAGGCCGTCGCCGAGGACGGGAACGGTCTGCGGTCCTGCCTGTGGTCCGAGGCCCTCGGCCTGGACGGTTATATCGCCCGCGCCTTTGAACAGGCGAAACTGGCCGATCCGGACGCGGTCCTGTTCCTCAACGACTACAATCTCGAGAACCTGCCGACCAAGGGTGCGACCTTCCTGCGGCTGGTCGAGCGGCTCCTGAAGGCCGGCGTCCCGATTGGCGGCATCGGCACCCAGTCGCACCTCGACATCGAGATCCCCGCCGGCCAGACGGCCGCCTTCTTTCGCGAGGCCGCCCGGTTCGGCCTGCCGATCCATGTCTCCGAGCTCGACGCCTCTCTCCGCGCCGAGGGCCGTTTCGACACCCGGCCGCAACGTCAGAAGATAGAGCAGCAGACCGCCCGCGTCGCCGAACTGACCTCGGCCTTCATGGACCTGCCCCCGGCCCAGCGGTTCGCCTTCACTGTCTGGGGCCTGCGCGACACCGACAGCTGGCTGCGTCGCGACGCCCGCGACGACGGCAAGGACAGCCCCCTGCTTTTCGACGCGGCGGGACGGGCCAATCCGATGTTCGCCGCTGTGGTCGAAGCGATGCGGGCTGGATGATCCGTCCACGAACTCCGCGCGTGGAAAGGGCCGCCGTGGCCAAAGAGCGCGGGTTATCCGCTGGGACGATCCGTGCGTTAAGGCAACCAGCGATCCTACGCTCCTTGAACAAGGCTTCGATCATGAGACATGCGCTGGTGGCCGTCGGTGCGGCCCTTATGACGACCGCCTGTTCGACTGTGGGCGTGCGATCCGGCACCGAAGAGCCGGCCTATCAAAGCGTCGCAACCGTCGGCGAGATCGACATCCGCCTGTATGGGGAGCGAATAGCCGCCCAGACCGAGGTTACGGGCAACAGCGACGCCGCCCGCAACCAGGGCTTTCGGCGTCTGGCGGGCTACATCTTCGGCGGCAACGCGCAGCGAGCCTCCATCGCGATGACAGCCCCGGTCTCACAGGCCGGCACAGGCGGCTCACAGACCATCGCCATGACCGCGCCCGTGGCCCAGACACCGTCCGGTGTCGACCGCTGGACAGTCCAGTTCTTCATGCCGGCGGCCTATGCGATGGCCGAACTGCCGGTTCCTAACGACCCGACAGTCGAGCTGGTCGTCGTTCCGGCCGAAACCTATGCAGTGGTCAGGTTTAGCGGCGTCGGCTCGGTGCGCGCTGTGGAGACGCACAAGGCCCAGTTGTTGGCCGGACTGGCCGGCAGTGGATGGACCGTCCGTGGAGAGCCGGTCGTCTGGTTCTACGACCCGCCCTGGACCCTGCCGCCGATGCGCCGCAACGAGGTCGCGATCAGGGTCGAGCCGAGATAGAGGCAGGGCCCGGCACAGACGGCCGACCCACCACTCCGGACAGCAAAACGCCCGCCGGTCTCCCGGCGGGCGCTTCTGTGTTCAGCGCCGAGAGCCGAAGTGGATCAGGCGGCGGCGCTCTGCGGCGCAGGCGCCGACGCCTCCGACGGATCGCGCAGCACATAGCCGCGACCCCAGACAGTCTCGATATAGTGTTTGCCGCCGGCGGCCGTGGCCAGCTTCTTGCGCAGCTTGCAGATGAAGACGTCGATGATCTTCAGCTCGGGCTCGTCCATGCCGCCGTACAGGTGGTTCAGGAACATTTCCTTGGTCAGGGTCGTGCCCTTGCGGAGCGAGAGCAGCTCCAGCATCTGGTATTCCTTGCCCGTCAGGTGGACGCGGTGACCGTGCACCTCGACGGTCTTGCCGTCCAGGTTCACGGCGATCTCGCCGGTGTGGATGATGGCCTGGGCGTGGCCCTTGGAGCGGCGGACGACGGCGTGGGTGCGCGCGATCAGCTCGTCCTTGTGGAAGGGCTTGGTCATGTAGTCGTCGGCGCCGCCGCCGAAGGTCTTGACCTTGGTCTCGATCTCGGTGGAGCCCGACAGGATCATGACGGGCGTATTGACCTTGCCGACGCGCAGCTGGCGCAGGACTTCGAGGCCGCTCATATCCGGCAGGTTCAGATCAAGTAGAATGAGATCGTAGTCATAGATCTTGCCCAGATCGATGCCTTCTTCACCCAGGTCCGTCGTGTAGACGTTGAAGCCTTCGGACTTCAGCATCAGTTCGATGCTCTGCGCCGTCGCATGATCGTCTTCGATAAGCAGAACGCGCATTCATGCCCCTCCAGGCAAAAGCTAGACCATATGGCCCGGCGTGAAGTTCCGGGTAACCTTGTTCCGGAGTTAACCGGTCAAAACCTTAAGAACCGTTAACAGCACCCCATGAAGGCGAATCTAGGCTGATTTGCGAATCGACGTCGAGAGTCACGAGTCAACGATTCGAATTATTTCAAAGGCCGGTGTTCGGCAGGCTGGATTCGCCTTGGTCCTGTCCATGCGCGCGCCGCCACGACTGGAGATACGACCGCTTCTGACGTCGAACAGGATAATGTTCCTACCATCCCGTTTTACGGCCCCAGAATGGGACATCGCGCGCATCGGGATCGGGAGAGACGTCTTGAATACACCCTATCGGATCATCGTGTCGTCGGAGGATCGCGACCGGGCCGACCTGGTTCAGCAGATCGTGGCCCTGCGGCTCGGCACGCCGATGGAAACCCTGCAGCGCAAGTCCCGGCTGACACAGTCGGCGCTCCGGACGCGGCGGGTGTCTCTGTACCTGGCCCATGTGGCGCTCGGCTGGCCGCTGGAACGGGTCGGTCACGCCTTCGGGATCAACCGCCAGACGGTCGGGACGGCCTGCACCCGGATCGAGCAGGCGCGCGACGAGCTGCATCTGAACGACCTGCTGGATCAGCTGGCCGAGACCATCCAGACCCTGTGCGAGACGCCGCCGGTCACCGACCTGCCGGAGGTGGCGTGAGCGGCCTTACGGCGCGGGCGCGAGGCCTTCTGGCGCGCGGTGGCTGGATCGACGTCGCGGGGCCCGACCGAACCTATGCCCTGCGCGTCGGCGGCGACCGGCGAGCGCGTGCGACGATGACGCTCAATGAAACCATCTTCCGGGACTTGATCGAGACCCCCGGCCTGAAGGCACGCGCCGGCGGCGGCTGGATCGGGCGGCCGGCCCCGACAGTATCCTCGACGCCGCCCCCGGGCGCGCCCGGCCGGATCGAGGGCGAGCGGCCGATGATGGATCCCGACGGCCGCCTCACCCTGCGTCGCGCCAACCTGGGGAAAGCCCCATCGCCTGGCTGGCCCGTCGCAAGGATGCCGACGGTCGCCCCTGGCTGACCCCGGCCGAGATCGCCGCGGGTGAACGCCTGAGGCTGGACGACGAACTCTCCCGGTCCGGCCCCTCCCTGACCATGCGCTGGGACGCCCTGCCGCGCACGGGCGGCAGCGGCTCGTCGGCCCGCGTCGAACCCTGTGACCGGGCCATCGCCGCCGGTCGGCGGCTCGCGCGGGCGCTCGCATCACTGGATTCGCGAACGCACGCGATCGTAGAACAGGTCTGTATCCGCGAGGGCAGCCTGCAACTCGCCGAACGGGAGGCAGGCCTTCGCCGACGGGAAGGGAAGAGGGTTCTCAAGGCAGCACTGCGAAAGCTCGCGGACCACTACCGGATCGGCTGACCCGATGATCGGAAAGAAGCGCCTTTGGTCACCCTGAATCGTGTCACCGCGCCTCTGCCCCGACCGCCCGGAGTGCCTGCGGGGACTTACCCGGCCGCCATGGCCTCCTGCCGGATCCGCCCCACCATGGCGTTGAGTCCGTTCGCCCTCTGTCGGGTCAGGGCCTGGGGCAGGCCCAGCCGGTCCAGCGCCGCCCTGGCGTCGAAGGCCAGAATCTGGGTCGCAGGACGGCCCGAATAGAGTTTCAGCAACAGGGCGACATTGCCCTTGGAAATGGCGCTGTCCGAGTCGGCGTGGAACGTCAGCCGGTCGCCGTCTCGCCCCGACGCCAGCCAGACCTGCGCCGCACAGCCCGGCACCTTGTTGGCCTCGGTCCGGTCGGTGTCCGGCAGCGGGGCCAGATCCTTGCCCAGGTCGATGACGTAGGCGATGCGCTGTTCCCAGTCCTCCAGCACCTCGAAGTCCTCGGCCAGTTCGTCCAGGGTCGCGTCGATGCTGTCGGCGGGTTCGGTCATGGGTCGCCAGATAGGCCGCGCGCCGGTTAACGACAACCTGCCCGTCCATCCCCAGTTGCGAGCCTCGCCGCCCACTGACGGAGTCGCCTCCTGCGGGTGCGGGCTTTAGACGACTCGGCTGCGACGCTAGTCTACGCGGTCGGCGCGCTGCCCTGACCGGCTCCTCGCCAAGGCCGCCCGGACACCTGTTTGAACCCTGTCTCCAACCCTGACCCGGACGCCTCTCCACCGCCCGCGCGCGCGGTGGGCGAGGGCCTGTCCGCCCTGACGGCCTGGCACGCGGCCTGGGCCGTGGGCGCCGCGCTGTCCGCCGTGGCGGGCGCGGGCCTGGGCTGGTTCGGCGGCTCAGCGATTTTCGGCGCGACGGCCATGGTCGTGCCCGGACTGGCGGGACTGGCCCTGCTGTGGCGAGATGGCACGGGCGAGCGGTCGCTGCTGCTCGTTGTCTGGACCCTGGCGGCCCTCGCCGCAGCCATGCTGTCGGGCGGGCCGGCCGGGCCGCTGGTGGGCTATGTGATCATGCCGTTCGTCGCGGCCCTGGCGCTGGGCGGACCCCGCCACGGCGTGCGGCTGGCACAGGCCGGCGCGATCGGCGCCGGCGTCACGGCCCTGGGCGGCCAGCTGTCGGCCCTGCTGATCGGGCCACCGGGAGGCCGGGCACTGCCGGCCTCGATCTCCGTCGTCCTCGCCACGGTCGCCGCCGTCCTGGCCGTGACGCTGGCCTGGAGACTCCGCGAGAACAAGCTGAACGCCGCCGAGGCGATGACCCTGCGTGTCGAGACCCTGTTGGCCGCCCAGCCCGGTCTGACCCTGGTGCTGGAGCCGTCGGGCCGAGTGCTGGCCGCCTACGGCTCGGCCCCGCCCGCGCTGGAGCCTCAGACCCTGTTCCAGTCCGGTCTGTTCGCGGCGGTCCACGCCCCCGACCGCCCCGCGATCCTCGCCGCCATCGACCGCGCCCTGGCAGGACAGGAGGGTCAGGCCCAGTTCGCCCCTCGCATCGCACTGGACCGCCGCGTCAATCTGATCATCCGCCGCATGGACGACGGCGACGGCTGCGCGCGCGTGATCGCCCAGGCCTTCGACGCCACCCGCCAGTTCGCCACCGAAATCGGTCTGGAAGCCGCCCGCGCGGAGGCCGAGGCGCGCGACACCGGCAAGACCCGCTTCCTCGCCAATATGTCCCATGAGCTGAGGACGCCGCTGAACGCCGTGCTTGGCTTCTCCGACATCATGCGCCAGCGCCTCTTCGGTCCCCTGCCCCAGAAATACGCCGACTACGCCGACAGCATCCACGAGGCGGGCGGTCACCTGCTGGACCTGATCAACGACGTGCTGGACGTGTCCAAGATCGAGGCCGAGCGCTACGAGCTGTCGCGCGAGTCCTTCGATGCGCGCGAAGTGGTCTCGGCGGCCGTCGCCCTGGTGCGGGTCACCGCGACGGATAAGGGTGTGGGTCTGTCCAGTCTGGTCCCGGACGAACCCCTGGTCGTCGAAGCCGACCGCCGCGCGCTGAAGCAGATCACGCTGAACCTGTTGTCCAATGCCATCAAATTCACCCCGGGGGGCGGATCAGTGACCCTGACGCTCGAGGTCATCGGGCCGTATCTGGAGCTGGTCGTCTCCGACACCGGCGTCGGCATCGCCGCCCGCGATCTCAAACGCCTCGGCCGCCCGTTCGAACAGGCGGGCGCTGTCGAACAGAAGGTGCAGGGGACGGGCCTCGGCCTGTCGCTGGTCCGCGCCCTCGCCGAACTGCACGGCGGCCGGATGAGCCTGGACTCGACCCTGGGCGAAGGCACGGCGGTCACGGTGCGCATGCCGGTGGCCGTCGCCGCCCGGCCGGTCGCACCGGAAGGCGGGGCGGAGGTCATCCCGTTCAATGCAGGGGGCTAGACCGTCCCCAGCGCTACGAACGCCCGCGCGGCAGCGAAATCCCCGGCCTCGAAGGTCGCCGTCGCCACGCTGCCGTCGCGGAACAGGAACTCGATCAGGAAGGGCTCGCGCGGATCGAGGCGAGCCAGACGGTCGCCGCCAGCGGCCGGGAAGGTCCAGGTCTCCCCCTGGGTCTTGCCCATGGCCAGCAGGGTCGCCGCGGCCGGGGCGGTTCCGGCCGACCAGACCTCCTGGCGCGCGCTCTCGGGCGGCAGGACGGCGCGGCCGGCGGCGGTCAGCCACGGACGCGCGGCCAGGGCCGGGTCGCGCATCACCATCCGCGCCGCATAGGGACGGGGGCGTCCGACGAAGGAGACGACGGCGGACAGGGTCTCTTGGCCCTCGGCCGAGGCGCCAAGGCCGAACCGCACGGGCGAGGCGCCGGTGACCGAGGTCTGCACCAGCCGCCAGGTCGCGGCCTCGCGGCGGACGCGGTCGGCGGTCCAGGTGGCATGGTCGCTGTTGAAATCCATGCGCGGGATACGCTGCCAGCCGGCGAAGGCGTCGGCGACCCTATCACGCACCATGGCCAGTTCGGGATTGGCGCAGGACACCTGGCGCGCCCGCGACCGGGCCCGACTGGCGGTGGTCTGCAGCGTCGTCTCGGCGGTTCCGGCACGCAGGGCCGCGCCCCGCGACTGCAGGGTCGCCGCCGACAGGGCGCCGGCGACCGGCGCGCGGAACAGCTGGCATTTCTCGTGCGCGGCAAGGACGAAGGTCCGGTCGTAGAACGTCCCCGTGCCGTCGGCGAAGGCGGCCACGGGTATCCCCGCCATCATCACGGCGGCGGTGATGGCTCTGGCGATGCGGGTTGAAAGGCCTATCCTCATGAGCCCACCGTAGCGCCACGTCGTTCCGGTCCCGTTGCCGAGCAGGGTTACCGATTTGCTTCTGAACTCAGACCTGTGGGTCGGCGCCCTGATCCGCCGCGCCCAGATCGAGGGGGCCAACGCCACCGTCGTGCGCAAGGGCGACATGCGCGCCGGCACTGTGATCGTGAAGGCCTACAATACGTCGGAGCGGACGGCGCATCTCTATAGCGAGGCGTTCGGCCAGGACGGCGACCGGTTGTGGATCCAGCCGTTGACCGGGACCGAAAGCGAGCTGGACGCCTATATCGAGCGCCAGCGCGGTTACGATCCCGACCTCTGGGTGGTCGAGATCGAGGACAGACAAGGCCGGCACTTCATCGTCGAGAAGGTCCAGGACTGAGCCGCCCGCCGCTGGTCGCAAATCCTTAACGACGTTCGGGAACGGAACCGAAAACCACCCGGGTCTAGGGTCAGGGTGTCGGCGAGAAACGTCGGCGTCAGGCGAGTGCCCAATATGCTGTTTCTCATGAACGACGTGGTGTTCGACCTGAACGAGGCCTCCCCGGTCACGTCGGCCGACGCGCGCCGGTTCGAGAAACTGGGCTTCGACTATCTGATGGAACTCGGCTGCGAGTTGTTCGCCGAGGACCCGCTGCTGCACCGCAACGACCCGGAACGGGCGCGGCGTCTGGCCTGGCTGATCCACGACCGCTCGCCGGACGTGAACGCCGCCCTGTTCGCGGCGCCGGAGACCGACTGCGACCCCGCCCTTGTCGAACCCCTGTTCTGCGCCCTGCCGGACAACGTGATGCGCCAGCTTTACGTTCGCGGCGGCAAGGGAAAGCTGGACGCGGTCGCCGCCGACCGCGCCGTCTGGGGTCGCATGGCCGCCTGAGGCCAGACCGGCAACGCCTGCACTTGTCTATCGGACACACGCCCCGCTAGGTTGAACCCTCTCAGGGAGTTCAGCCATGCGTATCTCGGTCGCCTTGCGAGGTCTTTCGCTCGCCCTGGGCCTCATCCTTTGCGCTGCCGCGCCGGCCCGCGCCGACTTCCTGCGCGCCGAGACCGAGCATTTCGTCATCCAGGGCGAGGTCAGCCGGGGCGACATCACCGAATACGCCCGCAAGGTCGAACGCTTCCACGAGATGCTGGAAATGTTCCGGCCGCCCGAGACCGACGAGCTCGAGGCGCCGAAGCTGTGGATCTATCTGGCGGCCAACAACGCGACCATGCGGCAGGTCTGGCCCGGCGTGCCGACGACCGTCGGCGGCTTCTACAGCCGCAACGATGGCCGGATCTATGCGGTCGTCGATCTGAGCAATGAGAACAGCGACACGATCCTGTTCCACGAATACGCGCACCACTACATGTTCCAGTACCACAACGAGGCCTACCCGGCCTGGTTCGTGGAAGGCTTCGCCGAATACCTGGCGCCCTCGGACCTGCGGATGGGGCGCATGCGGTACGGTCTGTGGAGCGAGGGGCGACTGAATTCCCTGGCCCAGACGAACGGCTGGATCCCGATGCGCACCGTCCTGAGCGCGCGCCCCAATCTGTGCTCCCGGCAAGGTTCCGCCTATTACGCCCAGGCCTGGCTGCTGACCCACTACATGCTCGGCACGCCGGAGCGGAAACGCCAGTTCAGCGCCTATCTGGCCGCCGTCGGACGAGGCGAGGAGTCCGTCGCCGCCTTCGAGGAACAGACGGGTCAGACCCCCGAGCAACTGACGACCAGCTTGCGTTCCTATCTGGGGCGCGGCGTGACGGTCTACACCCTGACCCAGGCCTTCCCGGTGGCGGAGGTGACCGTGACCGCCCTGCCGGCGAGCACGGAGGACGCGATCTGGCTCGACCTGCGATCAATGCGACCGCTCGGCGATGACAAGGACGCCCTGCTCCAGCGAGTTCATGCGATGGCCGCGCGGCATCCGGGCGAGCGGCTGCCGACGGTGACCCTGGCCAAATATCTCATCAAGGCCGAACTGCCGGCCGAGGCGATCACGACGCTGGAACCGGTCGTGGCCGCCGACCCTGCTGATGCGGAGGCGCTGTGGCTGATGGCCAGCGCAGAGATGGACGTCGCCGACGAGACCGAGGACGCCGCCGCGCGCACGGCCCTGATGCGTCAGGCCCTCCGTCGTCTGGGCGCCGCCTATGAGGCCGATCCGTTCGACTTCAGGATCTACATGGCGATGTCGCGGAATCGCCAGGGCGCGCCCGGCTACCCGAGCGATAACGACCTCACGATCGCGGAGTCCGCCTATCGCCTGGCGCCCCAACTGGGTTCAACGGCGATGTGGGCCGCGCAGGTTTTGATGGCCAAGGAAAAATATCTTGAGGCGGTTCAGGTCCTGTCGCCGCTGGCGAACAACCCGCACGACGGCGGCGACCTGACCTCGGTGCGCGATCTTCTGGCGCAGGCACGGGAGCGCGCCGGTCTGGAGCCGCTATCGACGGAGGCGCCGCCTGCGGTCGAGGAGACCGAACCGGCCGACTGACGTCCCTACATCAGGACGTTGAACACCACATGCACCAAGCCCGCCGCCCCGATGATCACGCCGAAGCCTGCGAGCAGGCAGATTGCGGGGTGAATCTCGCGCTCCGTGAACCGCCTGGACGGCGCCCGGACGGTCGAAACGCGGTGTGCTGAATCCAGCAGAGCCATAGCCGTTTCCTTCTTCCCTGCTGCGTCCGGCTCATGTCCGGAACGTCTCGCATTCGAAGGATGACCCCAAAGACCCTGATTGGCGAGGGGATTTAGCCTGCACTATCGACACATCTTCGAGAGCCGGCGAAGGCGCCCGCCCGCGTGACTTTGGCGCCGTCGCGCGCTACCTCCCGCCCCCATGTCGAAACTGACCCTCGATCAGGAGGCCGCCCGCAGGCGGACCTTCGCCATCATCGCGCACCCCGACGCCGGCAAGACGACGCTGACGGAACATATCCTGCTGTCCGGCGGGGCCATCCGGGCGGCCGGCGCGGTGCGGGCACGCGGCGAGAACCGTCGGACCCAGTCCGACTGGATGAAGATCGAGAAGGAGCGCGGAATCTCCGTCTCCGCCTCGGTCATGACGTTCGAGCACGACGGCAAGATGTTCAACCTGCTCGACACGCCCGGGCACGAGGACTTCTCGGAAGACACCTACCGCACCCTGACCGCCGCCGACTGCGCCATCATGGTGCTGGACGCCGCCAAGGGTATCGAACCGCAGACGCTGAAGCTGTTCGAGGTCTGCCGCCTGCGCGACATCCCGATCATCACCTTCATCAACAAGCTGGACCGCGAGGCCCAGGACCCGATGGCCCTGCTCGACGAGATCGCCTCACGCCTGCAGCTCGACCCCTCCCCGATCTGGTGGCCGGCCGAGAGCGGCAACCGCCTGCGCGGCATGGTCGAGATGGGCACCGGCCGGTTCCAGCCCTACGCCAAGAAGCCGGCCGGCTCGAAGGATGAGGTGCCGCATCCGGACGCCCTGCCGCTGGCCGACGCCGGCGAGTATTTCGAGGCGGGCGAGCATCAGGCCCTGATGGACGCCAGAGAACTGGTCGAGGGCGGCTACCCGGCGTTCGACCGCCAGGCCTTCCTCGAAGGCCATATGACCCCGGTGCTGTGGGGTTCGGCGCTGCGCCACTTCGGCATCGACGAGCTTCTGGCCGCCATCGGCGACTGGGCGCCGCCGCCCAAGACCATGCCGGCCCGCAAGGAAGCCCCGCCAGAGACCCGCAACGCCCCCGCCCCCGTGGAACTGACGGTCGAGCCGGGCAATGCCGAGGTCACCGGCTTCGTCTTCAAGGTCCAGGCCAACATGGACCCCAACCACCGGGACCGCATCGCCATGTTCCGCATGGCCTCGGGCAGCTTCAAGCGTGGCATGAAGCTGAAGGTCCAGAACACCGGCAAACAGCTGTCGGTCAACGCCCCCATCATGTTCTTCGCCTCCGACCGCGAACTGGCCGACGACGCCTTCGCCGGCGACGTGATCGGCATCCCCAACCACGGGGTCCTGCGGGTCGGCGACAGCCTGTCGGAGAGTGGCCTGATCCGCTTCGCCGGCCTGCCCAACTTCGCCCCGGAAATCCTCCAGCGCGTCCGGGTCAAGGATCCGCTCAAGGCCAAACACCTGAAGAAGGCGCTCGACGGCCTGGCCGAGGAAGGCGTCACCCAGCTGTTCCGCCCCGAGATCGGCGCGGACTTCATCGTCGGCGCCGTGGGCCAACTGCAGTTCGAGGTCATGGCCGATCGTCTGGGCGAGGAATACGGCCTCGAAGTCATCTTCGAGCACAGCCCCTATGCCGAGGCCCGCTGGATCGACGGGGAAAAGGCCGACATCGAGGACTTCATGTCCAAATACCGCGGCCAGATGGCCCGCGATATCGACCAGGCCCCGGTCTTCCTGGCCAAGTCGAGCTGGGAGACCGGCTATGTCATGGAGCGCTTCCCGAAGGTGGCGTTCACCAAGACGAAGGAACGCGGCTGAACCTCTGTCGCCCGCCATCGTTTTGTCGTTCAGGCATGATCGACAGGACGGCATGATCGAACGAGCGAAGACCTGCGGAACAACCCTGGCTCTGGCGACCGGAGCCCTGCTGCTTGCGAACGCCGCCTCGGCACAGCAAAACCAGGGCTCGGCGACGACCCGATCCCTGAACACCGCCCCGGCGCAATCGACCCTGTCACCCCGCCCCAACGCCCAGCCGCCGCTGACGGTCGCCGAACGCCCGCAACCCGCACCTCCCCGACCCACGCTGCCGGCGACGACGCCATCCAGCGACCGCACGCTGGAAGACCTGCTGGGTTCCACACGGGACCAGACCCCTCAAGTCGCCGAAGGCCCCGCCGGCGTCACCCTCGCGCCCGGCGAGACCGAGCCGGAGCCCATCCCCATGACGCTCGGCTACTACGTCCGGGGCGACAAGGAGTGCGACCAGGTCTGGCCCGGCGAGGGCGACCTGGCCTTCGTGACCCCGACCGCCTTCACCATCGACTTCGGCGGCTGCGAGCCGGGCCAGTTCCTCCAGACCGGGCCGAACAGCTGGGGCGAGGCCCAGCGTTGCAGGACCGAACGCGGCGGCGACGCGGGCGCCTACAACGTCACCTATGAGGTCATCGGCACGGACGTCATCAAGCGCACAGCCCGGCTGGGCGACGATGTCGACAGCGCCGAGGACGACCTGTGGAACGTCTGCCGTCTGGAAGACGTGCCGGAGAATGCCCGGTTCGGTTCCTGATCAGGGCCCAGCAGGGGCGGAAACGGGCGCTCTATCAAGTCGGATCTCGAACACCGGCAGGAAGATCTGCAGCAGCGGCCCGTTCGACAGGGCGTAGGCCACCGTGCCGACCCCGATCGTGCCGCCCAGCATCCAGCCCATGCTGAGCACCAGCCCCTCGATCGCCATCCGCACCCAGCGGACTTCCCAGCCCGTCAGTCGCACGCCGCCGGTGGTCAGGCCGTCGCGCGGCCCCGGTCCCAGTCCCGCGCCGATATAGGCCCCCGTCGCCACGCCATTCAGCAGGATGGCCCCGATCAGGAATCCGATCTGCAGCCCCAGCCCGTGGATCTCCGGCAGGAAATGCAGGCTCACATCCGCCGCCGTGCCGATGACCAGCACATTGCAGATCGTCCCTACGCCCGGCTTCTGCCTCAGCGGGATCCAGATCAGCAGCACCAGAGCCCCGACGATGTTGACGATCAGCCCGAGGCTGAGCCCTGTCATCTCCGACAGGCCCTGATGGAAGACGCTCCACGGATTCAGCCCGAGGTCGGCGCGGACCATGAGGGCCAGCGACATCCCGTACAGAAGCAGGCCGATCTGGAGCTGGATGAAGCGACGGATGAACATGCGGCTACGCTAGAACAACCGGCCTTGTAATCCATAGCCACTTTGGCGACGGTGGCCTCATGTCCGTCGTTAATCTCAACAGCCTGTCCCGCCACCTCGGCGACTGGCGCGCGTCCGGCGCGGAGGACGTCGCCTATCGCAGCCTTGCCGATGCGCTGAAGGGTCTGGTGCTGGACGGTCGCCTGCCGCTCGACGCCCGCCTGCCCGGAGAGCGCCGCCTGGCCGAAGCCCTGGGCGTCAGCCGCATCACCGTCAGCGCGGCCATGGACCGGCTGCGCGCCGACGGCTTCCTGACCAGTCGCGTCGGCGCCGGGACCTACACCGCCCTGCCCTTCCGTCGCGCCGAACGATTGGAGGGCCTGTTCCACGTCGCCCCGGGACCCGAAGTAGTGAACATGGCGACGGCGGTCCTTCCCGCCGGGGCGCATGTCCATGTCGCCTATGCCCGGGCTCTGGACTCGTTGCCTGCCCACCTGCCGGGACACGGCTACGACCCCATCGGCCTGCTGCCGCTCAGGCGCGCGGCGGCCGAGACCTATGACCGCGCGGGCCTGCCGACGACGCCCGATCAGATCGTTGTCACAGCGGGCGCCCAGAACGGTCTCGCCATCCTGCTGCGCGCCTTCGGGCGACCGGGCGACGCGGTGTTGATCGACCACCCGACCTACCCCCACGCCATCGAGGCCATCGTGCGCGCCGGCATGCGGCCCGTGCCCGTGGCCCTGACCCCCGCCGGCTGGGACATCGACGGACTGGTCGCCACCATCGAGCGGGTCCGGCCCCGACTCGTTTACCTTTTGGGCGCGCACCAGAACCCGACCGGCCACGTCATGGCCGCCGAGGACGAGGCCGTGGTGGCCCGCGCGGTCGCCCGCGTTGGCGCCCTCATGGTCATGGACGACACCCAGCGCGAGCTCTGGTTTGACCAGCCGCCCCCGGCCCCTGCCGCGCCCGGCCCGCACGTCGTTCGCGTCGGGTCGATGAGCAAGACCTGGTGGGGAGGCCTTCGCATCGGATGGATGCGGGCGGAAACCGAGGTCGCCGACGCCGCCGTCCGGGCGCGGGCTTCGCTCGATCTGGGCGCAGCGGTGATCGAGCAACTCGCCGCCGCCCACCTGCTGGCCGGGGATCAGACGCCCGTCGTGGAACGTCGCGCCGCCCTGGCCGCGCGAGAAGCGGCGCTGCATGCCCGCCTTCAGCATGTTCTACCGGACTGGGAGACGACCCGGCCTACAGGCGGCCTCTCTCTGTGGGTCGCCCTGCCCCGCCCCGTCGTCGGGGCGCTCGTTGTCGAGGCTCAAAAGTCCGGGGTCATTATCGCGTCCGGCGCCCGCTTCGGCGTCGACGGCGCTTTCCAGCGCTTCCTCCGCCTGCCCTACTGCCTGCCGGTGCCGGAGCTAGAAGCAGCGATCGATACCTTGGCGGACGCCTGGAGCCGCATCGGCGACCGCCCGGCCAGGCGCGCGAAGACGCCGGAGCCGGACGTGTTCTGAAGGCCTACGCCTCCGCCGTCTCCAGGAACGGATAGTCGGTGTAGCCCTTGGCCCCGCCGCCGTAGAAGGTGGCCTTGTCCGGAGCGTTGAGAGGCGCGTTCCGCTTCCAGCGTTCGACTAGGTCGGGATTGGACAGGACCGGCACGCCCGAGCTGATCAGGTCGGCGCGACCCTCAGCGATGGCCTTCTCGGCCAGTTCGCGGGTCAGGCCGCCGTTCAGCATCAACGGTCCGCCGAAGGCTTCGCGGATCTGCGCGGCCAGCTGCGGAGCGCCGCCCTTGATCGACATCGGGGTGTCGGGTTCGCCTTCGATCAGATGCAGATAGGCCAGGCCGAACGGCTTCAGGGCCGCAGCGGCGTAGAGGAAGATCGAGGCCGGATCGCTGTCGATCGTTCCGTTGGCGCCGTTCGACGGCGACAGACGGATGCCGACCCGGTCCGCGCCGATGGCGGCGACCACGGCGGCCGTGATCTCCAGCATGAAGCGGGCGCGGTTCTCGACCGAACCGCCATAACGGTCGTCGCGCTGGTTGGAACCATCCTTGAGGAATTGGTCGATCAGATAGCCGTTGGCGGCATGGATCTCGACACCGTCGAAGCCGGCCTTCCTCGCCTGTTCGGCGGCGTGGACATAGTCTCCGACGATGCCCTGGATTTCGTCGACTGTCAGCGCACGAGGCGTCTCAAATGGCGTCATCGAGAAGTCGCGCTTCATCGCATTGCCGACTGCGGCGATGGCTGACGGCGCGACGGCCTGGCCGCCGTCGGGCTGATAGTCGGGGATCGACACCCGACCCACGTGCCACAGCTGGGCGACGATCTTGCCGCCCTTGGCATGCACCGCATCGGTGATCGACTTCCAGCCGGCGACCTGCGCCTCGGTGAAGATGCCGGGGGTGTTGGGATAACCCTGACCCGACTGGCTGATCTGGGTGGCTTCGGAGATAATCAGGCCGACCGAGGCGCGCTGGGCGTAGTATTCGACCGCCAGCGGGTTCGGAACCTCGCCCTCGATCGCCCGGCTGCGAGTCAGGGGGGCCATGGCGATCCGGTTCTTGAGATGGATCGCGCCGAGGTCGATAGGGTCGAAAAGGGTCGTCATGTGAAACACCTGGTGTTGCGGTCGCGAAGAGGTAGGCGCCCCAACTGTGCGGCGCAACAGGGCGTGCATGGAACCCGGTCGCGGCGTCGGGTTTGCTAGACAAGGGAGTGAACGCCTGAGACGGTCCCGATGCGGGACGACCGGAGAGTAGTGACGTGGCCATGTTCGAGTTCGGCAAGGATCTGAGACGGCTCTTCGTGCAGGCGCGCGAAAGCGACGACCTGGGCTGGCTGGAGCTTATCGGCGTCGAACTGTTGGCGCGCGAGGCGAAGGCGTTGACCACCGACGGCGGCCGGGTGTCCTGTTCGCGGCCGTCGCAGACCTGGCATCGCGCCTCGATCCTGTGGCGAGAGCATGCCCGTCGCAGCGGCGCCCTCGACAGCATCGCCCGAGCCCTATCGACCGCCGAGGACGCGCTGAAGGCCGCCCGCACCGAGGACGAACGCGCCCGCGCCCTGCTGTCCGGCGCCCAGGCCCTGATCACGAAATTCGACCTGTTCGGAGACCGCAACGCCATCGTCCAGGCGGCGGAGTGGGCCCGCGAAGCGACCTCGAAACGCCTGCCGACCCTCGCCTCTTGCGCCGGGGTCCATGCCCGGATCCACGCACGTCAGGCCCGTTTGAGCGAAAAGGCGGCCGACCGTCAGGACGCCGCGGCCCTGATGGACGCGGCCCTGCACGCCCTCACCAAGCACAATCCGCTCGAGGCCGACGACCTGCGCCTCGACAGCGCGGCGCTGGCGCTGGAAGGCGGCATCATCCAGCGCGACGCCCGCCTGCTGGACCAGGCGGGACGCGACCTGACCGCTCTGGTGGAAGCCTGCTCGCCGGACACCCGCCCACTGACCCGCGCCCGGGCGCTCGCCCTCTGCGCCGCCGGCCTGTCCGCGCTCGCCGCCATGGCTGACGACGAAGCCGCGATGCAGACCGGGCACGAGATGTTCGACGCCGCCGCCGACCAGTTCTTTGTCGACCACAGCCCGCTCGACTGGGTCGCCATCCAGATCGCGCGTTCCATCGACCCGACCGCCCCCATCGAGCCGATCCGCCAGTCCGTTGCGCTGACGACCGGCTACGGCACGATCCTGGGGGCGCTCGCCCTCGACCTGCTGGTCGCGCGCGAGATCGAGACGGCCGCGACCGCCGGCGACCTGACCGAACTCTCGAAGATCGAGACACGCGTCCGTCGCCGCCTCGCCGACCGCACCGGCGTTCCCTCGGTCATCGACTGGGCCGTCGACCAGATCGCCATGGCCCGGCTGATGATCGCCCGCAGCGAGCTGATGGGTTCCGACCCCGATCAGGCCGCCTTCGTCCTCGCCGAGGCCGCCGAGGCCGCCCGCGAAAACGGGGTTCCGGTCATCGCCGACCGCGCCAGGGGACTGATGATGGGGTTGCCCGTCCGGGCCTAGTTCTGGTGGGACCAAAGTCCCGAGACGCGGCTGTCCCGGATCGGACCCGAGACCCGGGCCACGCACTGCTGGCCGATCCCGCCGCGCCACTGCGCGATGTAGACGGCCGTCTCCTCTCCCACGCAGATCCCCTGGTTGCTCAGCCGGTGGTGAGGGACCGACAGGCTGATGACGCCCCTCACTGAAACAGTCCCCGGCGCTCTCGAGCCGATAGACATAGCCGCGACGGGTGGCGACATAGGCGTTGCGGGCGTCCTTGACGTTGAAGTTGTTCACCTCTTCGCCCCGGAAGCACTGGCCGGTCTGAACCAGCAGCTGCCGCGCCTCAAGGCTCCCCGGCGGGCCGGAGACCGCGCAACTGCCCAGCAGCACGGTCGCGCCGAGAAACAGCGTCACACCCTTGATCATGCCCGCACCCTTCCACTCTCACGAGCGGACACAATCATGGGCCGTCGCCAACGGCTATCGGCATTCAACCCCTATGACACCGCCGCGATCAGCACGATGGCCGCGGCTGTCGCCGCCACGGTCAGCGGCAGGGCCCAGGTGATGTACAGAAACACTTCGTGCTGGACATGGCGTCCGGCCAGGCTGCGCGCGACATTGAAGCGGAACAGGGCGATGTTGATCGCCAGAGCCAGCGCCAGGGTGATGTAGTTCAGCCCGAACAGCAGGGCGACCGTGTTCTGCCCGTTGGCCAGGCTGGCCCGGTCGGTGTTCACCGTGAAGTTCAGGGCGATGACCGCGAACAGGCCGCCGATGACGATATTGGTCAGCTCGAACGCCTCGGTCTGGAATTCGCCGTCCTTGACCGAGTTCAGCCAGGTCGCCAGCAGCGGGATCAGCAGCGAAGCCAGCAGCGGGATGAACAGCCCCGCCACCGTCGATCCGGCAACCCGCCCGACATCCAGCGAGGCGCGCAGCCGGGCATAGGTTTCGCCATACCAGCCGGCGATCGGATCCCGCGTCAGGCTGACCCGTCCGATATCCCAACCGTCCAGCGCCAGACCCGCGCTTGCGCGGCTGAACTCCAGATCTTCCTGGCGATAATCCAGGGCGACGCGGTCCACCGGCTCGCCGCGCGACACCAGTTCGATGCTCAACGCCTGATGGTCGAAGGGGAAACGCGTTACGTCCAGCGGTGCCTTGAAGGTCGCGGTCACCCGGCGCAGCAGCTCGATCCGGCCGTCGGGAAAGATGCGCAGCGACCGGCTGTCGGCGTCCGGATCGCCCACCAGGTTGGCGAGGTCCACATCCGGGGTCCAGATCGCCGCCAGTTGCTCGACGGCGAGCTCGCCGCGCCATTCGCGATAGCCGACCGAGGCCTCGGACGCCGGATACCGCAGCCGCAGATCGGTCCAACGCAGGCGCAGATCGACCGTGGCGACGAAGGTCTGTTCGTTCTCATCGACCGATTCCACAGCGACGAACGACAGGCCGCTGCGCACCACCACCGGCAGGCCCGTGCCAAGCGGCAGGGTCGCGCCCTGGGCAGCCGGAGCGGACAACGGCGGCTCGGGCAGCTGGGTCGCGTTCTGGGTCTGACCCAAACCCGGCAGCAGCAGGCCGACGACCATTAGCCCGCCGAGAACCAGCAGAATGGCGATCAGACGCCGGACGCTCACGACCCCCGGCCTCGCTTGGCTGCGACCAGCGCCGCGATCCGCTTCTGCTCGGCCGCGAGTTCGGCCATCTCTATGGACAGACGATCGTCGTCCTCGTCGTCCTCGACCGTCTCGCCCGTGCCGATGGCGGCGAACCGCGCCGAGATGGCCCGCAGCGGACGCAGCAGGAAGCCGCTCACTACGACCAGAACCACGCCGGCCAGCACGATCATGGCGAACAGGGCGAACAGCATCTGCAGCACCAGCGACCGCCCCGCCGCCCCGCGCGTCGGAGCGAACGACTGGGTCACCGCCACGGCGCCGAGCAGTTCGCCCGACGCGCCGCGCAGCGGCACGATGATGACGCCGTAAGGCTTGCCGGCGGCCTTCCGAACATAGTCCGACGGCTCGTCGTGGACGCGCAGGTCGTCCGACGTGACAAGGGTCCGCATCAGGTCCCAGTCGGTCGAATAATATTTGATCGTCGAGCCGACACGGTTCTGTTCCGCCAGCACGGTCGGATCCATCGCCGTCGCCGTCTGGCGCAGCGGCGCCTCGTCGAGGAACAGAGTCAGGTCCAGGCCATAGGCCGCCTTCAGCCGGTCCAGCACCGGACCGAAATCCATGCCGACCTCGACCGAGCCCACATGGGTCCCGCCAGGCGCCGCGATCGGGGCGACGCCGAAGATGGCGGGACCGGAACGTGCGGTCTCCATGCCCTTCTTGGCCGTCTGCTCGCGGTTCACCGCCACCACGATCGGCCGGAAGCTGGACAGGTCGTCGCCGAACCGCTCGGGCGCCTGAAGGCGAAGGAAGGAGGTCGCGGGCGCCGAGTGGAACTGCACCTGGGTAACGCCGTAATTGTCTTTCTGGGTGGCGAACATGCCCGATGTCGCGGCCAGCAGGGCCGGCCGGTCCTGACGCGCCAGCGCCGCACGCACCTCGGGCTCTGCGGCGATGATCTCGGCACGGGCCAGGGCGTTGCCGGCCGCGCCGTCCAGGTTGAAGTTGATGATGGCGCTCATCAGCTGGACATGGCTGCGCTCGACCGCCGTGGTCATGCCCCCGAACAGCAGGTTGGAGGCCACGGTCAGGATCCCGACCACCAGCACAACAGCAGTGATCAGGGCGACGGGCGCGTCACGGCGAAATTTCATGATCCCCCCGGATCGGCAACTTGAGCGAACTGTCTAGCTTTGCCGTGGCGGCTCTACAAGGAAGGCGCGGCTGTCGATCCCTGACGAAAACCTACCCGCCCATCGCCACGAAGGCGCCGTTCAGGAACCCCGGCTTGCCGTAGGCCAGCGGCTGGCCGTCCGGGCCCAGCACCCGTCCTCCGGCGGCCTCCAGCACCGCCTGCCCCGCGGCCGTGTCCCACTCCGAGGTCGGACCGGTGCGCGGATAGGCGTCGAACCGACCCTCGGCGATCAGGCAGAACTTCAGCGACGAATCCGTCCCCTGCCATTTCGTGCAGCCATGGCGGGCGGCGAGACGGGCGGCTTCTTCATCGGTGACGCTGTGGCTCAACAGGGCGAAGCCCTGATCCGGCCGGTTGCGCACCCGGATCGCCCTCCACGCGTCGCCATAGCGGCGCATCTGGGCCCCGCCGCCGGGCGCGGTCCGCCAGGTCAGCGATGTCGCGGGCGCCGAGACAACGCCGACCGTCGGACGGTTTCCCTCGATCAGGGCGATGTTGACGGTGAAGCTTTCCTTGCCCTGGACGAAGCCCTTGGTGCCGTCCAGCGGATCGATCAGCCAGAAGCGATCAGCGGCGCTCTCGGGCTTGCCTTGGGCCTCCGACTGCTCCTCGGCCACGGCCTGGACTTCGGGATAGAGGGCGGCAAGGCGCGACAGGATCAGGGCCTCGGCCTTCTGGTCCGCCAGGGTGACCGGGCTGTCGTCCGCCTTGGAGAACACCTCTCCGCCCGCCCGCCAGTAGGGCAGGATGACGGCGGCGGCCTCCTCCGCGATGTCGGCGAGGGTGTCGTGCAGGGCGCCGGAGGCGAGGTCGGAGGACAGTCTGTCGGTCATTATGCCGGGGGATAGACCATCGCGGGCGGTTTCGCGACGGCGCAAATCACGCGAGGGTGGCGGCCGATCTTGAAGCCCCTCGAGAGCCCGAGCCCCGCATGACCGACGCCGCCGTCTCCGCCCAGTCTGGTTCGCAGTTGGGCGAACTGCCCGTCGATGGCCAGGAACTGGCCAGCCTCATCGCCGCCAAGCTCTGCCACGACTTCATCTCGCCCTCGGGCGCGATCATGTCGGGGCTGGACCTGCTGGACGATCCGACGGCCCAGGACATGCGCGACGACGCCATGAGCCTGATCGCCGACAGCGCCAGAAAGATGGTCGCCCTGGTCCAGTTCTGCCGCGTCGCCTTCGGGGCCGCGACGACAGCCGAGCGGTTCACGGGCGCCGAACTGACGGCCCTGGTCGACAACGTGGTCGCGGGCGGACGCGCCACCCTGGCCTGGAGCCTCGGCGACGGCGACTTCGGCAAGCCCCAGGCCCGCGCCCTGGTCAATCTGGCTTATCTGACTGTAGGCGCCTTGCCGATGGGCGGCGCGGCGACGGTCGCTGTGCGGCGCGAGGGCGCCCAACTGGTGATCGAGGGCGTCGCCGAGGGCGCGCGGGCCCGGCTGAAGGCCGAGGCGGCGACGGGTCTGGCCGGCCTGCGGCTGACCGAAGGCCTCGCGGGCCAGTGGATTCAGCCTTACTGGCTGTGGCTCACAGCCGATCAGGCGGACGGAACGCTCACGGTCGAAGCTGTGGAGGGCCGCGTGTCGATGACCGTACGGATGCCGTCTTAATCCCGAATCCCAACGCCTCGTTAACCGCCCGGAAGCGATATTGACGGTTGAAGCGGCGCTTGATTCGAGCCGTTTGGAGAAGACCGCGTTGGACGTCCGCACCTGCCTCATCGTCGACGACAGCCGGATCATCCGCAAGGTCGCGCGCCGCATCGTGGAAGGCCTCGGGTTCGAGGTCGATGAAGCCGCCGACGGGATCGAGGCCTTGTCCTACTGCACCGGCATGATGCCAGACGTCGTCCTGCTGGACTGGAACATGCCCGTCATGGACGGGCTGGCCTTCCTGCGTCGGCTGCGCACCACCCCGGGCGGGGACAGGCCCAAGGTCCTGTTCTGCACTATTGAGACGGCGCCCGAACGCATCGCCGAGGCCCTGTCGGCCGGGGCGGACGACTATGTGATGAAGCCGTTCGACTCGGAAATCCTGCACTCCAAATTCAGTGAAGTCGGAGCGGTCTGAAGCCCAGCCATGACCCGCGCTGTAGCCGTCACATGATCCAGGACGATTTCGACCGCCTGCAGGCCCTGATGGCCTCTCGCGCCGGCTTCCGGCTGGGGCGCGATCGGATCCACCTCGCCGAGCACCGGCTGGCCCCTGTCGCGCGTCGCGAGGGCTTCGACAGTGTCGACGACATGCTGGCCAGCCTGTGGGCCAAGCCGGTGGCCAGCCTCGGCTGGGCGGTCATCGAGGCCCTGCTGAACCCCGAGACCTGGTTCCGCCGTGACCGGACGGTGTTCGACACCTTCGCGCGCGAGCTGCTGCCCGCCATCGCCCGCGCCCGGCCTGAGGGTCTGGTGCGCGTCTGGTCCGCCGGCTGCTCGCACGGCCAGGAGCCCTACTCCCTCGCCATGGCCGGCCTCGAGGTCGGGGCCAATGTCGAGATCGTCGCCACCGACCTGTCACAGCGCGCGATCGAGCGCGGCCGGGCGGGATCCTACACCGCCTTCGAGATCCAGCGCGGCCTGCACGCCCGGACAATGCTGAACTGGTTCGATCCGGCGGACGACGCCTGGGTCGCCAAGCCTGCCCTGCGCGACGCCGTCCGCTTCGCCCGCCACAACCTGCTTGACGCCCCGGCCGATGCCGCCCGGTTCGACGTCATCCTGTGTCGAAACATCCTCTCGGAGATGGATCCGGCCAGGCGCGGCCAGGTCGTGGACGGTCTGGAGCGGCGGCTGATGGACGACGGCGTCCTGATTCTGGGAGCCGACGAGCGAATCGACGCCGACACCGTCGCCTTCCGTCCCGTGACCGGCCGCAAGGGCCTGTTCGTCAAGGCGCCCTCAGCCCTCAGCCGCGCCGCCTGATCCCGGTCGACACGGCCACGCCCGGCCCCCTATGGTCGCCGCAACGTCGGAGGGGATGGCGATGCGTTGGGCTCTGTTTCTCGGATCGCTGGCAGTCGCTCTAATGATCGGCGTGTGGGCCCTTCAGGTTCCCGGCGCGCGCGGGACCGACACGCCCGCCGCCGACTTCTCCGCCGTCCGCGCCATGGCTGATGTTCGGGTCATCGGCGCCCGCCCCCACCCCGTCGGCTCGGCCGACCACGCGCGGGTACAATCCTGGCTGTTCGGTCGCATGGCGGCGCTGGGGCTCAACCCGGCCCTGCAGGCCGGGGTTCTGTCGCCCGAAGCCATCGAGCGTCTGCGCCGTTGGGGCGGGGATCCGGCCTCAGCAGGCAATAAGGCGGTCAATATCGTCGGCGTCCTGCCCGGCCGCGATCCATCGGCTCCGGCCGTGCTGATGATGGCCCACTACGACAGCGCCTGGAACTCTCCCGGCGCCGCCGATGACGGCGCCGGCGTCGCGGCGATCCTCGAAGCCGTGCGCGCCATCAAGGCGCGTGGCCCTGCCGACCGCAGCCTGGTCGTTGTGTTCACCGATTCCGAAGAGCTGAATCTGGACGGCGCCCGCATCTTCTTCTCCGAACACCCCTTGCGCGACCGCATCGGCGCCCTGGTGAACCTGGAGGCCCGGGGCGGCGGTGGCCGCGCCTTCATGTTCGAGACCGGACGCGGTAACGCGGAAACCATCGACCTGTTCAGCCGGGCTGCACGGCGGGCCGACGGCGGGGCTTCGTCCAGTTCCCTGTCGATCTTCGTCTATGAAAACATGCCGAACGGCACCGACTTCACAATCTCCAGGAACCGGGGCGTCGCCGGGGTCAATTTCGCCTTCATCGGCCGCCCGTCCCAGTACCACTCCCCGACCGCCACGCCGGACAACCTCGATCAGGGCGCGGTCCAGCATATCGGCTCCCAGGCGCTGGAGGCGACCGACGCCCTGCTGCGCGCCGACGCCTTGCCGGTCACGGGCCGCAATGTCGTCTACGGCGACTATCTGGGCCTGTTCACCATCGTTCATTCGCTCGACCTCGGCTGGACCCTGCTCGCCCTGACTGCGTTGCTCGGCGCATTTGCCGCCTGGGGGGCGCGCCATGCGACCGGGTTGACCGCCCCCGACGTCGGACGCGGGATGCTGTCGGGCCTGTGGATCGTGGCCACGGGGATCGTCGTCGCCCACGGCGTCCGGGTGCTCGCCGGGCCGATGTCGTCACGCGCCGAGTCCGCCGACGTCTACTACACCCTGCTCCGCCGCCTGCCGTGGATGGAGGCCGGAACGGGCCTTGCGATGGCCGCCGTCGCCCTCGCCCTGCTGGCGGGTCGTCAAGCCTTCGGTCCGAAACTGCTGGCTGGCGTCACCATCGTGGCGGTCGCGGCCGCCCAGATCCTCGGTGGTTTTGATCCCGTAGTGCTCGGCGCCGGTGTCGCGGCTCTGGTCCTGACGGTCTGGTCGCAGAGTGCGCCCAGGACGGTCTGGGGCGGTTGGCTCGGCCTGATCGCCCTGATCTTCGTCTTCGGCTTCATAGCCCAGGCTGCGGCGCCGGAAGCCGCCCTGGTCTTCATCTGGCCGGGCCTGCTCGCGGCCCTCGCGGCGGCGGCCTGCGCCCTCACCGGCGCGCGGCTGGAGAGCCCCCGCTCCCTGTTCCCGGCGGTCGTCGCCACGGTCGTCGGCGGGGCCTGGATCCTGAACCTGTCGCACCAGGTCTTCCTCGGCGTCGGCATGGACCTGCCCGGCGTCCTCGCGCTCATGACTGTGCTGGTGCTGCTGTTCCTCGTCCCGCTCGCCCCGCGCTCGAAAGGCACGCTGGCGGCGGCCGCGGCGGCCTGTCTGATCCTCGCCTGCGGCCTGTCGCTGACGGCCCGATTCGCCGAGCCCGCGCCCCCGCCTGCCGCCGACGGCCCCACTTAGGCTTCCGGTAACCCTGCCACTTAAGCGGACGGCAAAGCCGGTCCTGTACGAGGGGCGCATGAACCTGATCCACGCCCTCCAGGACAACACAGATCCCAACTCGCTGGTCTCGCGGTTCCGCCGCGCCCGCGCACGAAGGATCATTGCGATGATCACCAGGATCCACGCCGGGAAGGGTGCGGTGAACATCATCGATCTGGGCGGCGAGGCCAACTACTGGACCCTGTTCGATCGCCAGTTCCTGGACGCCTCGAGGGTCCGGATCACCCTCGTCAATCCGGGCGGCATCGACGAGGTCGCGGACCCCCGCCTGTTCACCGTCATCGACGGCGACGCCTGCGCCCTGCCGCAATACGAAGACCACGCGTTCGACATGGTCCACTCCAACTCGGTGATCGAACACGTCGGCGACTGGGCGCGGATGGAGGCCTTCGCCGCCGAATGCCGCCGCCTGGCCCCGCGCTACTACGTCCAGACGCCCTATTTCTGGTTCCCGGTGGAGCCGCATTTCTCGGCCCCGTTCTTCCACTGGCGTTCGGAACAGAGCCGCGCCCGCTCCCTGCTCAAACGCCGCCACGGCTTCTCGCAGAGGGCGCCGGACATGGGCGCGGCCATGCGCGACGTCCAGCACGCCCGCCTGCTGGACAAGGCCCAGTTCCGTTTTCTGTATCCGGACGCGACCCACCACGACGAGGTCGTCGCCGGCCTGACCAAGTCCCTGATCGCGGTCCGCGACCCCACTTCGCACTGACGGAGTCTGACGCTCCGTTCCCGGACGTTGGCGTAGCGCGCCCGCGGCGCTAGACAGCCTGCGTTCAGGGGGAACACCATGTCCATGTCGATCGGGCCGCACGCGCGTCGCTTCACGCTTATCGCCTTCGCAGCCCTGGCCATCTCCGCCTGCGAGGACGGCGCCGCCTCGGCCGAGGCCTCGGCCGCCCGCCCTGCCCAGGATCGCGGCGACTTCGTCGTCCGCCCGGCCGTGCTGGAAAGCGATGACTACACCGCTCTGGCCGCCCAACTGAGCGAGGAGCGCTGGCTGGAGGACGTCGCCGACGTTCTGAACGAGAGCCTGATCCTGCCCGTCGATATCGGCCTGCGCTTCGCCGAGTGCGGCGAGAACAACGCCTACTACATCCCCGAGGATCGCGAGATCCAGATCTGCATCGAGATGTTCGAGGGCGAGCGCGAGACCTTCGCCGCCTACTACGAAACCGAGGAAGAGATCGAGGACGCGGTCAACGGCTCCTTCCTGTTCACCGTCTTCCACGAAGTCGGCCACGCCCTGGTCGACGTTCTGGAAATTCCCTTCACCGGCCGCGAGGAAGACACGGCCGACAGCCTGGCCGCCTGGTGGCTGATCGACGGCGATGACGGCGAGGAATCGGCCATCGCCGGCGCCCTCAGCTTCTACACCGACCCCGAAGAGGCGGCCGAGGTCGACGAGAGCGACTTCGCCGACGAGCACTCCCTCAGCCAGCAGCGCTACTATACCCTGACCTGCCTGGTTTACGGCTCCGACACCGATAAATACGCCAACCTCCTCGAGGAGGAATGGCTGACCCCGGAACGCGCCGAACAGTGCCCGGCCGAGTTCGAGCGCCTGACCTCGACCTGGTACACCCTGCTGGATGCTCACCTTAAGGAATAGGCGTCAGAAACGGACGTAGCTTCACGGCTGCGTCCGTCGTTCAGAAACGAACATATTGGCAACCAGAACAAACCATGCACATAGTCCTGCTCACAGGGAGCGGGTCACGGTCATCGGACCGAAGGCGGGCCTCTCCCCAGGGTCTCAACGGGAATCATGGCAAGGGAGAGTGGCAAGGTGGCAGCTCAGGCGAATCTGAAATTGGTGGGCAAGGACGACGGCGACAAGCAGCGGGCCCTGGAGGCCGCGATCGCACAGATCGACCGCGCCTTCGGCAAGGGCTCGGTCATGAAGCTGGGCAAGGGCGGGGTCGCCGACGTGATCCCCTCGGTGTCCACCGGCTCGCTCGGCCTCGACATGGCGCTGGGCATCGGCGGCCTGCCGCGCGGGCGGGTGATCGAGGTGTTCGGTCCTGAATCCTCGGGCAAGACGACCCTAGCCCTGCATACGGTGGCCGAGATTCAAAAGGCCGGCGGCACCGCCGCCTTCGTCGACGCCGAACACGCGCTGGATCCGGGCTATGCCCAGAAGCTGGGCGTCAATCTGGACGATCTGCTGGTGTCCCAGCCCGACACGGGCGAACAGGCGCTGGAGATCGTCGACACCCTGGTGCGTTCGGGCGCCGTGGACATCGTGGTGATCGACTCAGTCGCCGCCCTGACCCCGCGCGCCGAGATCGAGGGCGAGATGGGCGACAGCCTGCCGGGCCTTCAGGCCCGTCTGATGTCCCAGGCCCTGCGCAAGCTGACCGCCTCGATCTCCAAGTCGAACTGCATCGTCCTGTTCATCAACCAGATCCGTCACAAGATCGGCGTCATGTACGGCTCGCCGGAAACGACCACGGGCGGCAATGCGCTGAAGTTCTACGCCTCGGTCCGTCTCGACATCCGCCGCACCGGCGCGATCAAGGATCGCGACGAAGTCGTCGGCAACACTACCCGCGTGAAGGTGGTCAAGAACAAGGTCGCCCCGCCGTTCCGCGAGGTCATCTTCGACATCATGTATGGCGAGGGCATCTCCAAGCTCGGCGAGATCATCGACCTGGGCGTCAAGGCCGGGATCATCGAGAAGTCCGGCAGCTGGTTCTCCTACGATTCGACCCGCATCGGTCAGGGCCGCGAGAACGTCCGCGCCTTCCTGAAAGCCAACCCCGACATGGCTGACGCCATCGAGGACAAGGTCCGCAAGTCGACCTCCAAGATCGCCGACGAGCTCCTGGGCACGCCCGAGCCGGACGAAGGTCAGGATCTCGACGGCTGATCCTCCCCCATCGGGGGAGGGGGACCGCGAAGCGGTGGAGGGGGCCGACCCCACATTTCGTCGCTCGCGGCGGGCCCCCTCCGTCACGTCGCTGAAAAAGCGCCGCGCCACCTCCCCCGCCGGGGGAGGAATGAGACAATCCGCCCGGCCGGTCCCTGCGACCCGCCGCCGACCCCCGTGGGGCTCGGGCTGGACGGAGCCGCCCGCCCGGTTCGTCCGGGCGGGCTCTTTTCTGTTCCGGTCAGGCGGTCACCCACATCCGCAGACCGGCGCTCAGCCCCGTCGACCCAGTGCGCGCTGCAAGCCGGGCCGCACCCTCAGAAACACCAGATAGAGCCGCTCAAGAACCGCCAGCACGTGCCGATTTCTCGCCAGACGGCCGAGCGGGGCCAGCAAGGGGATCGCCCGCCACATCGCCGCGAAGGCCTCGGCGCCGGACACCAGACGCCCGTCCTCCCGTGCGTGAAACCGGCTGAGCAAGACGGCGCGGTCGATGGGACAGTGTCCCTCACCCGTCGCCACGTCGGTGAAGACGATCGCACCGCGTCGATCGAGACGCCGCAGCAGGGCGATCTCCCGCCGGCAGAGCGGGCAATCGCCATCGAACCAGACTTCAAGCGTGGACATTCCCCAGCATAGCACCCCACCTCGTCATTGCCCCGCGTCACGCCGACGCCCTAAAACGCCAGCCTTCCGCCTGCCGGCGGTTCATTCGCCGAGGAGATTTCCCATGGCCGAAGACATCCCCACCCTGACCCAGTTCAACCTGGCGGAAAGCGACGACGGCTATCTGCTGGAGATCGGCGGCAGCGACGGCGCCGTGCTCCGCGTCGCCGCCAGCGCCGAACAGATCGACGCCATCATCGAAGCCCTCGACGCCCTCCTCTCGGACGAAGACGACGCCGTGGACGGCCCTCCCGAGTCTGGCGACGCCCCGGAGTGACGGGAAAACCTTGGCCGATGGCCTCTCCAGTCTCTATATGCGCCTTCCCAAATCCTCGACGCGCAAACGACTGAACAGCCCATGGCCAGCCTGAAACAGATCCGCTCGACCTTCCTCGACTATTTCGCGGCCGATGGGCACACGAAGGTCCACTCGGCTCCGCTGGTGCCGCAGAACGACCCGACGCTGATGTTCGTCAACGCGGGCATGGTGCCGTTCAAGGACTATTTCACCGGCGCGGCCGTCCCGCCCTACCCGCGCGCCACGTCCTCGCAGAAGTGCGTCCGGGCCGGCGGCAAGCATAACGACCTGGACAATGTCGGCTACACCGCACGCCACCTGACCTTCTTCGAGATGCTGGGAAATTTCTCCTTCGGAGACTATTTCAAGGAACACGCGATCGACCGTGCGTGGAACCTGGTCACCAAGGACTACGGCCTCGACCCGAAGCGCCTGCTCGTCACCGTCTACATCGACGACGATGAGGCCGCCGCGATCTGGAAGAAGGTCACAGGCTTCGCGGACGACAAGATCATCCGCATCGCCGGCTCCGACAATTTCTGGGCCATGGGCGACAACGGCCCCTGCGGTCCCTGCACCGAGATCTTCTGGGACTACGGCGACCACATCGCCGGCGGACCTCCTGGTTCGCCGGACGAGGACGGCGACCGCTACGTGGAGATCTGGAACAACGTCTTCATGCAGTTCGAGAAGGAGAACGACGAGATCGTTTGCAGCCTTCCCAAACCCTCGGTCGACACCGGCATGGGCCTGGAGCGGATGACCTCGGTGCTCCAGGGCAAGAACTCGGTCTTCGACACCGACCTGTTCCAGATCCTGATCGCCGCCTCCGAAGACGCCACCTCGACGAAGGCTGAAGGGGCACAAGCCGCCAGTCACCGCGTGATCGCCGACCACCTGCGCTCATCGTCCTTCCTGATCGCCGACGGCGTGACCCCCTCGAACGAGGGGCGCGGCTATGTCCTGCGTCGCATCATGCGTCGCGCCATGCGTCACGCCCACCTGCTCGGCGCCGCCGATCCCCTGATGCACCGCCTCGTCCCGACCCTCGTGGACCAGATGGGCGAGGCCTTCCCCGAACTCGCCCGCGCCCAGGCCTCCATCGAAGACACGATGAAGCAGGAAGAAATCCGCTTCCGCACCACCCTGGGCCGCGGCATGGGCCTGCTGGACGAGGCGACCTCGGGCCTGTCCGAAGGCGGCGTCATCTCCGGCCAGACCGCCTTCAGCCTCTATGACACCTACGGCTTCCCGCTCGACCTCACCCAGGACGAGGCCCGTCGTCGCGGCCTGACCGTCGACAACGACGCCTTCGAGGCCGCGATGGCCCAGCAGCGCGAGCGCGGCAAGGCCAACTGGAAGGGCTCGGGCCAGACCGCCTCGGCCGGCGAATGGCTGTCGCTCCGCGACCGCCTTGGCCCGACCGTCTTCACCGGCTATGACGCCATCGAAGGCTCGGGCGAGGTCCTGGCCATCGTGCGCGGCGGCGTATCCATCGACGCCCTTGAGCCCGGCCAGACCGCAGAGGTGCTGTTCGACCAGACCCCCTTCTACGGCGAAGGCGGCGGCCAGACCGGCGATCGCGGCGAGGTCGAATGGACCGACGCGAGCGGCCAGCAAGGCTTCGGCGTAATCCTCGACGTCCAGAAACACGCCGGCGGCGACCTCTACGCCCACAAGATCGAGATCGAGTCCGGGACCCTGACCATCGGCGCCCGCGCCCAGCTCCGCGCCCATGCCGAACAGCGTCTGACCACCCGCGCCAACCACTCCGCCGCCCACCTGGTGCATGCGGCGCTGAAGAATGTGCTCGGCCCGCACGTGGCCCAGAAGGGTCAGCTGGTCGATGCCGAACGCATGCGCTTCGACTTCAGCCACAACGCCCCGGTGACCGAGGACCAGCTGGCCGCCATCGAGACCGAGGTGAACGCGGTCATCCGCCAGAACGTCCCGGTCACGACCCAGCTGATGACGCCCCAGGACGCCATCGACGCCGGCGCCGTCGCCCTGTTCGGCGAGAAATACGGCGACGAGGTCCGCGTGGTCACGCTTGGCCGCGCTCTGACTGACAACAATGGTCCCTACTCCGTTGAACTGTGCGGGGGCACCCACGTCGCCCGCACCGGCGACATCGCCCTGTTCAAGATCACCGGCGAGACCGGCATCGCCGCTGGCATCCGCCGCGTCGAGGGCGTGACCGGCGAGGCCGCGCGCCAGTACCTCCTGGCCCAGGCCGGGGTAGCGAAGACCCTGGCCCAGTCGTTCAAGGTCCAGCCCCTGGACGTCCCCGCCCGCGTCGAGGCCCTCTCGGCCGAACGCAAGTTGCTGGAAAAACAGGTCGCAGACCTGAAGAAGCAACTGGCCCTGGGCGGCGGCGGCGCATCGGCCAACGCCGCGCCTGAGGAGATCAACGGCATCAAGCTGATCGCCCGCATCCTCGACGGCGTCGACGGCAAGGGCTTGCGCGGCGTGGCCGAGGAGTTCCGCACCCAGGTCGGCTCCGGGGTCGTCGCCCTGATCGGCGTCACCGACGGCAAGGCGGCGGTCACCGTCGCGGCGACCAGCGACGTCACCGACCGCGTCAACTCTGCCGACCTCGCCCGTGCCGCCGTCATCGCCATGGGCGGCCAGGGCGCCGGCGGCAAGGCCGACTTCGCCCAGGGCGGCGCGCCGGACGGGTCCAAGGCGGAAGATGGTCTGGCGGCCGTTCGCGCGGCGCTGGCGGGGTAGTCTATTCCCCTCTCCCCTTGCGGGAGAGGGAGCTCGCGCACGGCGGCGCAGCCGTCGTCCTTGCACAATCGGGTGAGGGGTCACACCAGCCCTTCCGCTGAACCCCGCCCTCATTCCCCCCGCCGGCGTGACCCCTCATCCGTCAGCCTTCGGCTGCCACCTTCTCCCGCAAGGGGAGAAGGGAACACGCCCCATTGACCTCCCGCCCGCGTTCGGGTCCCCATGCCGCCGTCAGTTCGGGGATCTCAATGAATCGCTTTGTCGTCGCCGCAGTCGCGGGTCTGCTTCTGTCCACCTCGGCGATGACCGCCTCCGGCCAGACCCCTGCACCCCCGGCCGCCATGGCCGAGAACCCTGCCCTCGCCTCGATCATCGCCGACTACGACGCCTGGCAGCTCAGCCTGAACCCGATCCAGGCCGGCCGCGAGGGCGACCAGGCCGCCAAGTACCGCCTGTCCGACCAGTCCCGCGCCGCCGAGGTTGCGCGGCTCGAGCCCCTGAATGCGTTCAAGCGCCGCCTCGCCGCCGTCGACGTCTCGATCCTGTCCTCGAACGACGCCCTGAACCGCGACTTCCTCGCCATCATCGTCGACCGGTCGATCGAATCCATCGCTCTCGACGGCGGCCGTCTCGCCTTCAACTCCGAGGGCGGGCCCGGCCAGAGCGCGGGCTTTCTCGCCGCCGGGACCCGCATCACCAACCGCGCCGACGCCGACGCCTGGTTGAGCCGCCTCGAAGGCCTGTCCGCCTGGTACGACGAAGGTCTCGCCGACGCCCGCCGGGGTCTAGCGACCGGCTTCGTCCAGCCGAAGTCCGTGGTCGAAAGCGCCCTCGCCATCTTCCGCAACGAGGCGGCCTTCACGCCTGCAACCGACCCCCTGATGCGGCCCTTCGCCAGCCTGCCCCTGTCCATTCCTGCGGCCGACCAGGACGCTCTGCGCACCCGCGCCGCCGCCATCGTCGCCGCCGAGATCGCCCCCCGTCGCCAGGCCTGGGTCGATTTCACCGCCAACGAATACCTGCCGGCCGCCCCCGCCGAGGTCGGCATCGGCTCACGGCCCGGCGGCCGCGACTTCTACGCCTTCGAAGCACGCCGCTACACCACCACCGACCTGACGCCCGACCAGATCCACCAGATCGGCCTGGACGAGGTCGCCCGCATCCGCGCCCGCATGGACGCGGAGATGATCGCCTCCGGCTGGACCGGCGACTTCGCCGGCTTCCTCAACCACCTGCGCACCGATCCGCAGTTCTACGCCACCTCGCGCGAAGACATGCTGGAGAAGGCCTCGGAGATGGCCAAGCGGGCCGACGGCGGCCTTCCCGCCCTGTTCCGCACCCTGCCGCGCCTGACCTACAACGTCCGCCCCGTGCCTCTGGACATCGAGGACAACTACACGACCGGCCGCTACAACGGCGGCTCGCTCGAGGAGGGGGTGCCCGGCGGCTATATCGTCAACACCGGCAAGCTGGACCAGCGGCCGCTCTACGAACTGCCCGCCCTGACCCTGCACGAGGCGGTCCCCGGCCACCATCTCCAGATCGCCCTGCAGCAGGAGGCGGCGGCGGGTCCGGCCTTCCGCCGCAATGCGGGCGTCACCGCCTTCACCGAGGGCTGGGGCCTGTACTCGGAGTTCCTCGGCGAGGAGATGGGCTTCTACCGCACGCCGGAGGAGCGGTTCGGCCGCCTCAGCTACGAGATGTGGCGCGCCTGTCGTCTGGTCGCCGACACCAGCATGCACTGGATGGGCTGGACCATCGAACAGGCCCGCGCCTGTTTCACCGACAACTCGGCCCTGTCGCCGCACAACATCGAGACCGAGCTGCAGCGCTACATCGGCTGGCCGGGTCAGGCCCTGGCCTACAAGATCGGCGAGATCCGCCTGCGCGCCATCCGCACGCGGGCGGAACAGGCCCTGGGCGACCGGTTCAACCTGCGCGACTTCCACGACGCCCTGCTGGTCGACGGTCCCCTGCCGCTCGACCTGCTCGATCGCCGCATGAACGCCTGGATCTCGGCGCAGCAGTAATCCTCCCCCACAGGGGGAGGGGGACCGCGAAGCGGTGGAGGGGGCTAGCCGCAGACGCGGAGTATGGGGCGAGCCCCCTCCGTCACTCCGCTGCGCTCCGTGCCACCTCCCCCGACGGGGGAGGATTGGGCAGATCGATCCCCGCCAGCTTCCAACCGAACAGGCCCTGGCGCTTGAGCAGCAGCTTCAGCTTCTGATCCGGCCGGTCCGGATCGGTCAGGCCCAGCACGAAGGTGTTCAGGTCGCGATAGGCGTAGCTCTGGCGAATGTCCCGGTCCTCGCTCTCTGGCTCGGGCGTCGTCGCCGCCGCGGCGTCGATCGGATCGGGCGTCTCGGCGGTGCGCACCATGGCGGCGATGGTCGGGGCGTTGACCAGGGCGTCCACCGCCCCGCCGACCAGCATGGGCGCCAGCATCATGCCCAGACCGCCCAGGGCGCTGTCGCGGACGTCAGGATCAGCCTGGGCCTCTGCCATCAAGCGCGCGGTCAGTTCGTCCTTCAGGCTGTCGCGGAAGGCCGGGAAATCGACCATCCGCTCCAGCGCCGCCTCATCGCCTGCCTTGGCCGCCGCGACGATGGCGTTCACCGTCAGGATCGGCGAGGCCAGATAGGCGACGAGGAAGGCGACGACCGCCAGGACGACAGCCCCCTTGATGAAGCCTTTCATCGTGTCGTCTCCGGGGCGGGCGTGACAGGCGCGCCAGCTGCCGCGACGGGTTGCGGCGTCGAGCCGTCCGGCAGACCGATGTGGACCAGCTTCCACTCGAACGGCCCCTTGCGCTCGAAGGTGAAGACCGTGTCCGACCCGCCCTCATCCGTGACCGCCATCCGGGCGCGGTTGATCCCCCAGTAGATCGGCCTCGGCCAGGGCGCCGAGGCGTCATCCGTGCCCGGCCGGGCCGTGCGCACGGCGGCGTAGCGGCCTTCGGCGCGCGTCAGGCCGTCGATGGCGTCCGGCGTCAGATAGGCATCCGGGTTCGGCCCCTGGGGCGCGGCGGCCTCCTCGAACTGGCGTCGGACGGCGCCGATGGGGTCGTTCATGAAGGACGGCGGCGGGGTCAGGGCCTCCGGCCGCCCCGACAGCTGGGGCCGCAGGGAGGCGCGCACCGCGTCGAAATCGACCAGTCTCTGCAGCCCCGCAACATCGTCCGACTGAGCCGCCGAGCGGATGCCGAAGAACGCCACGGCCGGGGCCGCGAAGAAGCTGACCACCGCCAGAGCGATAGCGACCAGCACCAGTTTCCCGAATACGTTTTTCACGCGGTGGTCTCCCCTCCTCCGACGCAGACGCCATCAATGCACGTCGAGGCCTATGGCTCAAACGAAACCCCGCCGGAGAAGCTCCGGCGGGGTCCAAAGATTCGAACAGGGTTCGCTTAGCCGACCGACGGCAGCGCCTTCTTCAGGTTCTCGGCCACCTTGTCGAGGAAGCCCTCGGTGGTCAGCCACGACTGCTGATCCCCGACCAGCAGGGCCAGATCCTTGGTCATGAAGCCGGCCTCGACGGTGTCGACGACGACCTTCTCCAGGGTCTCGGCGAACTGGGCCAGTTCGGCATTGTCGTCCAGCTTGGCGCGGTGCTTGAAGCCGGCCGTCCAGGCGAAGATCGAGGCGATCGAGTTGGTCGAGGTGGCCTCGCCCTTCTGGTGCTGGCGATAGTGGCGGGTCACGGTGCCGTGGGCGGCCTCGGTCTCCATCACCCTGCCGTCCGGCGTCAGCAAGACCGAGGTCATCAGGCCCAGCGAGCCGAAGCCCTGGGCGACGATGTCGGACTGCACGTCGCCGTCGTAGTTCTTGCACGCCCAGACGAAGCCGCCCGACCACTTGATGGCCGCGGCCACCATGTCGTCGATCAGACGGTGCTCATAGGTCAGGCCGGCGGCCTTGAACCTGTCGGCGTATTCGGCGTCGAAGATCTCCTGGAAGATGTCCTTGAAGCGGCCGTCGTAGGCTTTCAGGATCGTGTTCTTGGTCGACAGATAGACCGGATAGTTGCGCGCCAGGCCGTAGCTGAACGAGGCGTGGGCAAAATCACGGATCGAGTGGTCAAGGTTGTACATGCCCATGGCGACACCCGAGGACGGGAAGTCGAAGACATCGTAGTTCAGTTCTTCGCCATTGGCGCCGACCCACTTCATGGTCAGCTTGCCGGGCCCGGGCACCAGGAAGTCGGTGGCCTTGTACTGGTCGCCAAAGGCGTGACGGCCGACGACGATGGGCTGGGTCCAGCCCGGAACCAGACGGGGCACGTTCTGGCAGATGATCGGCTCACGGAAGACCACGCCGCCCAGGATGTTGCGGATGGTGCCGTTCGGAGACTTCCACATCTTCTTCAGGCCGAACTCGGCCACGCGCGCCTCGTCAGGCGTGATCGTGGCGCACTTCACGCCGACGCCGTGCTTCTGGATGGCGTGGGCAGCGTCGATCGTCACCTGGTCATCGGTGGCGTCGCGGTGCTCCATGCCCAGGTCATAGTAGTCCAGCTCGACGTCCACGAACGGGAAGACCAGCTTGTCCTTGATCCATTGCCAGATGATCCGGGTCATCTCGTCGCCGTCGATGTCCACGATGGGATTGGCGACCTTGATCTTGGCCATGCGGCTTCGTCCTGTTCAGCAAGTTTCCGGAGGTGGCGGCGGTATAGCGAGCGCGGGCGCGCGAGGCAAAGGGGCAGACGCCGGCGATTAACCATGCCTGAAAAAAGCCGCATGCGGTCAAGCTGAACCCGATCCTGCCAGGTGGGTTTTCCGCGGTGGAAGGGCGTGCCCCGCTCCAGAGGGATACGCGACGTGGACACAGAGACCGAACGCCTGATTCAACGCTGGATCATCGCCTTTTGCGAAGTGCCGATCCTGGTCGACGCGGAACTGATGCGGACGGTGCTTGCTGACGTCGAAGCAAAGCAGGAGACACCGACCCCATGACTGAAAAGACCTTCAGGGCCGGCGAACGGGTCGAACAGGCCACAGCCAGGGGAGCAAGACCGGCAGGATCGTCCACACGCTGCCCCCCCCCGCAGCCATCAAGGCCCACAAGGTTGCGGCCCCCGCCGATAACCCCGAATATCGGGTCGTAAGCGGCAAGACCGCCGCCCGCGCCGCGCACAGGACGTCGGGACTGCGCACGCCCTGAGGCGGCGTCTGCGCATTGGGAGGAAGAACGATGCGTATGATCGCACTGACGGCCGTGGCCGCCTCGCTGGCCTCCTGTGGCGATGGGCAGGCCGCTTTGGCGGATCCCGGCGGCGGCGTGCGCGGCGCGTCGGCGAGCACCGAGGCTGACGCCCAGAACCCGAACCAGCGCACCTTCCGCGACTGGCTGGTCGTCTGCGACAACATCGGGACCTGCCACGCCTTCGGTCATGCGACCGAGGGAACCGGCTGGGTCCGGATCACCATGGCCGCCGGACCGGAGGCCACGCCCCGGATCGCCGTCGGCTTCTGGCCCGAGAACGGCACGTTCGGCGGGCCGGTGACGGTGCGCGTGGACACGACCACCTTCAACGGCTTGACGGCGGCGACCGGCGAAGACGCCCCCTCCCTCGCCACGGTCGGTCCCGGGATGGCCCGCGCCCTGGTCGATAAGATGGCTGAGGGCCAGACCATGACCCTGAACGCTGGCGCCGAGACCGTGCCGATCTCCCTCAGCGGCGCCGCCGCCTCCCTCTTGTGGATCGACGAACATCAGGGGCGGCTGGACAAGACCACCGCCCTGATCCGCAAGGGGTCGCGCCCCGCCTCCGCCGTTCCCGCCGCGGCTCCCGTCCCCCGCGTCACGCCGGCGCCGGCCGTGTCCCAGACGGGATACGGCGACCAGGAGGGCCAGACCCTGCCGGCCGCGATCGAGGCCCTGCCTGCCGTGGTCCAGTGCCGCGCCGACACCGATTTTAACCCCGACCTGCAGAAGGTGATCTCCTCCGCCCGGCTGGACGCGACCACCGTACTGTGGAGCGTGCCGTGCGGCGCCGGGGCCTACAACTTCTCCAGCGCCTGGTTCACCGCGACGCCCCAGGGCGCAAACCCGCGCCGGGTCACCTTCCCCACCGTGGCCGGCGAGCCTCAGGATCAGTTGGTCAACGCCGCCTATGACCCGGCGACGCGGGTTATCGACGCCTTCAACAAGGGGCGCGGCCTCGGCGACTGCGGCATGGCCGACAGCTGGACCTGGACCGGCCAGGGCTTCGTCCTCAAGTCGTCGTCGGAGATGTCCGAATGCTGGGGCGTGCCCGGCGACTACTGGCCGACAACCTGGGTCAGCGAATGACAGATCGCGCGGACATCGACGTCCTCGTCATCGGCGCGGGCCCTGGGGGGCTGACGGCCGCCAACTATCTCGCCCGCTTCCGGCGCTCGGTCCTCGTCGCAGACGGAGGCAACCCCCGGGCGAGCTGGATCCCCCTTAGCCACAACACGCCGGGCTTTCCCGCCGGGATCAGCGGCGACGCCATCCTCGCCCGGATGCGCGAACAGGCCGAGGAATATGGGGCGCGGATCGAGCCCGGCTGGGTGCAGGGCCTCGTCCACGACGGCGCGGGGTTCATCGCGTCGATCGACGGCCGCGAGGTCCGGGCGCGGGCTGTGTTGCTGGCGACCGGCGTCGTCGACCATCACCCCGATCTGCCGGGCGTCGAGCGCGCCATCGAGCGGGCGCTCGTCCGCATCTGTCCGATCTGCGACGGCTATGAAGCCACCGACAAGGCGGTCGCGGTCCTCGGTCACAACGACAAGGGCGCGAGCGAGGCGGCCTTTCTGCGCACCTATTCGGACCGGGTGACCCTGATCCACGTCGGACCGCCCGGCGACCTGACCGAGCGCGAGGCGCTGGTGCGTCTGGGCATCGAACTGGTCGAGACGCCGATCGAAGCCGTTCGGCTGGAAGGCGATCGGGTCACCGCCTTCTGCTGGGGCGGCGCCGACCGATCTTTCGACCTCGTTTATTCGGCGCTGGGCACGTCGCCGAACGCCGGGCTGGCCCAGGCGCTCGGCGCACGACTGGCCGACGACGGCCGCCTCGAGGTCGATCTGCATCAGAAGACCAGCGTCCCCGGCCTCTACGCCGCAGGCGATGTCGTGCGCGGCCTCAACCAGATCGCCGTCGCCACCGCCGAGGCCGCCGTCGCCGCCACGGACATCCACAACACCCTGCGTCAGCAGGATGGGCAGACAGTCTAGTCTCTCTCCCAGTTCGCCTGGGAAGAATTTATTCTTACCGACCCCTTGCGCCCCGTGATCCTGCTGCCCACTTTCACGACGGGTCTTTGACAGTCGAATCCGATGCCCGACGCAAATGCCGGGACTGCGGTCGAAGCGGACATTCGAGGCCGCACAAGTCGTTGATTTATCTCAACCGACTGACCGGTTCGTCCGTTTCGTCATCCTGTTTTTCGTCCGGATGATCCGGACAAAGCGCTCAAGCAGCGAGACGCCGCGCGTCGAGCGGTAGCGCTCCAAGAAGCATCAGGCGAAGGCCGCCCTCACCCGGCGCTCCAGGACCGTCAACGGCATCCGCCCGCCGTCCAGCACCGCCGAGTGGAACCGCTTCAGGTCGAAGCCCGGCCGCCCCTTCATGTCCTCCCGCAGGGCGGTGATCGCGATCTCGCCCATCTTGTAGGAACAGGCCTGGCCCGGCGCGGAACAATAGCGGTCGATCTCCGTCTCGTTCGGATCGCCGACGTTCTCGGCCATGTAGCGGATCGCCTGTTCGCGACTCCAGCCCCTGGAATGCAGGCCGGTGTCAACCACCAGACGGCAGGCACGGAACAAGAAGCTCTCCAGATAGCCGATGCGGCCGGATGGATCGCCCTCGTACAGGCCCAGCTCATCGGCCAGCCGCTCCGCATACAGACCCCAGCCCTCGCCATAGGCCGAGAAGCCCACCGTCTTGCGATACAGGGGCAGGTCCGCCGACTGCAGCGCCAGCGCGCCCTCGAACAGGTGACCCGGCGCCGCCTCGTGATAGGTCAGCGTCTTCAGCGTCCAGCGCGGCCAGTCCGCCGTGTCCTTGAGGTTGATGAAGTAGATGCCCGGCCGCGTCCCATCCAGGCTGCCGCCCTGGGCATAGCCGCCGGGCGCCCCGGCCTCGATCGCGGGTGGGACCCGGTTGACCAGGAACTCGCTGGTCGGAACCCGGGCAAAGACCTCGGGCATACGCGCTCGGACGCGGTCCATCTCGGCATTCACATAAGTCAGCAGGTCCGCGCGACCCGCGTCGGTATTGGGCCATACGAACCGGGCCTCGGTCCGCAGGGCCGCCATCCGCTCGGCGACCGACCCCTGGGAATAGCCCTCGCCCTTCAGCAGCTCATCGGCCTGGGCCTGAATCTCGGCGACCTGGTCCAGACCCAGCTGGTGGATCTCGGCGGCGGTCGAGGTTGTGGTGGTGAAGGCCTTCAGGTTCAGGGCGTAGTAGGCGTCGCCGCGCTCCAGCCGTCCGATGCCCGCGTCGTGGACGGCGCTCTCGCGCTGGATCTTCAGCGCCTCGATCTGGCGTTCCAGCGCGGCGCGCACCGGTCCGTCCAGCAGGTTCGTCGCCCGCTCGACGTGGTCACCCTCGATCCCGGCCTCCGACATCTTGCGGGCCAGGCTGCTGACCATGGCCTGGTCTGCGCCCGGCTGGTCCCGCAGCGCCGTCAACTGCCGGATCGTTGTGTCGAGGATGAAGTCGGGCGCGACCACCCCCATCCCGGCGTGGGCGACGCTGCGTTCGGTGTCGCCGTCCAGCGCGCCGGGAAAGGCGTCCAGCCGCTCGATGAAGGCGTCGGCGTCCTCCCGCGTCTTCACCGGATGGGTCGTGTCGAGGAAGCTCGGCACGTCGATATAGGCGCCGTTGATCTGGCTGACCGCGTAGGGGGTCCGCCGCCAGCCGCTGGCCGTGTGCCACGGGAAGTCGGCGGCGGCCGCAGCGACCTCCTTCTGGAAGCCCAGGATGTCGTAGCTCAGTCGCCCTGCGTTCGAGAGGGCGGCCGGATCGATGGTCTGGAGTTCGGCCAGCTGCGCCCGCGCCTCGGACCGGCCCGCCTCGGCATGGGCGAGGGAGCGATCGTTCAGGCGGGCGCGCTGGCCGGCCCGTGCGCCGACATCCAGACCGAGCGATGTCGCCTGCTGCGGAGCGTCGTTCAGATCGGCCTCGAACTGGCGGGACAGGATCGCGTCCAGGCGCGCGTCCTCATCCGCAGGACGAGCGAAGGCCAGGGTCGGCAGGGCGGCGAGCCCCGCCGCGGCGGCGGCGGAGCCGAGCAGGCGGCGACGGTCGATCATGTCGGTATCCTTGAGTTTCGAGGGTCAGGCGGCCGCCTGGGCCGCCGTCCATTCGGTGATGACCCGCTCGAGCACCGTCAAAGGAACCCCGCCGGTATTCATGCCCGTGTCGTGGAAGGCCTTGATATCGAACCTGTCCCCCAGCGTCGCCTTCGCCGTCTCGCGCAGCTCGACCCATTTGGTGTGGCCCAGCTTGTAGGAGCAGGCCTGGCCCGGCCAGACGCAGTAGCGTTCGATCTCCGTGGTCACCGCGCTCTCGGCGTCGCCCAAGGCGTCGACCATGAAGCGGATCGCCTGTTCGCGGCTCCAGCGCTTGGCGTGCATGCCGCTGTCGACCACCAGACGCGTGGCCCGGAACATCAGCGACTGCAGGTATCCGATCTTCCCGGTCGGATTATTCTCGTACATGCCGATCTCGTCGGCCAGCTGTTCGGCGTACAGACCCCAGCCCTCCGAATAGGCCGAGAAGCCCAGCACCTTCATCAGCAGCGGCGTGTTCGCCTTCTCCTGCGCCAGGCTGATCTGGTGGTGATGGCCCGGTACCGCCTCGTGATAGGTCAGCGTCGGCAGCTGCAGCTTCGGCCACTCCGCCGTGTCGCGCAGGTTGATGTAGTAGATGCCCGGCCGCGACCCATCCAGCGCGGGCGCGTTGTAGTAGCCGCCCGGCGCCCCGGCCTCGATCGCCTTGGGTACGCGCCGGATCTCGACGGCGGCCTGCGGCAGGCGGCCAAAATAATCGGGCATCCGCCGGCGGACCTCGATCACCTGGGCATTCAGGTCGGCCAGAAGCTGTTCCTTGGCCTCGTCGGTGTTGGCATAGAGCTGGGCCGGGTCTTCGCCGAGCGCCTTGATCCGCGCGCCCACCGATCCCTGGGTCAGACCCTGAGCCTTCAACAGCTCGTCGGCGCGCGCCGACAGCTCGGCCAGCTGAGCCAGGCCGATCTCGTGGATTTCGTCGCCTGACAGATTGGTCGTCGTGTAGCTCTGAATGCCGTAGCGGTAGAAGTCCTCGCCGTTTGGCAGACGCCAGACGCCGGCGTCATGGGTCGCCCCGGCCTGACGCGCCCGCAGCGCATCCGCCTGACGAGCCAGAGCCGGGAAGACGGCGTCGTTGACGATGGTCTCGGCGCGCGAGCCCCAGTCGCCGGAGATCGACTTCTCGCCCGTCCGACGGACGACCGACTGGACCAGGGTCGTCCCCGCCGCGCCAGGCGACATAAGCGACTCCATCTGGCTCAGGGTGCGGGCGATGATGAAGTCGGGCGGGACCGCCCCGGCCTCAAACTCGGCCTCGATTCGCGCCGTCTCCTGATCCAGGGCCGTGGCGAAGGCCGAGACGCGGCTGAGATAGGCCTCGGCGTCCTCGGCCGTCTCGATGGAATGCTGGCTGTCGAGGAAGTCGGGAATGCCCTGATAGGAGCCGGTCAGTTGACTGACGCTGTAGGAAGACGGGCCGAACCCGCCGCCGCCGTATGGGAAGTCGTAGCCGATCATGGCGGTGTCGCCGAAATACTCGAGCGAGTCGTACCAGACCTTCTCGTCGGTGCTCAGGGCGGCGCGGTCGACGGCCTTAAGATCGGTCATCTGGCGGCGGAACGTCGCCTTGTCGGCGTCGATCTTGGCCTGGGACCGGTCGTCGAGCCGGGCCTTCATCGGCGCGTTCGGACCCTTGTCGAAGCCGAGCGAGGTCAGCAGCTCCGGAGACGTCATCAGCGTCTCCTGAACGATCGAATTCATGACCGCCGTGAAGGCGGCGGACGCCGTTCCGGCCTGGGACCGGGCGATGACCTGCCCGGCCGCCAGCAAGCTGGCTCCGGCGGCGGCGGTGAACATCAGGCGGCGACGGTCGATCATGGCGGGCTCCCGAAAATGACGGGAGCATTGGTCACCAACCGCGCCGCCTGGACAAGCGCTCTGTCGTTACAAATCCGTCAGGCGGACCAGCCGCTGGGCGAATGGTGGCTCCAGGGGGTCACTACGTCCGTCGAACGGCGCCGCGCCGCCGGCGTCCGCGCGCGGCGCCTGGGAAATCCGTCGAGGACGGCCACGACGACAGCCAGCCAGCCCCACGCGGTGTCCTTATGTTTATGATGGATTTCTTCCATGGCGGTCTCCCGTTCCGATTGCCTTCGATATTGGACATATCGGCTTGACAACACCCGTTCGCAAACCAGCAGTATGACAGGTTAGACCTAGGTGCCCTTATGCCTGATCCGCTTGCCGGCCTTCCCCTGTCGTCGATCCGCGTGTTCGAGGCGGCGGCGCGACTGAACAGTTTCACCCGCGCGGCGGAGGAACTGGGCATGACCCAGGCGGCGGTCAGCTGGCAGATCAAGGCGCTGGAGACGCGGCTGGGTTTCAGCCTGTTCCGGCGCCTGCCGAGGGAGGTGCAGCCGACCGAGCCAGGCGAACGGCTGTCGCGGGCCGCGACCGAGGCCATGACCCTTCTCCGCCGCGCCTTCGCCGAGGTGACCGAGGCGGATCAGGGCGTGCTCTCGATCACCACCCTGACGACCCTCGCGACCCAGTGGCTGGCGCCCCGGCTGGGGGCGTTCCAGGTCGCCAATCCGGGGCTGGCGGTGCGGCTGGACACCAGTCCAACGATCATCGACCTGGCGCGCGAAAATATGGACATCGCCCTGAGGTCCGGGGACGGCGACTGGCCCGGCGTCGAATGCGCCATGCTGATGCCCAGCGTGTTTACCCCCCTTTGCAGTCCGGCCCTGTGCGAGCGGCTGGGGCTGGAGACTCCGGCCGACCTGGTCGATGCGCCCCGGGTCGGGGATGAGAAGGAATGGGCGGCCTGGTTCGTCTGCGCCGGGGTCACGACGGCCGCGACGCCAGCGTCCCGGCTGCGGGCCGATATCCAGGGCCTGGAGGTCGCGGCGGCCATGGGCGGTCAGGGGGTCGCCCTGGGGTCGCCGATCCTGTTCGCCCGGGAGATCAAGGCGGGGCTGCTGGTCCGGCCGTTCCGCCAGACGGTGAGACTGTCCGAAGGCTATTTCATCGCCTGGCCGGAGGACCGGAGGCGATCGCCCAAGATCGCCCGCTTCCGCGACTGGCTGCTGGCCGAGGCGGCGGCCGATCCCGACATTGCCGCCGAGATCGCGCTTATTCCTCCCCCGTCGGGGGAGGTGGCTCGAAGCGAAGCGTAGAGACGGAGGGGGCTCGCCCCAGACGCCAGAGTTTGAGGCTGGCCCACTCCACCACTTCGTGGTCCCCCTCCCCCGATGGGGGAGGATTATGCCCGCATGATGCCCTGAAGCACCGCCAGCGGCACCGAGCCGTTGAGGAGCATCCGGTCGTGGAAGGCCTTGATGTCGAAGCCGGGCCTGGCCTCGGCCTCCTGACGCAAGCCCTCGATCACGGTCTGGCCCAGCTTGTAGGAGCAGGCCTGGCCCGGCCAAACGATGTAGCGATCCACCTCGGACTGGGCCGAGTTGGCCGGGGTCGCGGCCTCGGCGATCATATAGGCGATGGCCTGTTCGCGGCTCCAGCGCTTGTCGTGCAGGCCGGTGTCGACCACCAGGCGGACGGCGCGGAAGAGGTAGGCCTGGAGGTAGCCGATCCGACCCAGCGGGTTGCCCTCGTACATGTTCAGGTCGTCGGCGGCGACGCGTTCGGAATACAGGGCCCAGCCCTCATTGTAGGCCGAGAAGCCGCTGGCCCGGCGATAGATGGGCAGGGTCCCGGCCTCGCGCGCGACCGAGATCTGGAAGTGATGGCCCGGCACCGCCTCATGATAGGTAAGGGTCGGCAGCGACCATTTCGGCCGGTTCGCCGTGTCGCGCAGGTTGATGTAATAGGCGCCCGGCCGCGAGCCATCCAGCGACGCCGCCTGATAGTAGCCGCCCGGCGCACCGATCTGGATCGAGACCGGCACGCGGCGGATCTCGACCGGCGCCTGGGGCAGGGTCGAGAAGACTTCCGGCAGGCGCGGCGTGATGGCCGCGACCATGTCGTTCAGCGAGGCGATCAGGGCGACCTTGCCCTCGTCGGTGTTGGGCCACAGGTGCTGCGGGTCCTGGCCGAGCGCATTGACCCGTTCGCCGACCGTGCCCTCGGTCATGCCGAGGCTCTTGAGGATGGTGTCGATTTCGGCCTGGATCGAGGCGACCTGCTGCAGGCCGATCTCGTGGATCTCGGCCCCGGTGTAGGTGGTGGTCGTGTAACCCCGGATGCCGAGGTTGTAGAGCCGTTCGCCCTGCGGCAGCCGCCACACGCCAACGTCGGTCGAGGCGTTCGGGCGCTGGGCCTCGAACACCGCGATCTGGCGGGTCAGGGCCGGCCTGATCTCTTCGTCGACGATGACGGCGGCGCGGGCGCCCCAGTCTCCAGCCAGCGACTTCTCGCCCGTCTTGCGGACCAGGGCCTGGACCATGGCCATCTCGGCGGCGGGCGTATCGCGCAGCGTCTTCAGCTGGGTCAGGGTCTTGTCCATGATCACGGCCGGCAGGGTGATGCCCGCCCCGGCGTCCGCCTCAAGCCTGGCGTTCTCCTGATCCAGCTGGACCGCGAAGGCCTTGAGCCGCGACAGGAAGGCCTCGGCGTCGGCCGTGGTCTCCAGCCGGTGCTGGTTGGTCATGAAGTCGGGGACGCTGAAATAGGCGCCGCCGTTCTGGGCGACGATATAGGGCGAGCCGACGAAGGGCAGGTCGGCGCGCAGGGCGGCGGCCTCTGCCTGAAACTGCGAGACGGCCAGGGTGACCTTCATGCTGTCGGACAGGCCTTCGGTCGACCAGCCCTTCAGGCGTTCCCAGCGGGCGAGGTCGCGCGCCTTGTCCTCGCGCTCGGCCTCAAGACTGAGATCGCCGAGGCGGCCCGCCAGGTGGGCGCGGTCGTCCTTGTCGATGCCCAGGCTGGTGGCGAAGGTCGGGCTGCGCTCGACGTTGTCGTAGAACCACTCGGTCAGCAGGGCGTCGAGCGCAGCGTCCTGCTGCGACCGGGCGAAGGCCGCAACCGGCAGGGCGGCGATGAGGCCGGCGCCGGCGGCGGAGAGCATGAGGCTACGACGATCGAGCATGGGAGAACCTTCCAGAACGCGGGTCCGGCGGCTTTATCCGGACCAAAAACAGGGTGACGAAACGGACGAACTGGCGAGCCGCTTTAGCAAAATCAGAGACTTGCCTGAGCCCGAAGGGGCCGGCGGCGGGATTATCGGAAATTTTTGGACGAAACGGACAGATGGAAAACCTTGGTACGTTTCAAAGATCACTCGCCTTCAGATGGCTGTCGGGCCCATTCGGCGCAAGGGTGGAAGCGGAATAAAATCCTTACTCGTCATTCCGTCGCGGCGCCGAGCCAGGCTTCGCGGAAGGCCAGTTGTGCGGGCGTAACAAGCCCGCCGCCAGCCTCGACGCGCACCAGGGTAAACGACGGATCGGGGGCGAAGCGCAACATGGCGGATCGCTCCACCCCGCGCTGGAGGAAGCGGATCGAGACCTCGTCGCCGGGCTTCGCGGCGGCGAGCGCAGCGGTCCAGTCCGTCTGGCCGGCGATGGCCTTATCGCCCACGGCGAGGATCTGGTCGCCACGGTCCAGGCCGGCGGCATAGAGCGGCGTGCCGGGCGCGAGGGCGGCCGCGATGACGGGGGCGCCCGTTGCCGGAAGTCGGACCGCTCCCGCCCAGGCGGCGGTCGGACGGACGGGCTGGATCACGACGCCCGCCTGGGCCAGCAGCGGGCCGAAGTCGGGCAGGTCGCTGCCCTCGATCGTGCGGGCGAACCAGTTCCGGGCGAAGGCGGGATCGCCGGTGACCTCGGCCAGAGCGGCCTCGATGTCGGCGGGCGCATAGGGCCGCTCGGGCACGCCGTGGGTGCGCCACATCGCGCGCATCAGGTCATCCAGCGTCACGCCGGGGAACCGCTGGCGCAAGGTCAGATCCAGACCGAAGCCGATGACCGCGCCATACGGATAGTAGGAGACGAAGATGTTCGGGTTGGTCGGGTCGATGGACGTGGCCGCATCGACGAACGGCGCGCGCAGGCTCATCTCCTGGGGCGAACCGAAGCGACGGCCAGCCGCGTTCTGAACGAAGTCCAGTTGGCCGCCCATCTCGCCGAGGAAGGCGTCGGTGTTGGCCACGCCGGCCCGGCGGATCGTCAGAGGGCCGTAGTAGCTGGTGAAGCCTTCGGCGAACCACAGGGACGGGGTCGGATTGGCGCGGGTGAAGTCGAACGGTTCCAGTTCGTCGGGGCGGATACGCTCGACATTCCAGGAGTGGAAGAACTCGTGGCTGAGGGTTCCCAGTTGGTCGAAGTTTGCGTCCTTCAGGGAACGGGTGTCGTTGATGATGGTGGAGTTGCGATGCTCCATCCCGTCGCCGTTCACCCAGGGAACGTAGTCGGCAATGAAGGTATAGGTCCCGAAATCATAGTCGGGCACGTCGCCGAAGACGGCGATCTGCTGGTCCACGATCCGGCGGGCGCGCTCGGTGAAGGTGTCCATCTCAGCGTCCGTGCCGGCATGGTGCATGGCGATGCGGATGGTGCGGGGAACGCCCGCGTCATCGACCGTCCACTCGCGCACCCTGTGAGCGCTGAGCTCGGTCGGACTGTCCATCAGATACTGCAGGTTCGGGGCGGCGAAGGTATTGGGCTCGGCCTGCGGCTGGAGCTGGGTCGCGACGATCCAGTCGGGCGAGAACGGCTTGAAGCGGACGACGACCGGCCGGTCGTCGAAGCCCGTCGCCCAGGCGAGGGTCGCGGGCATGTTCAGGTGGGCGTGGCTCGCGTCGATCTGGGAATAGGTTCCGTCCGAGCGATCCGCGAACAGGGTGTAGGAAAGGCTGACCGTGCCGTCATGGCCCGGAACGGTCCAGCCGTAGGGATCGGTCCGATCGATGGTCAGCGGACGCCCGCGCCCGTCGACCGCGGAGACGGAATAGATGTTCTTGGCGAACTCGTGGATCGCATACCTGCCGGGCGAGGAGCGCGACATCTGGAACCGCACCGGGGCCGAACCGACCTCGCGATAGGTGACAGTGATCCGCGCCTCGTGGTGGACGGCGTTGTCGAAGCTGATGTCGTAATCCTGGGCGTGTGAGATGCCGGCCCCGAAGGTCAGGGCGGTGAAGCAGGCGGACGCGGTCAGCAGGCGACGAACGGACATGGGAACTCCGGAACTGGGACGGGCGCATAGGGGCGCAAGCGGGGCCGGGAGGCAAGGGGACAACCGCGACGGCCCTTCTCCCCTTGCGGGAGAAGGTGGCAGCCGAAGGCTGACGGATGAGGGGTCACACCGACGGTCGAGATGAGCGGATCGCAAGATGACCTTTCCAGTCGGGGTGCCCCCTCACCCGACCGCGCCAGAACGGCGGCCAACGCCGCCGTGCGCGATCTCCCTCTCCCGCAAGGGGAGAGGGAAGATCACCCCGGACGCAGTTCCTGTTTTACCCGTTCAGCGAGCGTCTTGATGTCCAGCGGCTTGGGCAGGAAGGAGACCCCAGCCTCGTCCTGCAGCAGGTCGGAGAAGTCGCTCTCGGCATAGCCGGAGATGAACATGACCGGAGCGTCGCCGAGGTACTGGCGGGCCTTTTTCAGCAGGCTCGGCCCATCAAGGCCCGGCATGATCACGTCCGAGATCATCATATCGATCTGGCCGGCCCACTCCTCGGCGAGCAACAGGGCTTCCTCGCCGTCGGCCGCCTCGATGACCTCGTAGCCGCGCTGGCGCAGCAGGCGGGCAGCAATGCCGCGCACGGCGGCTTCGTCTTCGACGAACAGGATGCGGCCGTTGCCCGACAGGTCGCGGGGGGCGCTCTTGACCTTGGCCACGACCGGACCGACCTCGATCAGCTCCTGTTCCGAGGCGGCGGGCAGGAAGATGCGGAAGGCTGCCCCCGCCCCCTCCAGATTGGTCACACCGATATGGCCCCCGGCCTGCTGGACGATGCCGTAGACGGTGGCCAGGCCCATGCCGGTGCCCTCATTGACCGCCTTGGTGGTGAAGAAGGGTTCGAAGATCTTGTCCAGCAGCTCGGGCGGGACGCCGGGGCCGGTGTCGGAGACCTCGATCAAGGCGCTCTCGCCGTCGGGCGCCTCAAGCCAGCCCAGGGTCCGCGCATCCGCCTGGGTCAGACGCAGGGTCTTGATGGTGACGACGCCTGCGCCGGGCTCGACCACGCCGCGCATGGCGTCACGGGCGTTGACGGCAAGGTTCATGACCGCCGTCTCCAGCTGGGACTTGTCGGCCATGACCACCGGCAGGTCGCGGCCATAGTCCGTCTCCAGCCGCACGTCCTCCCGAAGCAGGCGGCGCAGCAGGACCGCAAACTCCCCGACCAGCTCGCCGAGATCGAGCCGCTCGCGACGCACGGTGGACTTGCGCGAGAAGGCCAGCAGCTTGCGCACCAGGTCAGCGGCGCGGATGCCGGTCTGGCGGATCTGGTTCAGGCCGTCATAGGACGGATCGCCGACCGGGTGACGTTCCAGCAGCTCGGACAGCTGGAGCTGGATCGCGGTCAGCAGGTTGTTGAAGTCGTGGGCCACGCCGCCGGCCAGCTGACCCACGGCCTGCATCTTCTGGGCCTGCGACAGCTGCAGCTCCATCGACTTCTGCGCCGAGACGTCGAACAGCCAGACGCGGCGCTTGTCGCCTTCCGGGGCGACATAGAGGTGCAGCATCCTGTCGGGATGGGCGCGAGCGACCAGCTCGATCGGGCCGGTCGATCCGGCGGCGATGCGGGCGCGGGCCTCGGTCACTCCGGCGGGATCGAACAGATGGCCGAAGGCGGCGTCGCGGGCCGAGGCGGGGCCGGTCAGGGTCGCCAGCGCCGGATTGGGCTCCTCCGCGCGGCCGGCGAAGATGTCGTCCCCCGCCATGACAGCAGAGCCGAACGGAGCGCCGGCGGCCATGGCGCGCGCGTCTCCGTTCGAGGCGGCATAGGCGGGCGCGGGGACGGCGGTCGGGGTGTTGCTGAGCGTCGCCTCGGGCGCCTCACGGACCAGGAAACGCCCCTCCCCGGCCTGGCCGATCAGGACCTCGATCTCACGGTCGCCGATCAGGACGATGGCGCGACCCTGCTCGCCTTTGCGGGCCTGGGCGAAGGCCATGTAGAGGGCCTGGGCCGACTTGCCCTTGGGCAGATTGACGGTCGCGCCATTCTGGGAGGCCCAGGCGCCGTTATAGGCCAGCACGGCGCCGGAGGCCCAGACCAGGGCGGCGGGCTCGGCCATGGCGTCCAGCATCTCCACCGCCACGTCGCCGGCGGGCCGGTCGCTGCTGCTGTGGACATCGATCCGGTTGAAGGCGAACAGGCCCATCAGGGCGACCGCGGCCACCGTGACCAGCAGGATCATGTGCGGCGTCGTCAGGGGCCCGGCCTGGAAGGCGGGCCAGGCCAGGGCCGCGATGGCCACGGCGAAACCGACCGCCATCAGGATCACGGTGATGTCGAACTTCGGCGCCGACGGCGCGTTGGAAACGGTCATGGCAAGTCAGCCCCCGCGAATCAGTGGGCTGATCATACAGCGCTATCGCCGCTTCCGCTTCTGCATGACGAAGCCGATGATCCTGGCCGCCGCCTCGAAATGTTCGCGCGGGATGGTCTCGTCGATGTCGACGGCGGCGTAGAGGGCGCGGGCCAGGGGCACGTTCTCGATGATCGGGACGTCGTGCTCGCGCGCGACCTCGCGGATGCGCAGGGCCAGGGCGTCGACGCCCTTGGCGACGCAGACGGGGGCGGCGTCGCCGGCCTCGTAGCGCAGGGCCACCGAATAGTGGGTCGGGTTGGTGACGATGACCGTGGCCTTCGGGACGTTCTGCATCATCCGCTGGCGGCTGCGCTGCATGCGGATCTGCCTCAGCTTGGCCTTCACGTGGGGGTCGCCCTCGGTGTTCTTGTACTCCTCCTTGACCTCTTCCTTGGTCATGCGCTGACGCTTGGCGAACCGCATCCGCTGCCAGATGAAGTCCGCGCCGGCGCCGAGAACCAGGAAGACCAGGGTCGAGGCCATCAGGGCGATCATCAGGTCGCGCGTGAGCGGCAGGATCGCGGCGGGCGACATCGCCGCCATGTTCTCGAACTCGCGCATGTGCGGCTTCAGGACCATCCAGCAGATGACCGACACGGCGATCAGCTTGGCGAAGGTCTGGGCGAACTGCATCAGGCCGTCGGGGCCGAAGATGCGTTTGAGCCCCCCCATCGGGCTGATCTTCTCCCATTTGGGCTTCATCTTCTCCGCGGAGAAGAGGAAGCCGGACTGGAAGACGTTGCCGCCGACCCCGCCGATGATGGTGGCCAGCATGACCGCACCGAGGAAGGGCGCGACGGCCCAGACGGCGTTCATGCCGATCTCGACGCCGGCGCCCGCCTCCAGCCCGCCGATCAGCAGGTGGGGCGAGGCGATGAAGGGCATGAAGGCCTCGCCGATCGAGGTGGCGAAATAGCCGCCGCCCATGACGATGACGGCGGTGGCGCCGAGGAGGCTGAGGGCCGGGGCGACGTCGGCGGATTTCGCGACGTCGCCCTTTTTTCGCGCTTCCTCAAGTTTCTGGGGTGTCGCCTCTTCTGTCTTCGAGTCGGGATCCTTATCGTCAGCCACCGACCCCTCCCGAGACGAACAGGTTGGCCAGGTTGCGGTAGCGGTCGATGAAGACCGTTCCCAGCGCGCCGAGCGACAGGGCGAAGATCGACAGGCCCAGGATGATGCTGAGCGGGGCGGCGGCGAAGAAGATCTGGAACGCCGGCATCACCCGCCCGACCAGACCCGCCGCGAGGTTGAAGATGAGGGCGAAGACGATCACAGGCGCCGACAGCTGGACGCCCAGCATGAAGCTGTCGCCCACCGTGCGGATGGCCAGCTCGGCGAAGTCGGCGGCGATCAGGGGACGAGCCGGGGCGATCAGCTCGTAGGACCCCACCAGCCCGGCGATGAACAGGTGATGGGTGTTGGTGGCGAAGACCAGGACCGTGCCGAACAGCATCAGGAAGGCGGCGATGGTGGTGTTCTGGCCGCCCATGAGCGGGTTGGCGGTCTGGGCGAAGCTGAGCGTGGTCTGCAGCGAGACGATCTCGCCGGCGGTCGACAGGGCGCTGGTGAAGATCCGCAGGATGGAGCCGATCATCAGGCCGGTGATCACCTCACGGATGACCCAGCCGACCGTGGCGCCGAGGCTGTCGGGCAGAGCCGGAAGGGACCCGCCGATGACCGGCCACAGGCAAAGCGAGATGACGAGGGCCAGGGACAGGCGGATGCGCGGCGGGACGTAGGTCTCGCCGATGCCCGGCAGGGTCAGGATGATCGCGCCGATGCGGGCGAAGATCAGCCCGCCGGCCCAGACCTGATCGGCGGTGGCGTAGGGCTCCATTCAGCCCCGCTACATGCCCGAGATGCGCGCCGCGATGGTCCGCATGAAGGCGCCGAGAAGGCCTCCCATCAACGGCAGGAACAGCAGCAGGGAGATAAAGATGGCGATGATCTTGGGGGCGTAGACCAGGGTCTGTTCCTGGATCTGGGTCAGGGCCTGGAACAGACCGATGCCGACGCCTACGACCAGACCGACGAGCAGCACGGGCGCACACAGCTGGATCGTCAGCCACAGGGCGTCGCGGCCCACATCCAGAACTTCCGCGCCGCTCATTGTCCAACCCTGGTAACTACTGGGCAGAAAATGCCGGGAGCGTGGTTAACGGGGGGTTAGCGTGACGACGGAACCCCTGTCTTTGACGGGTCTATTCCCGCCTGCGCCACCCGTGAGCGCCGCCGCCTTTCTGTCGAACGACGGCGATCTCGGCGTCGAATGGAGTCGCGCGCTCGGAGACAGCGCCGACCATGTCCAAGCCCCAGGGCGAGGCGGACGAGGCCCGCGAGGTCTTCGGGCTCAAGGCCTGGTTCTAGTCCGCCGCCTTCTCGCGCTGCGCTTCGGCGTCCTGCCGTCGCCCCAGCCGGTCCAGCGCCACAGCGTGAGCCAAATGCAGCTCCCGCCATTCGGGGGCGAATGGTTCGGCCCGGGCGTATTTCTCCGCCGCCTCGGCCCAGCGTCCCCGGGCGGCGAGGGCGTCGCCCCAGCCCTTCAGCGGATCAGCCCAGCGGGGGCCGCGCTGGTGGGCGTCGCGGAAGCGGGTGACGGCGCGGGCCGTGTCGCCGCGCGCCAGCAGGGTCAGGGCGCGGCGCTGATAGGCGAACGGCAATGACGGAGCGAGGCGGATGGCGACGCCATACTGGCGGTCGGCCTCGGCGTGCAGGCCGCGCGCCTCCATCACATCGGCGCGGAAGGCGGCGCAGGACACGTAGCGGTCGCCGCGCACGAAGGCGGCCTCGGCCTGGGCATACCGTCCGGACAGCCCCTCGGCGAGACCAAGGAAACAGGGCGCCTCGTAGAGGGTGAAGGCGACATCCTCATCGGACTGCCAGATCGCATCCAGCGCCTCGGCGGCGGTGAGAGCACCGGCGCGGTCGCCTGAGCCGAGAGCGCGGTAAGTCTCGATCATGCGCCGGGCCGCGAGGGTCAGGGGAGCGTCGGGAGCCGCGCCGGCGAGATGGCGGAATGCGCCGGCGTAGTCATGACGGCGGCCTTCGGAATCGGCGAGGCTGATCTCCTGACCGCCTAGGGCGCCCTCCCCGCCGGTCCTGTCGATGTCGGCCTCGGCGCGCTCGATGGCGCCGGTCCAGTCCTGGGTCAGCAAAAGGCCATTGGCGCTCGACATCGGCTCGCCGTCGGGGGTCGATTGCGCCGCCATCTGGCGCGCCGCGCGGGCGGCGGCTTCCTCGCCCTCCGCGTCGAACAGGGTGGTGACGAGCATCTCCCAGACATCCGGGTCGCCAGGCTCGATGTTGAGCGAGAGCCGGAGCTTGTCGGCCGCTTCCGCCGGGCGGCCGAGGGTCGCCAGCAGGATGCCCCAGTCATAGGCCAGCGCGGCCCGGGACGTCGGATGGGCCGCATAGGCGACGGGGATGAACCGCTCGGCATCCTCGTAGCGCCGGGTCTCCAGCAGGTAGCTGGCGAACAGCTGGGGTTCGAACCGGCCGTAGATGTATTCCGCCGCCTCGGTGATCAGGCGCGGCATCTCCGCTTCCGGGCCCGTGAAGGTGCGGCCGCGCACGCCGTCGGCGCGGATGGTCAGGGAGACCCCGCCGTCCTGGCTGACAGTCACGGCGCCGCCGATGTGGGTCTCCTTGCCGAACCAGCCGCGCAGCAATTTGTCGATCTCGCCGAGCGAGACTCCGGTCGAAGGCACGACGACGGCGACGTCGCGGGTCCAGTTCAGGGCCACGGCGCGGTTCTCGGCGGAGTTTCGAGCGTCCGTGCCGATGGTCGTGACCACGTCGGCGACGCCGCGGGCGATGACCTGGCCCGTGTGCCCCCTGCGGGTGAGGCCATAGGGGCTGTCGAACGGATCCACGACAACCGCGCGCGAGTTGGCGGCGGTCCAGACCATCATGGCCAGGCCCGCGACGAAGGCGACCCCGACCAGGGCGGTCATGACGCGCAGGACGAATCCCATCCGCTCGTTGGAGACCTGGGCCTTGATCAGGCGGCGCTGTTCCTCGACCAGAAGCACGGCCGGGTCCGGCGGACCCATCGTCTCCTCGGTCGCCTCCATGACGTTCTCGGCCATCTCGATGGCGTCGAGGCTTTCTGTCGCCTTGTCGCGACGCCGGCCCAGCCGGATGCGTCCCTCGCGCGGATCTTCGTCGGTCATCCAGCCCCCTGAAGGCGCCAGACTAGACCGATGTTCGCTGAGGGCAAAGCGGCCCGGTCCTTGCGGATTTCGCCTCGGAAGAGAGATTTCCCATGGCCTGGACCGCGATTTCGACCCGAAACGAGACACCGCCCATCGCGCGCGGCGGGTGGCTCGACGCCCTGCGTTTCATTGTGGCCTCGATGATCATCCTGCATCACTTCCAGGCGGCGGGCCCGGTTCCGCTGGCGGAAAGCCTGCATCCGGTGTTCGAGCGCGGCGGCTTTCTGCTGACCAACTTCTTCCTGATCGACAGCGGCTATGTGCTCATGCGCGTCTATGGCCGCGCCGTGGGACGCGGCGCGATGTCGCCGGGCGACTTCTTCATCAAGCGGTTCCTCAGGGTCTATCCGGCGCATCTGATGATGGGTCTGGCCCTGGTGGCGCTGGTGTTGCTGAGCGCCGCCTTCGGCATGTCGCCGCGCAATCCGGAATGGTTCGCCTGGGACCAGTTGCCGGCGCAGCTGACCCTGACGCAGGCGTTCGGCATTCACGGCGGCCTGGGCTGGAACGCACCGAGCTGGTCGGTCTCGGCCCTCGTCGGCTGCTATGTCCTGTTTCCCTATATCCTGCGGACACTGAAGAGCGTCGGGCCGTGGGGCGCGCTGGCGGGCGTCATCCTGCTGTATCTCGTCGCCAACGAGGCCTGCCACGCCCTCCTCGGCTATCCCGTCTATCAGATGCCGTTGAAGTTCGGTTTCCTGCGGGCCCTGCCGCTGTTCATTCTCGGCATGGGGCTGGCGGTGTTTTCGGAGAAGGTGTTCGTGGCGCCGCGCCTGGCCCGGATCGTCGGTGTCGCAGCGGCGGTGGGGCTGGCGATCGTGCAGTTCTACGGCAAGAACGCCTTGATCTCGTTGACCTTCATCTCACTGATCATCCTGGCGGCGGGCGCGATCCCGGTGCTGCGACCCTCGAAGCTGATCGAGCGGGCCAGCGTCGTCTCCTTCTCCATGTTCATCACCAACGAAGTGGTGCGGATCGCCTGGTTCGGCGTCGCCAACGTCCTGATCGCGAAACACGCCCTGTCCACTGAAGTCCAGTGGGCCATCTGGGGTGCAGGCGTCCTGGCCGCCGTCGGCTTCGCCTTCGCCTTCCACGCCGTGATCGACGACCCGATGCAGACCTGGATCAAGCGCCGGCTGGCGCGCGGTCGGACCTCGCGCCGTCCGGTCGAACAGGGCGCAGTGGTCTCGATCGAGGGGTAGCCGCAATCCTCCCCCATCGGGGGAGGTGGCTCGAAGCGCAGCGCAGAGACGGAGGGGGGCATCCGCGAACGCCGGCGTGTGCCGTTGGCCCACTCCACCGCTTCGCGGTCCCCCTCCCCCATCTGGGGAGGATCTAGTCGCCCGAGTTCAGGTGCAGAATGTTGCCGTCCGGATCCTTGAACCAGACCATTCGGAAGTCGCCCATTTGGTGGACGCCGTTCTCGTAGGTCGCGCCCTCCATGTCATAATGCTCGAAGGTCACGCCCTTGCCGGCCAGGGCGGCGACGATGCTCTCGATCTCGTCGCCGACGCCCCAGACGACGGCGTTGGCCTTGTTGGTCCCGGCAAACTCAGAGACGTAGACGCAGATCACCGTCCCGCCGGTCTTGTACATGGCGACGTCGTCGCCGGATTTCGGATCGAGTTTCAGGCCGAGCGTCTCGCCGTAGAAGGCCTTGGCGCGGTCCAGATCCTTCACGCCGACGATGGCGGCGGAGTCCTTGTCCTTCAGCATGTTCGTCTCCCTTGGGGGTTTATAGAACAGCGTCCGGACCCAACCTGCGTTCCGTCAGGGGTCGTCGGCTTGCGGCCGGATGCGCAATCGTGCGCATTGGGAACCATGTCTCCGGGTCTGCTTCGCGACGTCTACATCACGGGAACCGGCGCGTTCTTGCCCGGCGAACCTATCGGCGTCGAGGCGATGGAGGACTTCATCGGCCGCATCGGAGGGCGCAGTTCCGCCGTCGGTCGGCGGGCCCTGCGCTGGAACGGGGTCGAGACGCGCCATTATGCCCTGACGCCCGAGGGCCGCCCGCTGCACTCCAACGCCTCGATGACGGCGCAAGCGACGAGGATGGCGCTGGAGGACGCGGGGCTGTCGATCGGCCAGCTGAGCCTCCTCGCCACGGCCACGACCCAGGGCGACTACATCGTCCCCGGCCACGCCAGCGCGGTGCATGCGGAACTGGGGGCTGGCCCCATCGAAATCGCCAGCTATCAGTCCGTCTGCGCCTCCGCCCTGATGGCGGCCAAGGGGGCGTGGCTGCAGGTCCGGGCCGGAGAAGCCGAGGTCGCGGCGGCGGCGGCAGGCGAGTTCTCGTCCCGCTGGTTCCGGCCGGAGTTCTATGAGGGCACATCGCTGCTGGACGCCAAGGGCCGGGCGCGGGTCGAGGCGGACTTCCTGCGGTTCACCCTGTCGGATGGGGCCGGCGCGGTGGTGATGGAGCCGAAACCCAGACCGGACGGCCTGTCGCTGAAGATCGACTGGATCGACCTGACCTCCCTGGCCGGACGGTTCGATCCCTGCATGTGGGCGGGGTCCACCTTCGCCGACCGGGCCGACATGAAGTCAGCGTGGAGCCATGCGGGGCCGGTCGCGGCCCATGCGTCGGGGTCGATCGCCCTGGTACAGGATTTCGAACTGCTGAAGATCGTCATCCGCGCCTGGATCGGAGTCTGGCTGGAGAAGGTCGATCAGGGGCGGATCGTGCCGGACGAGGTCGACCACCTGCTGTGTCACTATTCGGCCCGGTCGCTGCGGGAGGAGATCGTCTCGGTCCTGAAGAGCACTGCCGCCATGATCCCCGAGGAAAAGTGGTTTTCGAACCTGCCGACCGTGGGCAACATCGGCGCGGCCTCGATCTGGGTCATGCTGGATGATTTCATGAAGTCGGGGCGGGCGAAACGGGGCGAGAAGGTCCTGCTGATCGTGCCCGAGAGCGGACGGGCCATGATCGGTTTCATGATGTGCGAGGTGGTGTGATGGCGGACGGAACGCGCGTGGACGACCAGGTCGCCGACACCCTGCGGAAGCTGGCGGTGGTCTTCGCCGACTTCGAACAGCGGCTGGAGGCGACGCCCCTGATCCGCAAGCTGACGCGCGGCCGGTTCGAGCTGGCCGACTATCAGCTGTTCCTGATCAACCTGCGCCAGCAGGTGAAGGACGGGGCGCTGTGGATGTCGCGCGCCGCCTCGAACGTCGGCGAGGCGCATCTGGAACTGCGCTCGTCCCTGATGCGCCACGCTGTGACCGAGCATCGCGACTTCCGCCTGCTGGAGGCCGACTTCGTCTGTTCCGGCGGCGAGGTCGAAGTGATCCGCTCGGCCCCCAAGAACGTCGGCTCCGAAGCCATCTCGGCCTGGATGTTCCATGAGGCGTCGAAGCCAGATCCGTTCGGCCTGCTGGGCGCCATGTTCATCATCGAGGGGCTGGGCTCGATCAAGGCAGCGCCCTGGGGCCGGCTGGTCAAGGAACGGCTGAACCTGCCCGACGAGGCGGTGCGGTTCCTGCTCTATCACGGCGAGAACGACGCCGAGCACATGCGCGAGTTCGAGGCGATGTTGCGCATGGTCCTGCCCGACGCCGCCGTGGCCGAACGCATCGTGATGACGGCGAAAGTGACCGCCCGCCTGTATGCGCTGCAGATCGAGGAGATCCCCGCGTGAGCCTGTCCGACGGCGGCGACACGGCCGAGTGGAAGACCGATCCCTTCGACGCGCGCCGCTATGACGCCAACGATCCGGACCCGTGGCTGGCGCTGTATCTCGACCATTCCCTGCCGATCGATCCGCAGGCCAAGCGGGCGCTGCTTCTGGGCGCACGGTCGTGGTCGCGGCGGTGGCTGTTCCCCGTATCGCGGCCGCTGGTCTTCCTGTTCTTCGGCCTCGTGAAGGTGTTGCGGGCGATCTCCCCGAGGTATCCGAACCTGAACGGCCTGCTGCACAAATCCATCCACCAGGGCCTGCGGATTTTCGGCAGCCCCGAGTGCAACACATTGATCCTGCGGCATTTCCACGTCGGGACGGAGTTGCTGGCCTTTATGAAGGCCAATGCCGGCATCGACCCGGCCCTGGTCAAGACCGTCCCGCTGAAGCCGCTGACGCTGAAGGACCTCGAGGACAACGTCTTCCTCCAGCACGACCTGAACATCTTCAACTTCATCATCGAGCTGAACATGGCGCTGCGGGCCGCCGGCAAGGAGATCACGCCACCGGAGCGGGTCGATTTCTCCATGCTGTCGGACATCGAACCGGCGTTCGAGACCTTCCCGACCGGGTTCCTGAACCGGATCGACATCCAGACGGCGGTTGAGTTCTACACTCCGCTCTATGCCCTGATGCTGCCCCGCGCCGACTTCATGCGGGCCAGCCATTCGCTGCAGCTGGACGAGATCGTCGGCATCTATATCGGCCGGATTCTCGGGACCGACTACCACATGCATTTCGTCAAGAACGGCCACCCGCTGGTGACGTTGTCGACGCTGCAGGCGGGGTTCCGGCTGATGATGCACGGTCTGGACTGCGAGGCCATGCACGGCTGGCTGCGGGTGCTGAAGGCGAGACAGGCGGCGGGTCTGCCGCTGGATCCGAGGGACCCGACGGGCGGACCGGAGCTGGGTTAGTCTTCCTTCTCCCCTTGCGGGAGAAGGAACAGATCAGGCCGGCCCGATCCCTCCACCCGCGAACAGCTGCGCCACGTCGTCCGCCCGACGGTTCAGCACCATCCGCCGGTTGATCGAGCCCTTGTCCGAGACTTCGTGCGCCTCCGGGTCGGGCGGATCGGCGAGGAACAGCAGACGACCGATACGGCTGGACTGGCCGGGGTTGTCGCGGTTGTGAGACGCAAGCGCTTGGGCGACGGCGGAGACGACGGCCGGATGATCCGTGTTCGCCCCGCCGGTCAGGCGACGGACACCCTCCGGATCGGCCCAGGCAAGGACAGCGACATCGGCCTCGCCATCACCGCAGATGACGACCTCGCGCACCACGCCGGCGAGCCGGCCGAGCAGGGACTCCCTCAGGCGACCGGCGATGACGAAGGTGCCGTTCATAAGCTTGAACTGTTCGGCGCGGCGGCCGGCGAAATACAGGCCGCCCTCCGGCCGGTCACGGTCGTGGAAGTCGGCGAGGTCCTCCATACGCAGGAACCCCTCCTCGTCGAAGGCCGCAGCGGTCTGGTCCGGGTCGGAGAAATAGCCGGGCGTGACGGACGGCGCCTTGACCCGCACCTCATAGACGCCGTCGCAGGGCGCCAGCTTGAACCCCGCGCCCGAGACAGGCAGGCCGATGCCGACGCGGGTGTCCTCCCACCATGTGTAGCTGATCGCCGAACCGGTCTCGGTCGAGCCGTAGCCGGAGACGAAGACGAACCGCCGTCCCGTCGCGCGCACCGCGATTCGTTGCAGCCGGTCATGCAGCGCCTGGGGCAGGCCTGCGCCGCCGAACAGCATGGCGCGCAGCTCGATGAAGAAGCGGCGAGCGAAGTCCCCATCGGCCTCCAACGCATCGGCCAGCATCGCATAGCCGTTCGGCATGGTCCCGTAATAGCGAAGCGGAATCTCCTTCAGATTCCGGATCGTCTCGTCGAACTTGCCGGGCATCGGTCGCCCGTCGTCGATGTAGAGGGCGGCGCCGAGGCAGGTGATATTGGTCATCAGCGACGAGCCGGCGATGTGGCTCCAGGGCAGCCAGTCCAGCGCCTGACGGTCCCATGCGAAGGCGTCGCCCATGGCCTGGAAGCCCGGATGGGTGTTGCCCGTCGCCATGGCCATGGTGTGGATCACCGCCTTGGGCCGCCCGGTCGAACCTGAGGTGAGCAGGTAGCGGGCCGGTTTCGTCGGATCGAGGGCGGCGATGTGAGCGGACAGGTCCGGCGCCGGGAAGCCGACAGCCTCGCTCCAGTCGACGGCGCCCGGAATCCCCGGCGCGGCGGTGACAATGATCGCGTCATCGGGTGGGACGGCGGCGATGGCTGCGGCGAAGAGCCCGGCCTGTTCCGCATCGACCAGGCCTGGCCGGATCAGGTCGACGACGTGGCGCAGCCGCTCGAAGTCGGTCGACAGCAGCGAATAGTTGACGCTGACCGAGGTGACCGGGACGCCCGCCACCATTCCGGCGAAGATCAGGACCGCGTGGTTCAGCGAATTCTCCGACAGGACCAGGATCGGCCGGTCGGCGGTCACCCCGCGATCCATCAGCCAGGCGGCGACCGAAGCCACGCGCGACCAACCCTCGCCGTAGGTCAGTCGGGTCCAGTCCCGCTCCGGACCCTCTCGCTTCGCCAGCCACAGCCTGTCCGGCGTCGCATCGGCATGACGCCGGAAGGTGGCGGCCAGGTTGGGGTCGTAGGGTTTCAGCGGCGCCCTGCCAGAGACGATGACCACCCCGTCGGGACGACGCTCGATCTCCACCCCCACCTCTCCAAACCGCACCGGACGACAGGGCGCGGCGGTCAGGTCGATGGCGGAAAGCGTGTCGGTCATGGGGCGATCCTAAGCCCGGCGAAGTCACTTGCAAATCAGGATTTATCGACGGGCGACGGGTGGCGCGATCTGGTGCTAGGATCGACTCGGCCCAGCGCAGATCGGGTCGAAGACAAAGACCAGTCCGCGTGACGCCTCCCTCCACCCGCAACCTGATCATGGGCAATCCCGTGGCCCGCGCCTTCGCCGTGACCGGCGACGCCTGGACCCAGTTGATCCTGCGCGAGGCCTTCTATGGCGCGCGGCGCTTCTCGCACTGGCGCGATCGGCTGGGCATGCCGCGCAGCGTCCTGACCGACCGGCTGAACCGGCTCACGGCCGCGGGCCTGCTGGAACAGCGCGAGGCCCGGGGGTCGGCGACGCGGATGGAATACCGGCTGACCGAGATGGGGCTGGACATGTTCGGGGTCGCGGTCATGCAGGGTCAGTGGGAGCGGAAATGGGCGCGTTCGCCGCTGCAGGAACGCTACGCCATGGCCTTCTTCGACCGGGAGACGGGCGCGCGGGTCACGCCTGCGGTCTTCGACCATGAGGGCGGTCGACCGATCGAGCCGCATCACGTCCGCTGGGAGGCAGGCGAGGGCCTGGTCCCCATCGCCCCGCCGACCTCGCGGCGGCGTCGTACCCAGCCGATTGAGACCGACAGGGCAATCATCGATCGCTCGACCGACATCATGGGCGACTACTGGAGCTGGGCCGTCCTGGCCGCCGCCTTCTTCCGCCTGCGCCGGTTCGACGAAATCCACGAAGCGCTGGGCGTGGCGACCAACATCCTCGCCGACCGGCTGAAGACCATGGTGTTGCAGGGGGTGCTGGAGAAGCGCCTCTATCAGCAGGCGCCGCCGCGGTTCGAATACCGGCTGACCGAGGCAGGCCGCGACCTCTATCCGATGATCATGGCCATGCACGGTTGGTCGGAACGATGGCTGTGCCCGGACGGCTCGCCGCTGCGGCTGATCGAAACCGGGACGGGCGACCCGATCTCGGCAGTGGTCTGCGACATCGCGACCGGGCGGAAGATTGACCCGCGCAACATTCGCTGGGAGGTCGAGGCGGCGGCGCCGGTCGAGACCAGCGCCGCCTGAGTCCGATCAGAAACTACGGCTGATCGCGATGCCGTAGGAGCGTGGCGGGCCGAAGACGCTGAAGCCCACCCCGACGTTCTTGATGATGTGCTGCTGGTATTCCTCGTCGCCCAGGTTTTTGCCGTAGACGGCGATCTTCACCCCGTTCGCGGCCTCCCATGACGCATAGGCTCCGACCAGGCTGTGGGCCGGCGAGCGGACCTCAGGATTGTTAGACGGGTCGAAGAAGAAGTCGTCCGTCCATTGATAGTCGATGCGGGCAGCCAGCTCGCCGCCCCACATATCCCACTCGCCGTCGGCGTACAGGGTGTACTGGCTCTCCGGCGAACGCGGCAGGATCAGGCCGTTGTAGCGGAGGATCGAAGCGCCAGAGACGGCGTTGGACGTGTATTGGGCGTCGAGCGAGGTGTAGGAACCGCCGATCGTCAGGTTGTTCGTGACCGCGAAGGCGCTCTCGATCTCATAGCCATTGACCTCGGCCTGGGCGTTGGACGTGACCAGGTTCAGACCCAGCAGCTCATAGACCTGCAGATCGTCGTACTCGAGCTTGAAGGCGGCGGCGTTGAAGCGCAGCCGGCCGTCCATTACAGTCGACTTGATTCCGAGCTCGTAGTTGTCGAGCAGTTCCGAGCGCAGCGGCGTGCCGGCCTGGACGCCCGTCTGGGCGCCTGACGGGAAGGACCCGGCCTTGTAGCCCCGGTCATAGGAAGCATAGAGGCGCACGTTGTCGAACGGCTCAACCGCCAGGGCGATCTTCCAGGTCGGCTCCTCGAAGCTGGCGTCGGCGCGGACGTTGTAGGGGGACCCGGTCGGCCCCAGGGGGATGCCGACGGGCGGGTTGAGACCCAGGTCATTGTCCAGCGCGACCTGATGGATCTCGCGCTCGTCATGGGTCCAGCGGGCGCCAAGCGTCAGTTCCCAGATATTGGCGAACGGAATGGTCGCCTGACCGAAGGCGGCGTAGCTCGAGTTCGCGGCCGTCTGGTTGAATGTGGTGTCACCGCCGAACGACGGCGGCGCGATCGGCAGCGCGGCCTGGACGATGAAGCGCTCCGAGCGGTCCACGTCCTCGCTGAAGTAGTAGACACCGGCGACCCAACTGACTGCCGAGTCCGGCTTGGAAACCAGGCGGAACTCCTGGCTGAACTGGCTGGCGTCCTCCGTGGCCCGGTCATCAACCATCAGCGGGAAGTTCGGGAACGGCAGCCCGCCGAGGTTATCGCGCCAGCTGTATTCGTTGTTGCGATAGGAGGTCAGGGAGACGACGTCGAACGCCTCGGCGGCATACTCGGCCCGCACCGTGGCGCCCCAGTTGTCGCGGTCCTGATAGTTGTCGGGCGAGGAATAGCTCTGGCGAACATCCAGCCCGGTGCGAAGGCCGTTGATGAGGGCGACAAAGGCCGGAGCCGTGCTCGACGTCGTGACCGGAATACGGGCGTGACCGTCCATCCGGTCGCGAGAAACATCGACCGATCCGGTCAGCGTCCAGGGACCGGCCTCGGTCATCAGCGAGACTCGCGCGCCGAACTGGTTGCCGCCCTCCAGCCCTCGCTCTGAGGGCACGTTCTCGGCATAGCCGTCGTTGGAGTTGACGCGGACGGCCAGGCGGGCGGCCGAAGCCTCGCCCATCATGCGGTTGATCACCGCCTCGCCGCCCCATTCGTTGAAGCTGCCATAGCGCAGCAGCGCCATCGTCGTGTCTTCAAGCTGGGGCTTGCGGGTATAGACGTTCAGCGCGCCGCCCGAGGCGTTGCGGCCGTACAGGGTGCCCTGGGGCCCGCGCAGGATCTCGACCCGCTCGATGTCGAGGAAGGCCAGGGAACTGGCTCCAGCTCGACCGATCGAGACTTCGTCAATGGAGACCCCGATGGAGGGGTCGCTGGCGGCCGAGTCGCTCGTGGTGCCCACCCCGCGGATGTAGAGCTGGGGCTCGCCGATATTGAACTGGGTCAAGGTCACGCCCGGCGCCTTGGACGCCACATCCTGGATGCCCTGGGCCGCCGTGCGCTCCAACGTCTCGGCGTCGAAGGCGGTAATGGCGATCGGCACGTCCTGCAGCGACTGTGCGCGACGCTGGGCGGTGACGATGATGTCGTCCAGCGAGGCGGCCTCGTCCTGCGGCGCGGGCGTTCCAGTACTTTGGGCGAAAGTCGGCGTAGCCAGGCCGGCGGCCAGAATCAGCACGGCGGCGGACGCGGTCTTCCCGATGATGGTCTTCATGTTGGCGGTCCCGTTCCCATGATTGGCCCCCTGTTGCCGGAAGCTCTGCCGAGAGGCTTGCGCCAACAGACCAGATTTGCAAGTCCTTTTACGCAAGTGTTGAGCGAGGAGAGTTCATGGCCGACCGATCGCTGGAGAACCGTGTTGTCATCGTCACGGGGGCAGGGCGCGGCCTGGGTCTGGCCTATGCGCTGGATCTGGCAGCGCGGGGCGCGAGTGTGGTGGTCAACACCCGACCCAGGGCTCAGGGCCAGCCGGCCTCAGCCGATGCGGTAGCCGCCCGAATCCGCGCGGAGGGCGGCAAGGCCGTGGCCTGCGCCCTGGCCGTCGAGCAGGACGGAGCCGGAGACCGGCTCCTTGCGGCGGCGCTGGACGGGTTCGGTCGCATCGATGGGCTGATCAACAACGCCGGGGTGCCCGAGGCGATGAGCCTGCATAAACAGAGCGTCGAACAGGTGCGGGGCGTCTTCGACATCAACTTCTTCGGAACCCTGACGGCGACCCTGCCGATCTATCGGCACATGCGCGAACAAGGGGCGGGCCGAATGGTGATGACCACCTCGGCGGCCGGTCTGCACGGGGTGCACGGCATGGCGGCCTATTCGGCGTCGAAGGCAGCAGTGATCGGCCTGATGCGGGTCATCGCCCTGGAGGGCGCGTCCAAGGGCGTCCACGCCAACGCCGTCGCCCCCTACGCGCTGACCGCAATGACCGAGAAATACGTCGACGACGCCACCGCCGCAGCCATGCCCGCCGAACTGGTCGCGCCCGTGGTCAGCTGGCTGGTCAGCGCAGGTTGTCAACTGAACGGCGAGACCCTGGTCGCCGGGGCCGGCAAGGTACGGCCCGCCTGGCGGATCGAGGGGCCGGGGGTAGATTTCGGACGGGATCCGGATATGCCGCTGGAGCGGTTCAACGCGGGCCGCGAGGCGATGATGTCTGGCGAGACCTGGTCGCGTCCTTATGACGGTAACACCGCTTTCGAGGAGTTCCTGGCCGCCAGGCCTCCCAGGGCGTGAAACCTGACTTGCGTTAAGATACCGCTGCGCGTAACTTGCCTTTCTGGATGGATGGAGCTTGAGCCATGGCCGACGACGCCGCCGTAGCCCGCAGGATCTCGACGGGCGAATTGACCGGCCTTAACACCCTGAATCCCTATCTGCAGGGCCTGTACGAGCCCGTCGCGGCCGAGACGACGGCGCTGGAACTGCCGGTCATCGGCGAGATACCGAAGGATCTGCACGGGTCCTTCGTCCGCAATGGCCCGAATCCACATGAGGCTCCCGAGGGGATGCACCACTGGTTCGACGGCGACGGCATGATCCACGCCGTCTATTTCGAGAACGGCAAGGCGGAGTACCGCAACCGCTATATCGGCACCGACGACTATCGCGCCGAGAAGGCCGGCAAGGCGATCGGCGCCGGCGGCGTCCTGATGCCGTCGTCGAAGTCGCGGCCGGATTCGATGCGGGGCGAGCTCGTCTACAAGGACACGGCCAACACAGACCTTGTCTTCCACAACGGCTCGCTGATGGCCCTGTGGTACATCTCCGGCAAACCGGTGCGGGTCGATGCGCGCACTCTTGAGACGCTCGGCAACGAGGACTTTGGCGGCGGCCTGTCACGCCACGTCTCGGCCCACGGAAAGGTCGATCCGAGGACCGGGGAGTTCTGCTTCTTCGACTACTCCCTGACAGAGCCGTGGATGACCTGGGGCGTCGTGTCGAAGGACAATGTCCTGACCAACTTCCAGCGCGTCGACCTGCCCGGTCCGCGCCTGCCGCACGATATGGGGCTGACCGAGAACTACGTCATCCTGCACGACCTGCCGGTGGTCTTCACCGAGGGCGGCCTGCGCAACCACATGTGGCAGATCAAGGTGGCCGATCAGCCGGCGCGGTTCGGCGTCGCGCCCAAATACGGCACGGGCGACCAGATCAGATGGTTCGAGACCGAGACCTGCTACATCTATCATGTCGTCAACGCCTGGGAGGACGGCGACGAGGTCGTCATGACCGCCTGCATGATGCAGCCGAACGGCTTCCCGCCGAACCCGGCCTATGGCCCCTACGCCTCGATGGTCAACGTTCTGGCGCTGAACGCCGTGCCGGTCGAGTGGCGGATGAACATGGTCACGGGCGAGGTGAAGAAACGCCAGCTCGACGACCGCATCGGCGAATTCCCGGTCATCAATCTCGACCACACCGGCGCCAGGGCGAAATGGTCCTACCATGTGTCGATGGCGCCGGAGGAACTGCAGCGGTTCGATGGTCTGCTGAAATACGATCTCGGCACCGGTCAGGCGCAGGAATACAAGTTCGGCGGCGGCATCGGCGGGTCCGAGCCCGTGTTCGCACCCCGCGTCGGATCGACCTCCGAAGACGACGGCTATGTTGTGGTCTTCGCCACGGCGCCGGACGGAACCTCCGAGGTACAGGTCCTGAACGCCCAGGACTTCGACAAGGGCCCGATCGCACGCATCCCCCTGCCCGTCCGCGTGCCGGCCGGATTCCACGGAACCTGGGCGCCCGGCGACCAGATCGCGGCCTGATCCGAACCTCGGGGAGTAGCTTGTGACCGCATACATTCTGGACGCCGTGCGCACGCCGCGCGCCAGGGCCCGCCCCGACGGAGGCCTGGCCTCGATGAAGCCGCATGAGCTGGTCGGCGGTTTGATCGACGCCCTGGACGCCCGCAACGGCGGCGCGGCGCGGAAGGTCGACGCCCTGATTCTGGGAGCCGTCGGCCAGGTCGGGGCGCAGGGGGCGAACGTCGCCCTCGTGTCCAAGATGTACGCCGGGCTGCCGGACGAGGCCTATGCCTATTCGATCAACAACTACTGCGTCTCGGGTCTGACCGCGATCGGGCAGGCGGCGCAGATGGTCGAGGCGGGCGGGGCGAAAACCGCTCTGGCCGGCGGGGTCGAGATGATGTCGCGCGTGCCTTTCATGGGTGACAAGGCCGACTACTACGAGGACGCCAGCTTCCCGCCACGCACCCGCTACATCCCCGTCGTCGTCGCCGCAGACAGATTGGCGGAGGACCTCGGCGTCAGCCGCGAGGAGATGGACGCCGCGGCCCTCACCTCGCAGCAAAGGACGGCCGCCGCCGAGGGCACGCCCCTGGTCAAATCCCGAATCCCGCTCAACGGCCTCGACAGGGAGGAACCGGCCCGGGGCTCGACCACCGCCGAGAGCCTGGCCGCCATGCCCGCCGCCTTCGGCGCGCTGGGCGAACAGTATGCCGATGCTCTGGAAGGCAGGGTCATCGACCACCGACACACCGTCGCCCACGCCCCGCCGATGTGCGACGGCGCCGGCCTCGCCATCGTCACCGGCGAGGCGGCCGGGGCGCGCGCGAAGATCGTCGCCTATGCCGAGGCAGGCGGCGACCCGGCCGCGTCCCTGACCGCCGGGTTCACGGCCATGGACCGGGCGCTGGCCAGGGCGAACCTGAGCCTCGACGACATGGACCGGATCGAGTTCATGGAGGCCTTCGCCGTCACCATCGTCAAGTTCATGCGCGAGCGGAAGGTCGACCCGGACAAGGTCAATGTCGGCGGCGGCCACATGGCCAAGGGCCACCCGATGGGGGCGACCGGCGCCATCCTGCTGTCGTCGCTGCTGGATGCGCTCGACGCCTGCGAAGGACGCTACGGCATCGTCGTGGCGCACGGAGCCCAGGGCATCGGCTCGGCGATGATTGTCGAGCGACTGGGCTGATGGACGGGTCCGCGACCAGTCTGGACGACCGTCGCATAGCGCTGATCGCGCGCCATGCGCCGACGCTGGCGTCCGCCATCGACGCGGTCGAGACGCGCAAGAGCTGGAGCCCCTACAGCGACAGTCCGTCCACGAAGATCCACGGCCCCGACAAGCCGGGCGCGGGCAAGGCGGCGTTCGAGGCGCGTCTGGGCACGACCTTCGACCTGGGCCAGCCCGGCGTCGTCGGCGAGGTCGGCGAGGAGGTCTCGCCCTTTACTCAGAAGCCGCTCGGCATCCGCTATCCGCAGAGCGATCCGGAGGCCCTGGTCGTTTCGGCCGTCAGCGCCATGGGCGCCTGGCGCGAGGCCGATTTCGAACTGCGCATCGCCCTGTGCCTGGAGATCGCGGCGCGTCTCTACGACCGAAATTTCGAGATGGCCCACGCGGTCATGCATGTCGCCGGCCAGAGCTATACCCAGGCGTTCAGCGGCTCCGGCCCCAATGCGCTGGACCGGGGCGTCGAGGCCCTCGCCTATGCCGCCAAGGCGATGCGCGATGTGACTCCGTCGGCGACCTGGCGCCGCACGTTCGCCGGCGAACAGGTCACCCTGGAGAAGACCTATGTGCTGGTCCCGCGCGGCGTGGGGCTGGTGATCTGCTGCGCCTCCTTCCCGACGTGGAACGCCTATCCGGCGATGTTCGCCAGCCTGGCCACCGGCAATCCGGTCATCGTCAAGCCGCACCCCATCGCCATCCTGCCCATGGCCATCGTGGTCGAGACCAGCCGCGCCGTGCTGACCGAGTTCGGCTTCGATCCCAACCTGGTGATGCTCGCCGTCGACACCCTCACAGATCCTGTCGCGCAGACGCTGGTCGACGACCCGCAGGTGCAGATCATCGATTTCACCGGCAGCCCCCGCTACGGCGGCCATCTGGAACGCACCGTCGTCGGCAAGCAGCTGTTCACCGAGACGGCCGGGGTCAACACGGTGGTCATCGAGAGCGTCGCCGATCTCAACGCGGTCGCCCGCGCCGTCGCCCGTTCGTCCAGCCTGTTCTCGGCCCAGATGTGCACCAGCCCGCAGGTCATCTACATCGCGCCCGACCTGTTCGAGCCCATGTCCGCCGCCATCGTCGAACAGATCGACGCCATCGCCTCCGACCCCGCGCAGGCGGCCGGCATTATGGGCGCGATCCAGGGCGAGGTGTCCCTGACGGTCGTGGCCGAGGCGCGCGCCGCTGTCACGGACATGGCCGGGGTGCGGACGCTCCGCGAACCCGCACCCTACGCCCATCCGCAGTTCCCGGCCGCCCGCACCCTGACCCCGCTGGTCATCGCCGTGGAGGACGGCCAACACGTCGATCTGTATGCGGAGGAACGGTTCGGTCCGGTCCTGTTCCTGGTAAGGAAGGACGCCGACGAGGCGGTGATGGAGGCCACCTGGCTGGCCCGCACCAAGGGCTCGATCTCGTCCTACCTCTATGCGACCGACGAGGATTTCATCGAGAGGGCGACGCCGGCTTATGAGGCCGCCGGCGCCAATCTGTCGATCAACCTGACCGGCGCGATGTGGATCAATTTCGCCGCCGCATACAGCGACTATCACGTCACAGGGCTGAACCCCGCAGGCAACGCCTGCCTCGCGGATCTCGCCTTCGTCGCCTCGCGCTTCCGCATAGTCCAACGAAGACGGCCCGGGGCGTGAGCGGCGACGTCTTCATCGCCGGGATTTCGATGACCCGCTTCGGCAAGCGGCCGGACGACAGCGTCAAATCCCTGACCGCCGAGGCCGTGACGGCGGCCCTTGCCGACGCGGGCGCAGCCGTCGGCGACATCGAGGCGGCCTGGTTCTCCAATACGCGCCAGCCGATGCTGGAGGGCCAGAACACGGTGCGGGGCCAGATCGCCCTGCGGCCGCTGGGCCTGACCGGTATTCCGGTGGTGAACGTCGAGAACGCCTGCGCCTCCGGCTCGACGGCGCTGCTCTCGGCAATCCACTGGATCAAGGCCGGCGCGGGCGATATCGCCCTGATCGTCGGGGTCGAGAAGATGGTCTGGCCGGACCGCCCCGAGCGCGTTGCCGCGGCCTTCGCCGGCGGCACGGACATCCACGACCGCGAGGGGGTCGTCGCCTATATCCGGTCGATGGGCGGCGAGGACCCCGGACCCGATCGCAGCCTGTTCATGGACTTCTATGCAGCCCAGGCCCGCGCCCATATGGCTCGCCACGGCACGACCCAGGAAGACTTCGCCCGTATCGCGTCCAAGAACCACAGCGTCGGCGCCCTGAACGAGCGCGCCCAGTACCGCACGCCCATGACGGTCGACCAGGTCCTGGCCGACAAGCCCGTGGTCTTCCCCTTCACCCGCGCCATGTGCGCCCCTGTCAGCGACGGTGCGGCGGCGGCGGTGGTCTGTTCGGCGGCCGGTCTGGCGCGCCTGTGCGGGCCGGGGCGGGCTGTCCGCGTGCGCGCCTGCGTCCTCGTCAGCGCCAGCGACCGGGCGGCGAACGACTTCGAGAATCATATCGGCCGCCGCGCGGCGGCGAAGGCCTATGAACAGGCCGGCATCGGTCCGGTCGCCGTCGATCTCGTTGAGGTCCATGACGCCACCTCCTATGCCGAGGTGCAGCAAATCGAGAACCTGGGTCTGGCAGAACCGGGCACAGTCGGCGCCCGCCTTCGCGCAGGCGACTTCGCCCTCGGCGGCCGGACCCCGGTCAATCCGTCGGGCGGTCTGGTGTCCAAGGGGCATCCGGTCGGGGCGACCGGGATCGCCCAGCTGTTCGAGTTGACCACCCAGTTGCGCGGCGAGGCCGGGGCGCGGCAGGTCGAGGGCGCGCGCATCGCCGCGGCCGAGAACGGCGGCGGCTTCCTCGGCGTCGAGGAAGCCGCGACCGTCGTGACCATTCTGGAGCGGGCGGCATGACCCACCCGATCCGCGCCCTCTATGACAACCGGGCCGCCAAGGCCGATCGTCCCGCCCTGTTCGACGGCGATGTGACCCTGACCCACAGCGAATTGATCTCACAGGTCGAGGCGGCCGCCGGCGACCTGGCGGCGCGCGGCGTTGGACCGGGCGACCGTGTCGGACTGTGCGCGCGGAACAGCTGGCGCCACGTCGTCGCCTATCTGGCCATCCTGCGGGCCGGCGCGGTCTGGACGCCGCTCAATCCCCGCAACGGCGCCCGTTTGAACAGCGACTTCCAGGCGCGTGCGAATCTGGCCCTGACCCTGATCGACGCCGCATCGAGCGAGTCCGCCCGCGCCTCAGCCAACCCCCTGTCGCTGGAGACCTGGCTGGATGGCCTGGGCGCCGCGACGCCGCCTCCGATCGCGGACGATCCCGGCGCGCCGTTCGCCCTGAAGTTCACCGGCGGCTCCACCGGCGTGCCCAAGGGCGTCGTCCAGAGTCAGGTCAGCGGGGCGGCCGCGTTGCGCTCGCTGGCCGAGTTCTACCGCTTCACCGCCGGCGATGTGAACCTGGCCGTCGCGCCCCTGACCCACGGGTCATCCCACTATGTCCTGCCCGTGCTGGCGGCGGGTGGAGCGCACATCCTGCTGGCCGAACCCGACCGCGCGGCGATACTGACCGAGCTCAAGACGCGGGTGACCACCGTCTTCATGCCCCCGACCCTGATCGCCTTGCTGATGGGCGAGGCCGAGTTCCAGCCCGACGACTTCCCCCGCCTGCGCCACCTGACCTATTTCGCCGCGCCCATGTCGCCGGACCGGATCGCAAAGGCTATCGCCCGTTTCGGCCCCGTCGTCTCCACCCTGTACGGCCAGACCGAGGCGCCCATGACCATCACCGGCCTGTCGCCCGCGGAGATGGCTAATCCCGACAAGCGCGCCAGTGTCGGCCGGTTATTCGCCGGGACACCGGTGCGGCTGCTGACCGCCGATGGCGATCTGGTCGAGCGGGGCGAGGGCGAGATCATGGTCGGCGGCGACCTGACCCGGACCCACTATCTGGACGCGCCCGAGCTGACGGCGGCGTCGCGCCACGAGGGCTGGCTGAAGACAGGAGACATCGGCCGGATCGATGACGACGGTCTGCTGCATCTGATCGGCCGGTCCAAGGACCTGATCATTACCGGCGGCTACAATGTCTATCCGGGCGAGGTCGAGGCGGCGCTGAACCTGCATCCGATGGTGCGCGAGGCGTGCGCCTTTTCCGAGCCCGACGACGTCTGGGGCGAGCGCCTGGAGGCGGCGGTCTCTGTAGCCCCCGATGCGGACGCCGCCGCCATCACCGACTTCGTCCGGGACCGGATCGGCCCGGTGCGCACGCCCAAGCGGCTGCACCTGCTGGACGCCCTGCCCCGCAATCCTGTTGGCAAGGTGGTGCGAGACGACGTCCGCGCCCTATGTCGAACTACGCAACGACCGCTGGAGCTTGCCCGATGATCGTGATCCCGAAGGACCGCATCAAGGAGATGAAGTCGAAGGGCTGGTGGGGCGACCAGACGCTGGACGACCTGTTCCAGAAACATGTCGCCGCCCATCCTGACAGCGAGGCTCTGGTCGATCCGTTGAACGCGGCCGATGTCGTCGGCGGCCAGCCCGACCGCCTGACCTGGCGCGAGACCGCCCATGCCGTCGATCGGCTGGCGGCGGTCCTGGTCGCGCATGGGATCACCAAGAACGAGGTCGTGGTCATCCAGCTGCCCAATATCGCCGAACTCAGCATCGCCTATCTGGCCTGTCTGCGTCTCGGCGTAATCGCCAGCCCGGCCCCGGTCCAGTACCGCGAGAGCGAGCTGGCCTACATCATCGACCGGACCGATGCCGTCGCCGCGATCACTGCCGACCGGATCGGGAAGCAGCAGCACGGCCAGATGATCGTCGCGCTCAAGGCCCGCTGCCCGACGCTGAAGACCGTTTTCGTCCTGGGCGAGACCTGCCCGGCCGGCGCGCTCGATCTCGAACCCCTGATGGACGGGGTCACGGGCAAACAGCACCGCGCGGCGCAGAAGGCGGCCAGGGACGCCCGCATCACCGCCGATGACATCTTCACCATCTGCTGGACGTCCGGCACCGAGGCCCAGCCGAAGGGCGTGCCGCGGAGCCATAACGAATGGATCATCATGGGCGCCGGCGTCATCGACGCGGCAGACCTGGAGCCTGGGGCGCGGCTTCTGAACCCGTTCCCGATGGTCAATATGGCCGGTATCTCGACGGCCTTCGTCGGCTGGCTGCTGCTGGGCGGCGTGCTGATCCAGCACCAGCCGTTCGACCTGCCGATCCTGCTGCGCCAGATCCGCGAGGAGAGGATCGACTACACCGTCGCCCCGCCCGCCGTTCTGAACCTGCTGCTGCAGAACGAGGCGCTGCTGGAGGGCATCGATTTCAAACGATTGAAGTCCATCGGCTCGGGCTCGGCGCCCCTGTCGGAATGGATGGTGCGGACCTTCCACGAGAAGCACGGCGTGCAGATCGTCAACTATTTCGGCTCCAACGAAGGCGCCTCCTTCCCCAGCGCCCTGAAGGACATTCCGGACCCGGCCGAGCGGGCCACCCTGTTTCCGCGCCTGGGCGACGGGTTCAAATGGAACTGCCTGCTTCATGACCGGATCTTCACCCGGCTGGTCGATCCGGAGACGGAGCGGGAGATCACACAATCGGGCCAGCCCGGCGAGCTGCGGGTCAAGGGCGCGACCATCTTCTCGGGCTACTGGCGCGCGCCGGAGATCAACGCCCGGGCCTTCGACAGGGACGGCTGGTTCCGCACCGGCGACCTGTTCGAACTGGCCGGCGACCGGCTGCAGTATCTGAAATTCGTCGGGCGGCTGAAGGACATCGTCATCCGGGGCGGGATGAACATCTCGTCCGAGGAGATCGAGAACCACCTCGTCGCCCACCCGACCGTGGCCGAGGCCGCCGTCGTCGGGGCGCCCGACCCGAACCTCGGCGAGCGTCTGGCGGCCTTCGTCGTCTTCCGGCCGGGCCAGACGGCGACGATGGACGAGATCAATCGCTTCCTCACCGTCGAGCGTCAGGTCGCCGTCTACAAGCAGATCGAGCGGCTGGAAACGCTGGACGCCCTGCCCCGCAATCCGGTGGGCAAGGTGCTGAAACGCGACCTGCGCGCCGCCTTCAACCAGACCGAGACCGTATGACCCCCCCCTTCGACACGCTCCGCCTGCCCGTCTTCGCCGCGCCCATGTTCCTGGTCTCGGGGCCGGAGATGGTCATCGCCGCCTGCAAGGCCGGGATCGGCGGGGCCTTCCCGACCACCAACTGCCGCACGGTCGAGGACCTTGACGGCTGGATGGCCCGGATCACCGGAGCCCTGAAGCCCGGCGACGCGCCCTGGATCGCCAACCTGATCACGCATTCGACCAATGCGCGTCTGGCCGAAGATCTGCGCCTGGTGGCCCAGTACAAGCCGCCCGTCGTGATCACCGCCCTTGGGTCGCCGAAGCCGGTGATGGAGACGGTCAAGGCCTACGGCGGGCTGGTGTTCGCCGACGTCATCTCCATGACCCTGGCGAAGAAGGCTGCAGCTGCCGGGGTCGACGGCCTGGCCTGTGTGAGTGCGGGCGCGGGCGGACACACCGGGCACCTGTCGCCCTTCGCCTTCATCTCGGCGGTGCGCGAGTTCTTCGACGGCTATATCGCGGTCGGCGGCGGCGTGGGCGACGGGGCCGGGATCGCGGGGGCGGTCGCGGCCGGGGCGGACTTCGTCTACATGGGCACCCGCTTCCTTGCGGCCACCGAGAGCATGGCCCAGCCGGCCTACAAACAGATGGTCATCGACGCCGGGCCGGACGATCTGGTGGTGTCGGACTCGGTCACCGGCACAGCCGCCTCCTGGCTGAAGCCGTCGCTGCGGGCTGCGGGTCGGGACCCGGACAATCTGGGCGGGCCGGCCGTGCGCGACTATGCCTCCGGCGGCGACACCAAGCGCTGGCGCGACATCTGGGCCGCCGGCCAGGGCGTCGAGTCGGTCAAGGCCGTGGAGCCGGTCGCCGACGTCGTCAGCCAGCTCGAGCGAGAGTACATCGCCGCAATCGAGCGCTTCGAACGCAAGACGTCCAGGCGCCCGGCTCTCTGCGGGGCGGCGTGAGCGAACCCGTCCGGTTCAAACTGGACCCGACCGTCGACGGGCTGGACCTGCTGAGGCGCTGGATGGCGGCCGGCGACGGGGTCGGCGGCTTCCTGAAGCGCCTGGGCGCGCATCCGTCAGAGGCGCGCGAAGGCTTCGTGCGGGTGGCGCTCGACATCGACCCGGGTCACGCCAACTTCATCGGCCTGGTCCATGGCGGCGTGACGGCGGCCCTGATCGACATGGCCGGCGGGGCGGCGGTGATGAGCATTCTGAAGCCCGGCCAGACCCTGGTGACGAGCGATCTGACAATGCGGTTCCTGAACGCCGCGCCCAGCGACACCGCGCGGCTGGAGGCGACGGGGACGGTCACCTGGCGGGACGACCGCAAGGCCGTGGTCGCGGCCGAGGTGCGCGCCGACGCGGGGCTGGTGGTGGCGCAGGGGACGGTGGGCGTGGCGATCCGGGCTGGGAGATAGATCCTCCCCCATTGGGGGAGGTGGCGCGTAGCGCAGCGAAGTGACAGGGGGGGCTCACCCCAAACGCCGTATTCCCGGCGAGCCCCCTCCACCGCTTCGCGGTCCCCCTCCCCCGATGGGGGAGGAATGGCGCGCTAAATCCCGACCACGAAACTGACCGTCGTCGTGGTCGACCCGCCGATGTTCAGGGTCTGGACGGTCTTCGCGCCCTCGACCTGATAGTCGCCGGCCGTGCCTGTGGTCTGTTTGAAGGCATCCAGAGCCATTCGCACGCCGGTGGCTCCCACCGGATGCCCGCAGCCGATCAGCCCGCCCGACGCATTGATCGGCAGTTTCCCGCCCATCTCGATGTCGCCGGCCTCGATGGCCTTCCAGCTCTCGCCCGGCGCGGTCAGGCCCAGGTGGTCGATGGCCATATATTCGGTCATGGAGAAACAGTCGTGGGTCTCCACCGCGTCGATGCCCGACAGGTCGAGACCGGCCCGGGCGCGGGCGTCGTCGATGGCGCGCTTCACCTGCGGGAAGACATAGGGCTGACCCTCGCTGGCCTTGATCTTGCGGCCGTAGTCGATCGGGGCGTTGCGGTGGCCCCAGCCCTTGATGCGGGGGATGCTCTCCAGCGGGATTCCGCGTTTCCGGGCATACTCAGCGGCGCGCTCCGGCGAGGCCAGGATGACCGCGGCGGCGCCGTCGGTGACCTGGCCGCAGTCGGTCTTGCGGACGCGGCCCTCAATGACCGGATTGGCCTCGTCGTCGTCGGTGAAGCTGGCGTTCGAGAAGCTGTAGTTGCGGGTCTGGGCGTTCGGATTGCGCCGGCCGTTCTTGAAATTGATTTGCGAGATGCGACGCAGGTGCGCCTCGTCGATGCCGTAGCGGCGGTCGTATTCCTCGGTCAGGTCCGAGAAGGCGCGTGGCCAGGCGTAGGTCGCGTCCAGATATTCGTGCCCGGCCCAGGCGGCGGCGCCCAGATGCTCGGCCGCTGTCACGCCGGGGACATTGCGCATCATCTCCAGGCCCAGGACCATGGCCGTGCCGTAGCGGCCGGACTCGATATCGGCGGCGGCGGCCATGATGGCCATACTGCCTGAAGCGCAGGCGGCCTCGTGGCGCGAGGCGGGCATGCCGGTGAACCGCTCGTCGGCCATGGCGAAGAAGCCGCCCAGCATCCCCTGACCGGTGAACAGGTCGCCGACGAAGTTGCCGACGTGGCCCACGTCGATGTCCTCGGGCTTCAGACCGGTCTCGGCCAGGGCGCCGTGGACGGCCTCCGCGAAGCCGTCGCCGATCTCCAGCCCCTCGCGGGCATAGTTGCGCGCGAAGTCCGACTGCCAGCCGCCGAGGATATAGGTCATGTCAGGTTATCCTTACGCTGCCTTGGCTGCCAGCATCGCCTTCGAGGCCCGGATGGTCTCGCCCTGTTCCCAGGTCGCATGGGTGCCGCTGGAGATCCGCCCCGGCAGAATGATGCGCGCCACCGGACCGTCGGCCAGTTTGCGCGCATCATAGATGACGCATTCGGACCGGTCCTCAATCATGTCGGTGACATAGGTGATCAGGTAGCCGTCGTCCTCCTCGGTCGTCCCGACGCGCGGCGCGAACCCGGGCTCCGAGCCATAGCGTTCCGGCCCGAAGTCGACGGCCCAGCTGTCCAGCGTCTCCATGTCGTGCTTGACCAGACCAGTGAACAGGAACCAGCCCGGCTTGGACACGGCGGAATAGGCCCAGCGATATTTCACGCCCGCGAACTGGTTGTTGATGATGCCGAACTCCAGCACCCGGTCGTCCAGCCGCTGCTCCGTCGTCTCGCCGGTCGTCAGGTTGAAGCGCCAGCGGTGCAGCTTGGGCTGCAGCATGTTCTGATCGAGGAAGGTCATGATCCGCTCATGCCCCGGCCAGGCGTCCGGGCTGGTCTTGGGCACCGGATTGTCCTGGAAATAGCCGTCCAGAACCACCGCGTCGCCGTCTTCCCAGGCGTTCAGGAAATGCAGCACATAGGTGGCGTCACCCTCGAACCATCGGACGTCGGCCTCGCCGCCGAAGCGGGGGATCAGGCCAAAGCGGGACTTCATGTCGGGGTGGAAGCGGGCGACGTGGAAGCCCTTGGGCAGCAGATCCTGCTCCCAGAACAGGGGGAAGTCGTTGAGGATCGACCAGTTCGTCGTGAAGGCCATGTCGTGCGGCAGGCGCGGCCCGGGCAGGGGCACGGGCGTGAGGTGCTTCAGCCGATTGTCGGCGCCGACGACGCCGTAGTGCATGTAGGGGGCGGCCTTGGAATAGTTGAAGAACAGCAGTTCGCCCGTCTTCGGATCGACCTTCGGATGGGCCGAGATGCCCTCCGGCGGGCACCAGCCGTCCGTGCCCATCGGCTCCAACGTATAGGGATCCAGCCGATAGGCCTCGCCGCACTGGTAGAAGGTCGAGAGAATGGCGCCGGCGTGAATGATGACGTCGGTCGAGGACGAGTCCTTCAGCCCGCCGTGCGCGCCCCAGCCGGGCTTCTCGGACAGCGACGGATGCTCGGCCAGACCGGCCCACAGGGCGCGACCCGCCTCCTGCTCCGCCTCGAAACCCTCGGTGCGGACGAAACGGTTGCGATAGCTGGCCTTGCCGTCCCTGAACGAGATCGCATGCAGCATCCCGTCGCCGTCGAACGGATGATAGCGGCCCAGAGGCTGATGCACCGGGTTTTCGGTATTGCGCACATAGACGCCGTCGATATCGGTCGGGATTACCCCGATGACCGGCATGTCGTCGGCGGTGTGCTCCTCGTGCTGAGGCGTCCAGGCGCCCTGCATATAGGGATGCTCGCGGTCGGTCAGTGTGACCTTAAACGGCGTCCGTGCGACGCCGTCCTTGAAGGCTGTGCGGGCCTCGCCCGGCTGTTCCAGTCCCATCGGTCGCTCCTCAAGCCGCCGGGCCGTCGCCCAGTGGGTTGCGTTAGCATACCATGCTTGCGGCGAATGGCGAGGGGGGATTAGTATGAAAGTGAAAGCGATGCCGGACACGCCGGCGCAAGAGGGAAACGACCATGGCCGATCATACCCCGCCCGCGCTGGATTTTGACGACCTCAGGCCGCCCAGCCCCTTCATGATGCCGGAGCATGACGCTTGGCGGAGCAAGCTGCGCAGCTTCGTGAACGGCTATATCGCGCCGCATCTGGACGAATGGGACGCCGTCTCCGATTTCCCTGACAGTCTCTACAAGGACGCCGCGCGTGAGGGCATCAGCGGCATGGGCTTCCGTGAGGACCTGGGCGGCACCGGCGAGAACGTCGACCTGTGGCAGCGCATCATCTTCGCCGAAGAATTCTTCCGCATGGGCTCCGGCGTGGTCTTCGCTGACCTCGCCACGCCCTGGATCGCCCTGCCGCCGATCATCAACGGCGGGACGCCCGAGATGCTGGACCGCGTCGCCCGGCCCGTGCTGGCCGGGGACAAGAAAATCGCCTTCGCCGTGACCGAGCCCGGCGGCGGGTCGGACGTGTCCGGCTTCACCACCACGGCCGAACGCCGAGGCGACGTCTTCGTCGTCAACGGCGGCAAGACCCTGATCTCGGGGGCGATGAAAGCCGACTATCTGCTGACGGCGGTTCGCACCGGCGGCCCAGGCATGGGCGGCCTGTCGATGCTGCTGATCGAGACGGACCGGCCGGGCGTGACACGCGGCTCCCTGCCCGGCCTGCAATGGTACAACCGCAACAATGGCTGGCTGAACTTCGAGAACGTCGAGGTGCCGGTGAGCAACCTCGTCGGGGTCGAGAACCGCGGCTTCGCCGGCCTCGCCAGCCAGTTCAACATCGAGCGGTTTTCCGGCATCGCCGCTACCCTCGGCATGACCCGGACCTGCGTCGCCGAGGCCATCGCCTTCGCCCGCGAGCGCCAGACCTTTGGCAAATGGCTGATCGACCACCAGGTAATGCGCCACAAGATCGTGGACATGGTCCAGCGCATCAAGGTCGCCTACGCCATGCTGGATATCCTGGTCTGGCGCTTCGGCCGGGGCGAGGTCCCGGTCGCGGATCTGGCCCTGCTGAAGGTCCAGGCGACGACGACTCTGGAGCACTGCGCGCGTGAGAGCCTGCAGGTTCTCGGCGGCCGCGCCTATACCGGCGGCAACCGGGTTGAACGCATCTATCGCGAGGCCCGCATCTTCGCCATCGGCGGGGGTTCGGAAGAGATCCTGCGCGACCTGGCGGCGAAGCAGATGGGGTTCTAGCCACCCCGGCACCGCACAAAAATAGGCCCCGCTGCTCACACAGCGGGGCCCAGGTGTCTCAGGTCAGGAAAACCCGGATGAAGCGGCTCAGAAGTTGCGCCGCAGAGTGACCCCGTAGGTGCGGGGGTCGCCGAGGAAGGCCGAGTAGGATCCCGCCTGGAAGGTCGCGGGGATCACGCGGCGAAAGTAGTCTTGGTCGAAGACGTTCCGGGCGAAGACGTCCAGCTGCCAGGCCTCGTTCGCGTCCCGCAGGGAGAAGCGGACGTTGGCGGTGGTGAAGCTGTCCTGTACGCGGTTCGGGTCGAAGCCGCCGGTGAAGAACTCGGACGAGTAGCGGGCGTCGGCATAGGCGACCCCGGTCAGGCTGTCGCCGATCGGGAACTCCCAGGTGACCGACGAGACGTTGACCCAGTCCGGCGACTGCTCCAGCTCCCGGCCGGAATACTGACGGTTCAGTACGTTCGTCGGATAGTAGGCGTCCGTATAGCTGAGACCGCTGGTCAGGGTCAGGCCGGGGGTCGGCTCCCAGGTGACTTCCAGCTCCGCGCCCTTGGTGATGACCTCGGCCAGCGAACGGACCACGAAGCTGACGCCCGTGAACTCGATCAGCTGGAAGCCTTCGAACGTCTGGTGGAAGGCGGCGAAGTTGGCGCGCAGCGAGCGATTGAAGAACTCGCCCTTGATGCCGATCTCATAAGCGTCGACCGTCTCCTCGACGAAAGCAAGGTCGGCAGCGTTCGGTGTGGCCGGGGTGGTGAAGGCGGCGCGGTCGAAGTTGTAGCCTCCCGACTTGTAGCCCCGCGAGTAGGACGCATAGGTGTTGAGCGACTGGCTGACCCGATAGGCGATGTTCACCGTTCCGGTCGTGGCCTCTTCGGTGCGCGCGTCCGTGTCGCCCGAGGGGTTCAGTCGCGTGTCCCAGAAGGGGGCGCAGAACCGGGTAATGCCGGCGGCGTCGCTGGTGCGGACGGCGCTGTCGCAGGCCGGGTTGAAGTTCTCGCCCCGGTAACTGATCTCCTTGTCGTTCTGCGTGTAGCGCAGGCCTGCAGTGATGCTGAGCGCATCCGTGACGCGGAAGACGTTGTGGGTGAAGAAGGAGAGGTCCTGCCCGCTCTGCTCACCGATGCCGCGCGCGCCGTCGCCGGGCCGGAAGGCGGCCAGGGTCGAGGCCTGGAAGGTCGCCGCGCCGCCGTAGATCAGCGGATAGTCGGCGCCCATCCGGAAGGCGCTATCGTTCAGCACGGTCTCGTCGGAGTAGAACAGGCCCACCAGCCAGTCCAGCCGGCCGTTTTCACCCTGTAGACGCAGCTCCTGGGTCAGAACGTCGAATTTCTGGTGCAGGCCGTCGGGCGCAAAGAACCCGAGGTCGGCGCCCGAGTGGTCGAAGTCCTGGGAGCGGAAGGCTTCCCAGCTGCGGAAAGCGCTGACCGAGTTCAGCGTCGCCCAGCCCAGATCCCACTCGGCCGAGGCGGACACGCCCATATCCTCGATGTCCTCCTGGTTCTGGCGGATGTTGTTCTTGGAGGCGCGCCGGTCGAACGGATTGGTCGAGGGGTATCCGATGCCGCCGCGCGCGGCCGCCAGCTGGTTGACCAGATTGTAGGTCGGGCCGGCGATGGCCAGAAGCGCCACGCAGCAGTTCTCGTTGCGGTTGGTGTAGTCGGCCGTGAAGGTCCAGCTCAGGGTCTCCGACGGACGCCACAGCAGCTTGCCGCGCACGAACTGGCGGTCGAGGTTGTCCAGGCTCTCGCCCGAGTTGGCGTCGGAATGGAAGCCGTCACGCAGCTCGTAGCTGCCCTCGATGCGCAGGGCCAGTTCATCGTCGACCAGCGGGAAGTTCGCGGCGCCCGAGATCCGGCGATCGTTGAAGTTGCCGTAGGACCCGGTGATGTTGCCGCTGATACCGTTGAAATCCGGCTGTTTCGTTGTGACGTTGATGATCCCTGAAGAGGTGTTCCGCCCGAACAGGGTGCCCTGCGGGCCCCGGAGGATCTCGATGCCCTGCAGGTCGCCCAATTCCGAAAGGGCGACCCCCGTGCGGGCCCTGATGACGCCGTCGATGATGACGCCGACGGAGGATTCCAGACCGGGGTTGGTCGAGGTGGTGCCCACGCCCCGGATGCGGATCGAGGAGTCCGCGCCGCCGCCGGGCGTCTGGAACTGAACGCTGGGGGCCAGACTGGTCAACTCACGGATATCGCTGACGCCGGAGTTCTCCAGCTGCTCGCCGCTGACTGCAGTCACGGCGACCGGCGCCTCAATCAGACGCTGCGCGCGGCGTGTGGCGGTGACGATGATCTCATCGACGACCGTCGCCTCCTGCCCGGCAGGGGCGGTCTGGGCCAGGGTCGGCGTCGCGGAAAGCGTCGCGGCGATGAGCAATGCGGATACGCTGACTGTGCCTCTGATGTTCACGCCCAATCCTCCCATGAGCCCCCGTTAGCCGAGGTGCTTCTGGTGACAATGTGTAACTGGCGAATTGAGACTGTCAAATAGCTTTTGTAATCAGACCGACTTGTGTGCTTCAGTGTGAGCAAGGCGACACGCTCCAGCTTAACTGAGGTTGCGTCGGTCGAGACCGACGGAGATTCGGCGGATTTTCGGGCAATAGAGCATTCGAAAACAGGGAGTTGCGAGTGTATTATCGCTGTTCATACAGCTTCGTTCCGCGATCAACCGACAGGATCGGTGACGCGAGTGCGAAACGAACGGGCGGTCATCTCGCAACTGCGAATGTCACTTTCATCTTGAGATTGAACAGGGTCGCGGCATGAGCGTGGATGAGGGTGTGACGGGCGCAGGGCAACCGGCGGCGCCGAGGATACGGCCCCATTCCGGCTGGGCCTGGTTCGCGGTCGCGGCCCTCATGGTGGCCTACACGTCCAGCTTCATCGATCGCCAGATCCTTACCCTTCTGGTTCAGCCGATCCGGGCCGATCTGACCATCACCGATACCCAGTTCAGCCTGCTGGCCGGGATCGCCTTCTCCCTGTTCTACACCGTCATGGGCGTGCCCCTGGCGAGGCTGGCGGATCGGGGCAGCCGACGCTGGATCATCTTCTGGGGCATCGTGGTCTGGAGCGTGATGACCGTGGCCTGCGGTCTGGCCAACAGCTTCTGGGCCCTGTTTGCCGCGCGCATCGGCGTCGGCATCGGCGAGGCCGCCCTCTCGCCCGCCGCCTATTCGATGATCTCCGACTATTTCCCGCCGCGTCAGCGCGCGCGCGCCCTGGCTGTCTATTCGATGGCCCCCTACCTCGGCGCCGGGCTGGCCCTGATGATCGGCGGAGCGGTGATCGACGCCATAGCCCAGGCGGGAGCGATGCAGTTGCCCTTCGTCGGCGAACTGGCGCCCTGGCAGCAGACCTTCGTCCTCGTCGGCGCGCCGGGCCTGCTGATCGCCGCCCTGTTCATCATCGTTCGCGAACCGCCGCGTCACGGCGTGACCCGGTCGGGTGTCCAGGCCGGGGTCCTCAAATACATGTGGTCCCGAAAGTCGACCTTCTACGTCCTGATCATGGCCTTCTCGATCTTCGGCATGGCGGGCATCTCCTATCTGGCCTGGGCGCCGGCGGTGCTGATCCGCCAGCACGGCATGACGCCCGCCGAAGTCGGATTCGCCTACGGGGCCGTGCTGCTCGCCGCCGCCACGCCGGGCGTTCTGGTGGGCGGCTGGATGACCGACTGGTTCGCCAGCCGGGGCCGCACCGACGCGCCGGTCCGGGTCGCCATCCTGGCGCTGATAGCCAGCATTCCCTTTGCCGTCGCCATGCCGCTGATGCCGACGCAGGGCATGGCCATCGCCGCGCTCGCAGGCTTCAGCTTCTTCGCCGGCGTTATGAACAGCCTCCCGGCCACCGCGCTGCAGACCGTCGCCCCGAACCAGCTGCGAGCGCAGATCACCGCCATCTATTTCCTGATCGGCAACCTGGTCTCCCTCGGCCTCGGCCCCACCATCGTGGCCGCGATCAGCGACAATGTCCTGGGCGGCGACGAGAACATCGGCCTGTCGCTGGCCATCGTCAGTGGCATCACCATCGCCAGCGCCTCCTTCCTTCTGGGCCGGGCGCTGAAACCCTTCCGGGACAGCGTGGAGGAGGCCCGTGAGTGGCAGGAGCCGGCCCGATGAGCGGCCTGACCAAGGATCAGCGCCTCTCCCTCCCCTGGTTCGACCCGGCGCCGCCCTCGGCCGAGGACTGTGTTATTCCCCGGCTCATTGACCGCTGGGCGGCCGAGACGCCGGATGTGGTCTTCATCCGCTTCGAGAGCGGCGAGACCTGGACCTGGGCCGAGACGCGCCGGCGAGCGTTATCAACCGCCGCCGCCCTGCAGGCGCGCGGCGTCAACGGCGGAGACATCGTCGCGGCCTGGGCCCCGAATGGGCCGGCCCTGCTGCGGGCCTGGTTTGGCGCCAACTATGCGGGCGCGGTCCTCGCGCCCATCAACACCAGTTTCCGCGGCAAGCTGCTGGAACACGCCGTCGGCAAGACCGGTGCGAAGGTAATGATCGTCCACCCCGATCTTGCGCCGCGTCTGGAAGGGCTGTCGCTGGGCGCCGCCGAACGTCTGATCCTGACCGGGCCTGCCGAGCCCCTGAACCTGCCCGTAATGATCGAGGGCGAGTCCGCTCTGGACGGCGATCCCGCCGCCTGCACTCCCGTGCCCCAGCATCCGTGGGACCCCCCGGTGATCATTTTCACCTCCGGCACCACCGGTCCGTCGAAGGCGGTGATCACCTCCTATGTGCAGGAGTGGACCACGGCCAGGGTGACCTACGGCTATATGGTCCAGTCCGACCGGATGCTGGTGAACCTGCCGATGTTCCACGTCGGCGGCATCGCGGCGATCACGGCGGCGGTGGCCTGCGGAGGCTCCGTGGCCCTGTTCGACGCGTTCGACACCCGCCGGTTCTGGGACACGGTGCGCGAGACGGGCTCGACGGTCTGCTCCGGCCTGATCGGGGCCCTCACCTCCTTCCTGATGAAGGAGCCGCCGAAGGCCGACGACGCCGAAAATCCCCTTCGCATGGTGACCCTGTCGCCGATCAACGAGGATACGGTCGCGCTCGCAAAGCGGTTCGGTTTCGATTACCTTTCCGGGTTCAACATGACCGAGGTGTCGGGCCCGCTGATCAGCGCTGTCAACGATCCGGTGATGCGCTCCTGCGGACGGGTGCGCGTCGGCATGGAGTGCCGCATCGTCGACGACCAGGACAACGAGGTTCCACACGGCCAGCCCGGCGAACTGGTGATCCGCTCGGACAATCCCTGGACGCTGTTCAGCGGCTACCTCGGCGATCCGGAGGCGACGGCCCGGGCCTGGCGCAACGGCTGGTTCCACACCGGCGATCTGATGTGGCGGGACGCCGAGGGCTGCTTCTTCTTCGTCGACCGCAAGAAGGATGCGATCCGCCGACGCGGCGAGAACATGTCCTCACTGGAGATCGAGATCGAGGTCGTCGCCCACCCGTCCGTCCGCGAATGCGCCGCCTACGGCATCGACCTCCCAGGCGGCGAACAGGAGGTCATGGTGGCCGTGGCGCCTGTCGACGGCGCCCGGATCGACCCGCGCGAATTGATCGAATGGCTGATCCCGCGCATGACCCATTTCATGGTGCCTCGCTACGTCCGGGTCGAAACCTCACTGCCCAAGACCCCGACCAACAAGATCCAGAAGACCGGCCTGCGCGACCAGGGCGTCACCGCCGCGACCTTCGACCGGGAGGCGGCCGGGCTGGTGGTTCGACGCCAGAAATTGACGGTTGCTTGATAAGACCTGACGGCGGCGCCTAATAGGGAGAATGTCCCGCGCCGCGCCGAAAATTCGTCTGGTTCCAAAGAGCTCCATCAACCGGGCCCTCAATGCCCTCGGCGATCGATGGAGCCTGCTGGTCGTCCAGGAGGCCTTTCTGGGGGCCACACGGTTCGAGGAATTCCACGCCCGTCTGGGCGGCGCCCGCTCGACCCTGTCTAGCCGACTCGCCGCCCTCGAGCGCCACGGCATCCTGGTCAAGAAGCCCCACCGCGACGAGGGTGTGCGCATGGCCTATCACCTGACGCCGCGCGGCCTCGGCCTGTTCGATTCCATGATGCTGATGTGGGGCTGGGGCGTGCGCTGGGGCGTGACCGGCGGCCGGGCCCCCACCGTCTTCACCCACACGGAGTGCGGCAAGCCCATGCTGCCCGAACTGCGCTGTGGCGGCTGCGGCGAGCCCCTCACCCTGCACACCTGCACCTACACCGCAGGTCCCGGACAGGGGATGGAGCGGTTGCCGGTGCAGCGGATGCATCGTCGCCGCCAGCCGAACGACGAGGCGCCGACCATCGAACTGGTCGATCTGCTCGGCGACCGCTGGACTGCCCTTGTGGTCAGCGTCCAGTATTTCGGCCTGCACCGTTTCGACGAGATCCAGGGCGTTCTCGGCATCGCGTCCAACATCCTGACCGACCGTCTGCGAACACTGGAGATGTCGGGGATCTTCGAGCGACGCCTCTACGAGATGACGCCGCCCCGCTATCAGTACCGGCTCACCAAGAAGGGCCAGGACCTCTATCCCCATGCCCTGGCCATGATGACCTGGGCCGACACCCACCTGAAGGATCGGGCCGGGCCGCCCGTCAAGATCCGGCACGTCTGCGGAGAGCCACTGAATCCGCAGATCAGTTGCAGCGCATGCAGGGGTCGTCTGACACTTGAGACGGTGGTGATGAAGGCGGGACGGATCAAGCCTTCGGCCTGAGATCAGTCTGGGTTTGAAAGCGACCTCAGAGCGCTTGCATTAGCAGACTTATCGTCCTAGCGTTTCTCCAGCGAGAACGCATGGGAGACGACGCGTGGCTGACAACATGAAGGTCGTGGAGGCCATGATGGCCGCCTGGAAGATGCGCGATGTGGAGGGCTTCATCGCCACCCTCGCCGACGACATCGAATACCACTGGCACCCCACCAAACGTCCGGCCGTCGGCAAGGACAAGATGCGGAAATTCCTGTCCAACTACGAGGCCGGCTTCGACCAGCAGGAGTGGCGCGTCACCCATTCGGCCGAGAACGGCGAGGTCCTGTTCGTCGAGGGGATGGAAGTCCTGGTCGACCGCGCGTCGGGCGTGAAGATCGACAACCCCTTCGTCCAGGTCTTCCAGGTCCGCGACGGCCTGATCTACCGGATGCGCGACTACTACGACACGTCACAGGTCCATGCCCCGGCCAGGCCCGAAGCGCAGAAGGCCTCGGCATGAGTGCGCCGATCGAAAGCCTGCGGGCGCTGATGGCGGTGTCGGAGGCGCGCGACAAGCCCGCCTTCCTCGACTTCTTCGCTGACGACGTCGAGTACCACTACCACGTCGGCACCCGCCCCCTGGTCGGGAAGGAGTGGGTCGACAGGTTCATCACCAAATACTGGGCCAACCACTCGGCGACGAAGTGGACGCTCATGAACTGGGCCGAGAACGGCGATAAGGTGCTGACCGAGGGGCAGGAGGACTACGTCAACGCCGACGGCGTCAGCGTCTCCCATCCCTACATGGGCATCATCGAATTCCGGGACGGCAAGATTGTCGCCTGGCGCGACTATTTCCAGATGAACGATCCAGCGGCCGCCCAGGGCGGCGTCGGTTAGGTTTACTTAAAATAAGACAATAACTTGCGTCCTTTTAATGCGAGATCGCGTTCGGAATTGTACTCTCTGGACTCGGTGTTCTCCGAGTCCAACTCTCGCCTTCAAACGGCTTGCATCCGCTCGGCCCTGAGCGCACCGCGACGCACCTTGCCGGCGTCGTCGCGCAGGCGTTCGGTCGTGACCTCCAGAGACCGAGGCCGCTTGTAGGGCGCGATCCGCTCGGCGAGTAAGGCGTTCAGCCCAGCCTCGTCGAGCACCCCGTCCGCCGTCTCGACGATGGCGTGCACCCGCTGGCCGAAGTCGGCGTCGGGCAGGCCCACCACCACGCTGCACAGGACGCCGGGGAAGCTGTCGATCGCCGCCTCGACCTCGGCCGGATAGACGTTGGCGCCACCCGAGACGATCATGTCCACCCGCCGATCAGCGAGATAGAGCCAGCCGTCCTCGTCCACATAGCCCATGTCGCCCAGGGTCTCGAACGTCCCGTTCGCGCGCGGCTCGGCGCCGAGGTATTTGTAAGTCGTCCCCTGCCCCCGCAGCGGCATGAAATAGATCTCGCCGACCTCACCCGGTGCGCACGGCTGACCGGTCTCGTCGAGCACCTTCATCTCGAAGCCGGGCAGCACCTTGCCGACCGAGCCGGGGTGATCCAGCCATTCGACGCCGCGAATGCCGGTGCCGCCCAGGGCTTCGGTGCCGGTGTAGATTTCCCAGACTGTTTCCGGTCCGACCCAGTCGATCCACTTCTGCTTCAGCCATGGCGGACAGGCGGCGGCGATATGCATCACGGCGTCCACCGACGACATGTCGTACTTCGCCTTCACCTCGTCCGGCAGGGACCAGATGCGGTGCATCATGGTCGGCACCTGGAACAGCCAGCTGACCTTGTACCGGTCGACCAGCCGCAGCGTTTCCTCCGCGTCGAAGCGCGGCATCAGGATGATGTGCACGCCCCAGCCCATGGCCAGACAGGTCATGCCGAACGGCGCGGCGTGATAGAGCGGCCCGGGGTTCAGCAGCACGTCCTCGGGGATCATGCCGAGCAGCAGGATGTCGGGATCCGCCATGGCAGGGGCCATGTCGACGATCACCTTGGGCCGCCCGGTCGAACCGCCGCTGGCGATGGCCTTGAGGTGTTTCGATGCGATCTCCGGCAAGGGAGAGGCGTCGGCAGAGGCGTCCCAGGTCTCCGCCTCCGACAGCCGCCTTGTCGCGCCGGCCTTGGCCGTATCGTCGATGACGATCAGGCGCGGCTGGAGCAGTTCGATTATGCCCGCCAATTCTGCTGCTGGCAGCTTGTGCGACAGGGGCGCCGGCGTGGCGCCGAGCGCCCACACCGCGAACGCCAGCTCAAGGAACGCCGGACAGTTGGGCAGGGCGATGGCGACGAAGTCCCCCTCGACCACCCCCGCCTTCTGCAACGTCCGCGCCCGCCGGTTGACCCGGTCCGCCAGCTCGCGCCGCGTCAGGGTCACGCCTTCGAAGGTCAGGGCCGGGCGGTCCGGATCACGGTCCGCATGGATGTTCAACAGCATGCCGACCGCCCGCACACCGGACAGGTCCGTCATCGCCGTCGACAGGGTGCGGGGGCGGTTCGGACGACGCATCGCGGATTCCATCAGGCGGGGTTCGTCCCGTCAGCCGCCGCCGCGCGCTTGGGCGGCCACGGGATCAGGGGACTGGTCCGGGCAATGTAGTCCGCATATCCGGGCCGATGATAGGTCAGCCGCTTCTCGTACGAAGGACCACCCGAATATTTGAGGAACAGCACCAGCAGCAGCAGTGGCCCGACGATGCCGAACAGGCCCAGCGTCGTCTCGGCGGCGATGCCGAACAGACCGAACCATGTGCACAGATCGCCGAAATAGTTGGGGTGCCGCGTATAACGCCACAGGCCGCTGTCGAACACCTTGCCTGCGTTGGCCGGGTCCGCCTTGAACTTCACAAGCTGATAATCGGCCAGGCTCTCGAAGCAGATGCCGAACACCACGAGCGCGGCGCACGCCCAGCCGAGGGTCCCGACCTCCACCGGCGTCGACGACATCTGACCCAGTTGCACAGGCAGGCTGGTCGCCCACAGGATCGGCGCCTGGGTCATGAAGACCAGGCGCCAGGACGCCTTGCCGAAGCTCCAGCTCTTCCCCTCCATGGCCCGGTCCAGCATCTTCACATAGCGCCTGTCCGGCCCGTGCGAGCGCCAGCGCCACAGGATGTAGAGCCCAAGCCGCAGCCCCCAGACGCAGGTCAGGACGGTGATCAACTGCATCCGTTCGGGCGCGCCGTCGGCCATGAAGAAGGTCGTCACCGCCATCAGGGCCAGGCCCAGCGCCCACCATGCGTCGATGAAGGATACGTCCTTGATGGCGCACCCGACCCGCCACAGGATCACGAAGGACGCCAGGGCGATCAGGAAGTTGATCCCGAGAATGCTCAGGATTTCGGTGATGGGCGGCATGGTCTGGTCTCCCCGTTATTGATCCGGCGTCTAGCGGCCGGTCGACAATTCCTTGGCGTGCAGCATCTTGGCCATGCCCCGCTCCATCCCCTTGGGATCGCGGGCCAGGGCGGCGCGGCTCTCGATCGCGAACCGGTCGGTGTCGATCTCGTCGATGCCGCGCGTGATGCCCTTCATGGCGGCGCGGGCGATATCCTCGGGCGCCTCCTTGGCGCCTTTCACATGCGAGGCCATCCGGGTGTCGACCGAGCCGACGATCAGGGAGGTGACGCTCGTCCCCTGCCCGGCCAGCTCGGCGCGGATGCAGGATCCGGCGGCGCGCATGGCGAACTTGGACGGGCTGTAGCCGCCCATGTTGGGCACGGCGACGATGCCCCCGACCGACAGCACGTTCAGGATCGCGCCCCCGCCGTTGGCCTTGAGCGCCGGAGCGAAGGCCCGCGCCATCTGCAGCGGCCCGAAATAGTTGACCTCCATCTCGTCGCGCGCAGCGGAAATGTCGTCGGAGCCGATCAGCAACTTGTTGTGGAACGCTCCGGCGTTGTTGACCACCACAGAGACGTCGGGACAGGCGGCGGCCGCGGCGACGATCTGGTCCGGCTTCGACACATCGAGGCGCACCGCGACTACCTTGCCGGGATACTGTTCCTCGAGGTGTCTGGCCGAGGCCGGATCGCGAGCGCCTGCATAGACCCTGGCCGCCCCCTCGGAGATCAGCACATGGACGAAGCCTTCGCCGATGCCACGGTTGGCGCCGGTGACGATGGCGACACAGCCCTGGATGTCCATGCGCTCGCCTCAGGCCGCAGTGTAGATGATGTCGTCAGGCTTCTTGGCCCCGCGCCGCAGCACCGAGGCGTCCCGGGTTATGGCGCCCCGCGCCCAGGTCTCGGAGAGCTCGTGCTCCTCGTTCCATTCCCAGCACATGGTGCGGCGGAAGATACGCCATTCGGCGCCCCGCTTCTCCATCTGATCGACGCAGCGGGCCAGTGTCCGGGTGTCGAACTCCTGTCCCTTTACCGTGAGGCGCGAGGCGGTGAGGATGTAGCATTCGGCCGTCGCCGTGGTCGCCGACTTCAGATCGATGATCAGGTTCACGGCCATGTGATTCATCAGCCCGGCCTTGGGCAGTCGCTCCTTGATCACGGCCACCCATTCGGACGCTGGCCCGTCGAAGGTGCCGCCATGATCCTCCCAGCCGTCCGGCCAATAGGCGCGTTCAACGAGGTCGAGGTCGGCGCGATCGCAGCCGCGAAGGAACTTCAGCAGCACCTCCTCGATCGCCTTCTTGTCGAGCAGAGCCTGCACCTCGGGGTCGCGGTCGGCCATCCTGATATCCTCCGATGACTGTTATTCAGTCTTGAAACAAAAGTGACATGGCTTGCGTTAGCGGGCAAGCCGGCCTGGCCGGTTTAGAGCCTCAGCAGGCCCGGCGGCGCCGCGACGACGCGCGGGAGGGCCTGGATCACCATGGCCGCCACGGCGAACTGTTCGGGCCGGGTGCGGACCCCATCAGGGGCCGTGTCGACCAGATCCATCGCGATCCGGACGCCAGGCAGGCCGTCGACCTCGATCTCCCAGTGCGGCTTGCCGGCGAACGGCGCCTGGGCCGGATCCATGATCCAGTTGACCTCGTGGGTGATGCGCCGGACGCCGTCGATCAGGCCGTGCACGCGCCAGGTCGTCGCTGAGACCGTGCCCTTGGGAATCAGCCCCGCCGCGATAGTCAGGTCCCGCTCGGCCAGGCTGACTTCATGGTCCGGTTCGAACCGGTCGAGCGACAGGCCGAGCCTCTGGGCCAGCCCCTCGACGCTCTGGGAGAACATGGCCGTGAAAGTCTCCGCCAGCGGCCCGTTCGTCAGATCGATCTCTCCCGCCGCAGAACCGAAACCCAGGGCCCCGAAGACGTAGTCGGGGTTAGGAACCGTTGTGCAGTCGATGATCTCCCGGGTCGCGATGTTGCGGTGCGACAGGCACAGGGCGACGGCGTTGACCGCCATCCGCTCCGCCACCCAGCCGGGATTGACGCCGGTCCCCGCCAAGGTCGCCCCGCCCTTGCGCGCGCTGTCCGCCAGCCCGTTCGCATAGTCGAGGCCCAGGGCGGCGGGCTCGAAATAGTGGTTTATGCTGACCACGTTCTTGCCGGATTCCAGCAGCCGCTTCACGTCGGCGTCAGGCCCGACATAGGCGGACAGCATCGGGGCGTGGATCACCACGTCGGCGTCGAGCGCCAGAATCTCGTCGATCGAACGGGTGGCGATCACCCCCGTCTCAGGCCGCCGCGCGATGTCGCCCGCGTCGCGTCCGGCCTTGGCCTCGCCGTAGACGAACAGGCCGACCAGCTGGAACCGGTCATCGTCCAGCACGGCCCGCAGACAGGCCTTTCCCATCGAGCCGGTCGCCCACTGGATCACCCGGATGGGCATGGTCATCGCGCCTCCCGACGCAGTCGACGCGTCTTCTGCATCAACGGTGAAGCGATAAGTCCATAAACGCAAGCTGCTTGCCAAGCGCCTCCGAACGATTAGTGTGCTTACGCAAGCGACAGCGGATCGCGCGGAGAGACGTCCATGGCCGAGCCCCCCTTCTGGCAGGCGCTGATGAAGTCGGTGAATTTCTACGCCCGCTTTGCGCCGTCCTTCACCCGCGTCGGCTATGTCGCGCGCGGCCTGCCGTTCAGGCCGGTGAAGGCGAACTACGCCGGCCAGAACTGGCTGGTGACCGGCGCAACGGGCGGCCTCGGCAAGGCCACGGCGCTGCGCGCCACCGCCAAGGGCGCCACCGTCTACGCCGTCGGCCGCAATGTGCAGGCCCTCGGCGACCTGGTGCGTGAGGCCAAAGGTCCCGGCAAGATCGTGCCCGTCACCTGCGACCTGTCATCGATGGCCGCCGTCGCCGGCCTGTCGAAACGGCCCGAGATCGCCGCGGTCAAGTTCGACGTCGTCGTCAACAATGTCGGCCTCCTGATGCGCAACTATCAGGCGACCCACGAGGGGCTGGAGACCTCCTACGCCACCAACCTGCTGGGCCACTGGATCTTGACCGAGGACCTGCACAGGGCCGGCGAACTCAAGGCCGGCGCGGCGATTATCAACGTCGTCTCCGGAGGCCTCTATAATCTCGCCCTCAACAAGAAGATGCTCAACATTCCCGAGGAGCATTTCAACGGTTTCGCCGCCTATGCCGCCCACAAGCGCGCGCAACTGGCCCTTGCCGAGCACTGGCGCGCCGCCTGGGCCGCCGACGGGATCAGAACCTACGCCGTCCACCCCGGCTGGGCCGACACCGCCGGGGTGAAGACCAGCCTGCCGAAGTTCCGCAGGATCCTCGCCCCGATCCTGAGGAACGACCACGAGGGCGCCGACACCATCGACTGGCTGGCCGCGACCCGTCCGCCCGAGGTCGTCGACGAGATCTGGTTCGACCGCAAACCCCGCACCGCCCATGCCTACCCGCACACCCGCAACCCACGTACGACCATCCCCGACATCGTCGCCTTCCTCGAGGCCGACCGGCAGCTTCTGGCGGTCTGAAGCCTTGCCGCCGCCGTCCCGATCCGCGATGGATCGGGGATGGCGAGCGACACGACATCGACCGAGGGTTGGCGGTTCTGGATCGACCGGGGCGGCACCTTCACCGACATCGTCGCCCGCGCGCCCGACGGCGCCCTGACCACTGCCAAGCTCCTTTCGGACAACCCCGATCAGTACGAGGACGCCGCCGTCGAGGGCGTGCGCCGCATCCTCGGCGCCGGTCCCGGCCCCCTGCCGGCGGGCGTCGTCTGCGACATCCGCATGGGCACCACGGTGGCGACCAACGCCCTGCTCGAACGCAAGGGCGAGCCGACGGTCCTGGCCATCACGCGCGGCTTCGGCGATGCGCTGCGTATCGGCTGGCAGGCCCGGCCCGACATCTTCGCCCGCCATGTCGTCCTGCCCGAGCCGCTGCACGACCGGGTCATCGAGATCGACGAACGCGTCCGGGCCGACGGGGCCATCGACCACCCGCTGGACGAGACCGCCGCCCGCGCCGACCTGACCGCCGCCTTCGCCGACGGCTATCGCGCCCTCGCCATCGTCCTCGTCCACGGCTGGGGGTTCACCGATCACGAGACCCGCCTCGCCGGGATCGCCGGCGAGATCGGCTTCAGCCAGATCTCGGTCAGCCATGAGGTCGGCGCCCTGATCAAGCTGATCGGGCGCGGCGATACGACGGTGGCCGACGCCTATCTGTCGCCTGTGCTCGACGCCTATGTCGCCCGAGTCGGTCGCGCGCTCGGCCCCGACGTCCCCCTGATGTTCATGCAGTCGTCGGGCGGGCTCGCCAGCCCCTCCGCCTTCCGGGGCAAGGACGCCATTGTGTCCGGCCCGGCCGGCGGCGTGGTCGGAATGGCGGCGACGGCGCAGGCCGCCGGCTTCGACCGTGTCATCGGCTTCGACATGGGCGGCACCTCGACCGACGTCTCCCACTATTCCGGCAGTTTCGAGCGGACCTCGGACGCCGTGGTCGCGGGCGTCCGACTGCGCGCCCCCATGCTGTCGATCCACACGGTGGCGGCCGGCGGCGGGTCCATCTGCCGCTTCGACGGATCACGCCTGCGTGTCGGTCCGGAATCCGCCGGCGCCGTCCCCGGCCCGACCGCCTACCGGCGCGGCGGCCCGCTGACGGTGACCGACTGCAACGTCCTGCTCGGCAAGCTGCGTCCCGAGTTTTTCCCCGCTGTCTTCGGCCCCGACGGCGACCGGCCGCTCGACAACGCCGCCGTCGCGCAGAAGTTCGACGCCCTCGCCGCCGAGGTCGCCGCCGCCACCGGCCGCCCGACGGATCCGCTCGACCTCGCCGAGGGCTTCATCGCCATCGCCGTCCAGAACATGGCCGAGGCGATCAAGTCGATCTCCATCCAGCGCGGCCATGACCTGACCGGCTATGTCCTGAACTGTTTCGGCGGCGCGGGCGGCCAGCATGCCTGTCTCGTCGCCGATGCGCTCGGCATGACGACCGTGATGCTGCACCCGTTCGCGGGGGTCCTGTCCGCCTACGGAATGGGCCTCGCCTCGGTGCGGACCATCCGCCAGACGACCGTCGCCGCCCCGCTCATCCCCGTCTCCGACCCCGTCTTCACCGACCGCATCGCCGCCCTCGAGGCCGAGGCCCGCGCCGACCTCCTGGCCCAGGGTCTGCCCGCCGCCTCCATCACCACCGAGGCCCGCGCCGAGATCAAGTTCGCCGGCAGCGACACCTCCCTGACCGTCGCCTTCGGCCCTGCCGCCGACATGGCCGCCGCCTTCGGGACCCTGCACCGCCAGCGCTTCGGCTTCTTCGCCGAGGACAAGCCGCTGATCGTGGAGATGCTGGAGGTCGAAGCAATCAGTTCTCCCTCCCCTTCATGGGGAGGGTCGTCGCGCAGCGACGGGGTGGGGTCCGAATCGAGAGTTCGCAGGGACGGACAAACCCCACCCGACCTCGCTCCGCTCGGCCACCCTCCCCATGAAGGGGAGGGAAAAAGTGTCACCGTCCGCCTCGCCGGCGCGGACCACGACACCCCCATCCACCACCGCGACCATCTGGCTGCCGACACCCGCATCCCCGGCCCCGCCGTGATCCTCGAATCCACCGGCACCACGATCGTCGAACCCGGCTGGTCCGCCCGCGTCGACGCCTCGGCCAACCTGATCCTCGAGCGCACCACCCCGCTCGCCGGCCGCGCCCCCGTCGGAACCCACGCCGACCCCATCCTGCTGGAGGTGTTCAACAGTCGCTTCATGGCCTGCGCCGAACAGATGGGAGAGGCCCTGCGCGCCACGGCCTGGTCGGTGAACATCAAGGAACGGCTCGACTTCTCCTGCGCCATCTTCGACAGCTCCGGGGCCCTGATCGCCAACGCGCCGCATATCCCGGTTCACCTCGGCTCGATGGGCGAGAGCATCCGCGTCGTCATCGCCTCGCGCGGTACGACCCTGAAGCCGGGCGACGTGGTCATGCTGAACGCCCCCTACAATGGCGGCACCCACCTGCCCGACATCACCGTCATCATGCCGGTCTTCCTCGACGCAGAGGCGGCGCCCGCCTTCTTCGTCGCCGCGCGCGGCCACCACGCCGACGTCGGCGGCATCACGCCCGGCTCCATGCCCGCCTCCTCCACCACGGTCGAACAGGAGGGCGTCCTCATCGACGACTTCCTGCTGGTCGAGGGCGGCCGCCTGTGCGACGCCGAAACCCGCGCCCTGTTCGCATCGGGCGCATACCCCTCGCGCAACGTCGATCAGAACGTGGCCGACCTGAAGGCCCAGGTCGCCTCCTGCCAGCGCGGCGCCGATGAGCTCAACCGCATGGTCGTCGAGTTCGGCCGCCCGGTGGTCGAGGCCTATATGGCCCACGTCCAGTCCAATGCCGAGGAAGCCGTCCGCCGCGCCATTGCCGCCCTGAAGCCGGGCGCCTTCGCCTATGAGATGGATGACGGCGCCGTCATCCGCGTCCGCATCGACGTGGACGCCGAGGCCCGCACGGCCGTCGTCGACTTCACCGAAACCAGCGACCAGCGCCCCACCAATTTCAACGCCCCGCTGTCGATCACCCGCGCGGCGACCCTCTATGTCTTCCGGACGCTGGTGGACGACGCCATCCCACTGAACGAGGGCTGTATGAAGCCCATCACATTGATCGTGCCGCAGGGGTCGATGCTGAACCCCCGCTATCCGGCGGCGGTCGTCGCCGGCAACGTCGAGACCAGCCAGGCCGTCGTCGACACCCTGTACGGCGCGCTGGGCATCCTCGCCGCCAGCCAGGGCACGATGAACAACTTCACCTTCGGCGATGCGACCCGCCAGTATTACGAGACCATCGCCGGCGGGGCGGGCGCCGGCCCGAACGCTCCGGGCGCCAGCGCGGTCCAGAGCCACATGACCAACAGCCGCCTGACCGACCCCGAAGTGCTGGAAACCCGTTTCCCGGTGTTGCTGGAAGAGTTCTCCATCCGCCGGGGCTCCGGCGGCGCTGGCGCGGCGCGGGGCGGCGACGGAGCCACCCGACGGATGCGGTTTCTCGAACCGATGACCGCCGCCATCCTGTCCGGCCACCGCCGCATCGCGCCCTTCGGGGCGGCGGGCGGCGACCCGGGCGAGGTCGGTGCGAACCGCATCGAGCGGGCGGACGGGTCAGTGGAAATCCTGGGCTCGACCGCCGAAACCTCCATGCAGCCCGGCGACGTCTTCGTCATCCAGACCCCCGGCGGCGGCGGGTTCGGCAAGCGCTGAACCCACCTCCGTGCACCCCGGCGAAGGCCGGGGTCCAGATCCCGGACCCGGTCGACGGGATGAGCCTTCGGGTCTCTCGTCCCGGAGAGCGTCTTCCATCTGGACCCCGGCCTTCGCCGGGGTGCACGGTGTGAATTGAATCGAGGGGGAAATCGTCGATGCTCGTGCTGCTCGGAATACTGGTCGTGGTCGCGGGCTTCGTGGCCAGGATCAACCCGCTGCTGGTCATCCTGGCTGCGGCCATCGTCACCGGCGTCTGCGCCGCCATTGCGCCCGGCGTCAGCGCGAGCGCCCTGTTCCAGGCCGGCGTCGCGACCCTGACCGCCTTCGGAGACGCCTTCAACGACAACCGCTATTTCCACGTCGTCTGGCTGATCCTGCCGGTCATCGGCCTGCTCGAACGGGCGGGCCTGCAGGAGCGTGCCCGCATGTCGATCGCCAAGGTCCGCGCCGCCTCGGCCGGTCGCCTCCTGATCGCCTATCTCCTCCTCCGCCAGGCCACCTCCGCGCTGGGCCTGACCTCGCTCGGCGGCCACCCCCAGATGGTTCGTCCCCTCGTCGCCCCCATGGCCGAAGGCGCCGCCGAGGTCGAGGCCGGCGGGACCCTGCCCGACCCGGTCCGTCACCGTATCCGGGGCATGTCGGCCGCGACCGACAACATCGGCCTGTTCTTCGGCGAGGACATCTTCATCGCCATCGGCTCCATCATCCTGATGGTCGGCTTCCTCGAACAGGCCGGCATCATCGTCGAGCCGCTGCAGTTGTCGGTCTGGGCCATCCCCACCGCCATCGCCGCCTTCCTCATCCACGGGGCCCGCCTGCTGCTGTTCGACCGCTCGATCCGCAAGGCGATCTCCGACGCCCGCACGGAGACGGGCCAATGATCACCCTGGATCAGGTCTATATCCTCGTCGGACTGATGTTCCTGGCCTTCGCCATCCTGACGTTGCGCGACCCCGCACACCCGACGCGGATCCGCAGCGCCATGTTCTGGGGCCTGCTGGCCGGGTCCATGCTGTTCGGCTCGCATCTCGGCGGCCTGGGCAACGGCCTGCTGGTCGTCGCCCTCGTTGCGCTCGGCGGCCTGTCGAAGCTCGGCGTCGGCAAGCCCGAAACCACCACGACGGAGCAACGACGCGAGGGCGCCGCCCGGCGCGGCGACGGACTGTTCCTGCCCGCCCTGATCGTCCCGGTCGTCGCCGTCGGAGGCACACTCGCGGCCAAGCACACGGAATGGGGCGCGGCCCTGTTCTCCTCGACCCAGACGACCCTGATCGCCCTTGCGCTCGGCTGTTTGATCGCCCTCGGCGCCGCCATGGTCTGGCTGCGGCCGCCGGCCGCCGCGCCGCTCCATGAAGGGCGCCGCTTGATCGATTCCATCGGCTGGGCCGTGCTCCTGCCCCAGATGCTGGCCGCGCTCGGCGCCATCTTCCTGGCCTCCAACGTCGGCAGCGTGGTCGGAGAGCTGGTGACCCAGGCCGTGCCGATGAGTTCGCCCCTGATCGCCGTCCTCGCCTACTGCCTCGGCATGGCCCTGTTCACGGTCATCATGGGCAACGCCTTCGCCGCCTTCCCGGTCATGACCGCCGCCATCGGCCTGCCGTTCGTGGTCGGACAGTTCGGCGGCGACCCGGCCATCGTCTGCGCCATCGGCATGCTGGCCGGCTTCTGCGGCACCCTGCTGACGCCCATGGCCGCCAACTTCAACGTCGTGCCGGCGAACCTGCTGGAGCTGCCCGACCGCAACGCCGCCTTCAACGGCGTCATCCGCGCCCAGGCCCCGACCGCCCTGATCCTTCTGGGGGTCAACATCGCCCTGATGTATTTCCTCGCCTTCCGGTTCTGACATGTCCCAGGCTCTCGACGCCGCCACGACAGCCCGCTTCGCCCGCGCCGCCCTCGGCCATGTGACGAAGGCGTATCCAAACAAGCTGGATCACGTCCTGAACGGGCCGGAGGATGCGCTTGGCCCGCGCGCTCTGCACCCGGTCTTCTTCGGCAGTTTCGACTGGCACTCCTGCGTCCACGGCTGGTGGACCCTGTTCACCCTGCGCCGCCTGTATCCAGACATGGCCGAGGCCGTCGCCATCGCCGATCTGGCGGACGAACTGTTCACGCCCGCCAACGTCGCGGCGGAGGTCGCCTATCTCGACCGGCCCAACGCCCGAGGCTTCGAGCGCCCCTACGGCTGGGGCTGGCTGCTGATGCTGCAGACCGAGCTGCGTCGCCACTCTGACCCGCGCGGCCGCGCCTGGGCCGAGATCCTGCGACCACTGGCCGAGGCCTTCGCCGACCGGTTCAAGACCTTTCTGCCGATCTCGACCTATCCGGTGCGGACCGGGACCCACTACAACACCGCCTTCGCCCTGCGGCTCGCGCTCGACTACGCGGAGAGCGCCGCCGACGCGGAGTTGGCCGACCTGTGCCACATCGCTGCCCTGCGCTGGTATTCCGGCGATCGCGACTGCCAGGCCTGGGAGCCGTCGCAGGACGAGTTCCTGTCACCGACGCTGATGGTGTCGGAACTGATGCGGCGCGTGATGCAGGATCAGGACTTCGGCTCCTGGTTCGATCTCTATCTTCCGCGCCTCGAACAGCGCGAGCCCGCGACCCTGTTCGCCCCCGCCACGGTCAGCGACCGGTCGGACGGCAAGATCGCCCATCTGGATGGGTTGAGCCTCAGCCGGGCCTGGTGCTGGCGGGGCGTCGCATCGTCTCTGGCGCTGGATGATCCGCGCCGCCCTGTCGCCCTGAAGGCGGCAGAGGTCCACCTCAACGCCGCCCTGCCCCATGTCACCGGCGACTATATGGGCGAGCACTGGCTGGCCAGTTTCGCCCTCCTGGCCCTGCTCGCCGAACCGGATTGAGTCAGACTTCCCCAGACTTCCGGACAAAAGAAAGGGGCGGCCGATACCATCGGCCGCCCCCAACGTTTTAGCTTCGACGCGCCTTTAGAAGCGGGCGCTCACGCCGACGTAGTAGCGGCGGCCGAGCACGTCATAGGCGGACGGATCGGTGTTGGCCGCGACGGCCGGCGCATAGACGGGCGCCATTTCGTCGGTCAGGTTGTTGATGCCGGCGCGGATCGCGACGGTGTCGTTCACGGCCCAGGAGCCGTTCAGGTCGAAGTAGTCGATCGCGTCGATGACCTGGGCGCGGTTGTTGAAGTTCACCGCCGAGCCCTGGTAGCGCCAGCGAACGCCGAGGCCGAAGGAGCCCATGTTCCAGTTGACCGAGGTCAGCGACTTCCACTCAGGCAGGGTCAGGCCGAACGAGTTCGACAGGGTGCCCGTGCGGTCCGTGAAGGTGCCGCCCGGCAGGTCCTGACGCTTGTACTCTTCCAGCTTGGTGCCCGTGACGTTGACGGCCAGCGAACCCCAGTCCGGCAGACCGAGGTCAACCAGAGCGGCGGTCCAGTCGACCTGGAAGTCGATGCCCGAGGTCACGAGAGCGCCCAGGTTGGCGTTGGTTTCGAACGTGTTCGAAACCTGGCCCGAGGCGCGGTCGCGGCTGAACAGCTGGCAGTAGACGTTGTTCGGATCGTAGGTCGTGTTGGACGCGCCGTCGAAGTTGAAGCAGCGACGCAGCTGCTCGGTGACCGACACGGTGCCGACCACGTTGGCGATCTCGATGTTGTAGTAGTCGACCGAACCCGAGAAGCCCGAGAGCCAGGGGTTCTGGAACGGCGACTGCAGCACGACGCCGACGGTGTAGGAGTCGGCGGTTTCCTCGAACAGGTTCGGGTTGCCGCCCGACAGACCCGAAACCTGCTGGTTCGGGAAGGTGTAGGTGTCGATAACCTGGCTCGGAACGCCCTGCGTGAGGCAGAGGGCGCGGACTGCGGCGTTGGTCGAGGCCGCCAGGTTGGAACCCGAGGTCGAACGATAGGCGGTGCGGATGTCGCAGGGATCCGCCGACAGGGCCGGAGCGCCGCCCGAGGTCGGCGAACCGATCGACGGGAAGTTCAGGTTCTGCGGGCTGAACAGTTCGCCGATCGACGGAGCGCGAACGGCGCGCTGAATGCCGCCGCGAACGGTCAGGCCGTCGAAGACGATCCAGTTGGCGTCCGCCTTGTAGGATTCGACCACGCCGACCGAGTCATAGCTGGAGACGCGGTAGCCGAGGTTGGTTTCCAGGCGCTGGATGAACGGCAGATCGCGCAGCAGCGGGATCAGGATTTCACCGTAGCCTTCGTACACCTGGTCCGAACCGGACAGGGAGTTCTGGGCGTTGAAACCGGCGATGTCGTTCTGGACCGTCAGGACCGTGGTCGTGCCGTTGAACGACGGCAGCAGCGCCGTGGCCGACAGCGAGGCGTCGGCGATGAAGTCGTAGTTCTGCTCGCGGTAGGTGCCGCCCAGGGCGACGCGGACTTCACCGGCCGGCAGGTCGAAGACGCCGCCTTGCAGGTTCACTTCAAAGACGCGCTGGTCATTGACGGTGGTGTTCTTCGATTTCCGGCCGATGTAGTTGGCGCAAGCCGCGCTCAGCGTCGATTGACCGAACGGGTTGAAGCCGCCGGCGCAGAGCGACGCGCCGCCGTCAGCGGCATCGAGCAGCCGCTGAACCGCCGAACGCGACACGTTGCCGGTCTGGGTCGTGGTGTCGTCGACGCGGCCGTAGGACAGATAGGCGTCGTAGGTCCAGTCGCGCGTGCCTTCCAGATCGCCGCGGACGCCCGTGGTGAACTGATAGACGCTGACGGCTTCGTTGCCGACGCGCGAGCCCAGGGCGCTGAAGCGCTTGTCGAGGCGGAAGGTGCCGGCCGGGTTCGGACGGCTGTTCAGGACGGTACGCAGCTCCGACGAGATGAACGGGTTCGTCGACGGGATACGGAAGCCCGTGGCCGTACCGGCGGCCGGCGTGGCGGCCAGCAGGTTCGAGGTCTCGTACTGCGAGAACAGGAACTCGGTGTAGACCTCAACCGACGGGTTGATCTCATAGGAGGCCGCCGCGAAGGCGTTGTAGCGGTTCTGCGGCAGGACGCCGTAGTTCAGCGGGCCCGTGTTGTAGGCGAAGTCTGTCTGCTGCAGCGGGCCTGCGGTGCGGAAGCCTTCGAAGTCGATGCCGCCCGGCGAAGCGTAGTCGCGGGCGCCCTGATACGTGAACAGCGTGCCGTTGTTGTTGAAGCCGAAGGTGTTGGAGTTCACGCCGCCGGTGATGAAGCCGCTGACCACGGCCGTCGTCGGCAGGTTCTGGGCGTCGAAGATGGTCGAACCCAGGGGCGAGGCGCCCGAGAAGCCCGAGATCGCCGAGAACGGGCGAGCCGCGTTGAAGATCGGCGAACGGTGCGAATAGTCGAACGACAGGACGGCGTGGCCGCGGTCGTCGCCGAACTTGCCGCCGATGGTCAGGTTGACCGAGTTGGTGTCGGCGTCGTTACGGTCGGTTTCGCCATACTGGAAGTCCATCCGGACTCCCTCGAAATCGTCGTCGAGCAGGAAGTTCAGCACGCCGGCCACGGCGTCCGAGCCGTAGGTGGACGAGGCGCCGCCCGTGATCGTTTCGATCGAGCTGATCAGCGAGGTCGGCAGGACGTTCAGATCGACGACCGAAGAGGCGTTGGAGGCCACGATGCGGCGACCGTTCATCAGCACCAGGGTGCGGCCGGTGCCCAGGCCGCGCAGCTGCACGTTGGCCTGACCGCCGTTGGACGGGTTGTTCGACGTGGCGTTCGCGGCGGGCGTGAACTGCGGCAGGTCGTTGATCAGGGTGTCGATGTTGACCGAACCCGTGGCCTGGAAGTCCTCGGCGGTGACCGTGACGATCGGCGAGTTGGCGACATAGTCCTGACGGGCGATGCGCGAACCGGTGACGACGATGTCGTCGACCTGGTCGTCATCGTCCTGTGCGCTCTGCGCCATGGCGGGCGCGGCCATCAGGGTCGCGGCGATCATCGCGCCGGCGAACATCGAGGTGCCGAGAAGTCGGCGACGGTAGGTAGTGTCGGTCAAAGGGGCTTCTCCATGAGCAGTGTGTTTTTAGGCCGGACCTTTGGCCCGCCCGTCCCGAAACCCGCGCGGACGCAAATCTGGAACTTGCGCGGAGCGTTACCGCACACCGGCGCTCGGTCAATGAGGATGGCCGAAACACGACGCTTTCGTAAAAGATTGTCACATTCAGACCACGCACCGGCCCCATTGCCGCTACGGGGAAAATATCGCCTAAGAAGGGGGGATCACTCTTCCCGGGGATACCAACATGCGCAAGAAAGCTCGACCTCTGACAGTGTCGGGGCTCATCCTGGCCGCGGCGGCTTTCGCCGCCCCGATGACCGGCCATGCGCAGGACGCGGCGACCGCCAGACCCGCGCTGCTTGAGGGTTTGCTGGCCTGCCGGGCGATCACGGCGACCGACGCACGGCTGGCCTGTTTCGACGCCGCGACGGCCGCGTTCGACACCGCCGAACAGCGGGGCGAGGTCACGGTGATCGACCGGGACCAGGCGCGCGAGACCCGCGCCCGCCTGTTCGGTCTCGACCTCGCCACCGCCAATCTGTTCGGACGCCTGCGACAGGATGACCCGGTCGACGCGATCGAGACGACTTTAGCCAGCGGGCGCCAGGATGGACGGGGCCAGTGGACCTTTGTCCTCGCCGACGGTGCGATCTGGCGTCAGATCGACATGGAGCGCGTCACCGCCCGTGTCGCGCCGGGGGCCGTGGTGCGCATCCGTCAGGGCGCGGTGGGCAGCTATCTGCTGAGCGTCGGCGGTGCGCGATCGGTTCGCGTCCGTCGCGAACGCTGACCCTGCCGTCAAAGCCGTGAAAGGCCATGGCCCCGAATCGACGGCGCGTCTCCAGACCCTGGAGCAGGCTGTCGCAGCCCGTCCCGCGAGCGCCGTGGCCGAGCACAATCTGGCCGCCGCCCTTGGCGACATGGGTGACGCCGAGGGGGCTCTGGCGGCTGTCCGGCGCGCCTTCGCCAAGGGCGGCGACGCGCCTGAGACCTGGCTGGTGTTCGCCCGCGCCCTGATGTCGGCGAGCCGGCTCGCAGAGGCCGAAGAGGCCCTGCGCCAGACCCTGACGCGTCGACCGGACTATGCCGACGCCCTGCGGGATCAGGCCCAGCTGATCTGGATGCGGAGCGGCGACGCCCATGCGGCTCTGGCCGCTATCGACGCCCGGCTCCAGTCGGCGCCGACCGCGCCGCTGGCCGGCCTGCGCGCAGGGATCGCGCGAGACATCGTGGGCGACGAGGCGGCCTACCGCGGGCTGGAACCGTGGCTGACCGGGCGCCACCCTGCGTCTCTCGACGCGACAGCCTCGGCCGCCGCCTCGGGCTTCGATCCGGCCCTGGCCCTCAAGCATGCCGAGGCTGCGGCAGGCGCCGCGCCGGGCGATGCAGACGCCCGGGTGGCGCGCCTGGCGGCCCTGATGGCCTGCGGTCGATCCGGCGAGGCCCTGCCGGGACTGGATGCGCACCTTGCGACCACGCCGGGCGATCAGTACGCCCTCGCCCTGCGCTACGTCGCCTGGAGGGTGGTCGGCGACCCGCGCGCGCTTTCCGCCGGCGACTATCGCCGGCTGACCGCCGCGTTCGATCTGGCCGGGCCCGTCGGCCAGGATCGCGAGGCGTGGCTGGCCGAAGCGGCCGCCGGTCTGCGCGCCCTTCATCCTTTCCGGGCCCAACCCCTGGGCCAGTCGATCCGCTCGGGCGTGCAGGCTGCGCTGGACCCGCGTTTCGCCGGCGATCCGGCCATCGACGCGATCTTCAGCGGCCTGACAGACCCCATCCAACGCTACATCGGCGCGATGGCCGGCCGGGACGACCCGATGAGCCGGCGTGCGGGTGGAGGCTTCGAGATCATCGGGGCCTGGTCCGTGCGGCTCACCGCCGGAGGGCGCCACAGCGACCACATCCATCCGAACGGCTGGGTCTCCTCAGCCCTGTATGTCCAGACCCCGGAGCTGTCGCCGGACCAGCCCAGAGCCGGCTGGTTGCGGTTCGGAGCCTGTCGCCTCGGCATCGGGCTGGAGCTGGCTCCGGAACACTGGATCGAGCCGAAACCCGGCCGCGTCGCCCTGTTCCCGTCCTGGATGTGGCACGGCACCGAGCCGTTCACGGGCGGCGGCGAGCGCCTGACCGTCGCCTTCGACGTGCAGCCCAGGTGAGGCTGCCGCGCCGACCCTGCGCTCAAGCAGCGAGGCTCCGCGAGCGAGCGGTGGCGCCCTGAAGAATGGTAGCGAGCCGCCGCGCGGCGAGCGACAGCGCCCTACCCTTAAATCGGCATCCGCATGATTTCCTGATAGGCGGAGATCACCTGGTCACGCACCGCGATCACGGTCTGCAGCGAGGCCTCGGCGCTGGAAATCGACGTGACCACGTCGATCATCGAGCCCTGCCCCTGGACGGCTTGGGTCATATTGGTCTCGGCCACGCGCGTCTGTTGCGTCATGTCGCCCATGACGTTGGACAGCATCTGCGAAAACTCGGGACCGCCCGCGACCGCGGCGCCTGCCGTCGCTCCGCCGGCTCCCTGGGCCTGGGCATAGGCCCGGGCGGCCATCAACGGGTTCATCGACATCGATCAGGCCCTATCGCTTGAGGATATCGAGGGTGCGGCTTTCCATCGACCGCGCCGTCTCGATGACGTTCAGATTGGCTTCGTAGGCCCGCTGCGCCTCGCGCATGTCCATGGCCTCGATCAGGGTGTCGACGTTGGGTCGCAGGACATAGCCTTCGCCGTCGGCCGCCGGATGGGTCGGGTCGTATTCGCGCCGGAAGTCGCTCTGGTCCGGCCGAACCTCGGCCAGCGACACCCCGGTGGCCCCGTCGATGCCCCGCGCCTCGAAGACCGGGATCTGGCGGCGATAGGGATTGCCTCCGGCCGTCGGAGCCGTCGATTCCGCGTTGGCGATGTTCTCGGCGATGATCCGCATGCGCGACTGCTGCGCGGTCAGGGCGGAGGCGGCGACCGCCATGGCGCTGTTGCGCGGCGTGCCGTTGCGGCCGTTGATCGGATCACTCATCGGGCGCTTCCCTTACGACTCATCGACCCGGAACCTTGGCCGCCAGGCCGATCATGGCCATCGCCTTGCTGTAGAGTCCGATCGCGGCGTCATAGGCCATGCGGCTCTCGGCCATCTTCAGCATCTGCTCCTCGACCACCACAGCATTGCCGTCGAGCGTGGTTTCGGAATCCGGCGAGGCCTCCGACGTGAAGCGGGCCACCGGCGCGCCGTTCGGTCCGCCAACAGGCATGTGGCCGGCCGAGGTCTGGACCATGCGCAGTCCTCCTCCGTCCCGCATGGCGGCGGCGAAGTCCGTCGGGGCTCTCAGGTCACGGCCGACGTAGCCGGGCGTATCCGAGTTGGCGACATTCTGGGCGATCAGACGCTGGCGTTCGTCCAGCCAGGTCATGCGGCCCTTGATCTGGCTCAGAAGGGAGATGTCGGCGACGCCCATCGGGATCGTTTCCTTGATCGATGGGCAGAAAATGCCGCCTGTATGGTTAACGAGGGCTTATCTAAACGCGACGTTAACCACGTTGGTTAAAGTTCCCTCGAGTTCTCCGGGGGCCCTTCAGAATGAACTTCCTCGATCTCGCGCGCGCCATCTTCGGCCTCGCCTTCACCCTGGGCCTGATCGGCCTGGCCGCCTGGGCCGCGCGTCGCTATGCGCCCCAGTTGATGGCCAGGCTCAACGCCGAGCGCGGCGAGCGCCGGCTGAAGGTCGTCGAGACCCTGGTGCTGGATCCCGCCCGCCGCCTGGTCCTGGTCCGGATCGACGATGAGGAACGCCTCCTCCTGCTGGGCGAAGGCCGCGAGTTGATCGAACCGCGGGGCGTCGAGAAATGATTTTCACCGGCATCGTCTCCTCCCTGTCGCGCAGCGATGGGGAGGTGGCGCGTAGCGAAGCGAAGAGACGGAGGGGTTCTTCTCTGGGCCAGGAACCCCTCCGTCACGACGCGAAGCCGCGCCGCGCCACCTCCCCATCGCCAAGAGGCGACAGGGAGGAGAAGTGGTTCGCCGTCCCCACCTGCGCGGAGTTCCTGAGCGCCCTCAAGCTGTCCGCGATCACCACCCTGCTCTGCCTCATGTGGCCGCTGGCCGCTTTCGCCCAGGATGCGGCGGCCGCCGGCGGCGCGGGCGCTGCGATCAATGTCGATCTCGGCACCGGCGCCGGCCTGACCGAGCGCGTCGTCCAGCTGGTCGGTCTGATGACGGTCCTGTCGCTGGCGCCGTCGATCGTGATCATGACCACCAGCTTCGTGCGCATCATCGTTGTGCTGTCTCTGCTGCGCACCGCGCTCGGCATGCAGCAATCGCCGCCGAACGCCGTCCTCGTGTCCCTGGCCCTCTTCCTGAGCGCCATCGTCATGGCTCCGACGTGGCAGGACGCCTATGATTCGGGCATCCGCCCCCTGATGGATCAGCAGATGGAACTGCCCCAGGCCTTCGATCTGGCGTCGGAACCTGTGAAGACTTTCATGCTCGCCCAGGTGGACCAGGGAGACCTCGCCCTGTTCACCCGGCTGAGCCGTCTGGAGGTCCCCACGACGGCCGCCGAACTGCCCCTCCGGGTCATCGTTCCCAGCTTCATGATCTCGGAGTTGAAGAAGGCCTTCGAAATCGGATTTCTCCTTTTTATTCCGTTCCTTGTGATCGATCTTGTGGTCGCCAGCGTGCTCATGTCCATGGGTATGATGATGCTGCCGCCGGTGGTGATTTCACTCCCGTTCAAGCTGATCTTTTTCGTGCTGGTTGATGGCTGGAGACTGGTCGCCGGGAGCCTGGTCGAGAGCTTCCGACAGGCGTCCGGAACGGGCTAGATTCCCACCCTCAAAGGCTTTGCGCGCCATTGGCGCTTGCCAAGTCGCCCAAAAGGCGTGTTGATCCATCCGTCGTCGCCCGGAATCACGGGCGAGCTTTTCGGGAAACGACCCATAATGACCACTCAAGCTGAACTCATCGCCGCCGTCGCCAAGGATGCCGGTGTCAGCCAGGCCGACGCCGGCCGCGTGCTGGAAGCCATCGTCAAGAACATCCATTCATCGCTGACCGGCGGCGGCGATGTACGCATCTCCAACCTGGGTGTTTTCGACACCGCCGCTCGCGCCGCTCGCGAAGGCCGCAACCCGGCCACGGGCGCGACCATCAAGATCGCCGCGTCGAAGGCCGTGCGCTTCCGCGTGTCGAAGCCGCTCAAGGATGCGGTCAACTCGTAAGACAGGGCTCTAGCCGGCCGCGGGCGCCGCGGCGGCTGGAGCAGTGGGACGGGCGGGCGTCGCGGAAGCGCGATTCCCGCCCGTTTTTTCTCTGAGCTGGGTCTTCATCTGGTTGACCCAGCCGGTGAAGGTGTCGGCGCCGGCGGTCAGTCCGGCGAAGTCCTGGGCGTTCGCCGCCCCTTCCATTCCATCCAGCCCGTCCAGGGCGATGCGCAGCGCCGCCGCCGACCGCGCACGGTCCTTGAACGGGGCATAGTTCCGCGACAGTCGCGACAGCGCGGCCGCATCCCTCGCCAGCGAGTAGCCGACGCCGGCCCGGATCACCTGGCTTTCCTCGGCCGGCGTCAGCGCCGTGGCCGTGTCCTTGTAGCGATCGCCCAGCCGGGCCTCATACAGCGCCGCCGCACCGGCCCAGTTTTCCTGCTTCCAGAAGATGTCGGCCCGGACCTGCTGCGCCTCGGCGCTGCGGTCGTCGGCCAGGGTTTCCAGCGCGTGGTCGTATCGGCCGAGATCCATCAGCGCCCGCGCTTCCAGCGCCCGACGCTCGGCGTTCAGGGCGGTCGGCAACAGGGTCGTGCGCGAGGCCCAGATGGCCTGCAGAGCCGGCTCTGGCTGGCGGTCCATCAACAGGACCGTGGCCAGGGTCGTCGCGACCTGGGCCTTGGCGACACCCTCCAGCCGGTTATCGACCTGGTATTTCAGCAGTTCGGCGGCCTGGTCCAGCAGATCGACGTCGACCAGACGCCGGGCCAGACGACGCACCATCTCGTCCCCGTCGGCGCCCACCGGCGTCAGGTCGCGGAAGTCGTAGAACAGGGCCAGCGCCTGCACCGGCTGGAGCCCATCGGCGGCGCCGTCCAGGAACAGGGTGCGGAAGGCGTTCGACAGGTCGGTCTGCAGTTCGACGGACCCCGGAAGGTCGCCCAGCCGCTTGCCCGCCCCGCGCAGTGCATCCAGCGCCTCGCGATAGCGCCCCTGCGACAGATAGAGGCCGCCCAGGGTGCGGATGACCGACAGTTCGGTCGCGTCTCCGCGCCAGCGCCACTTCAGCTGCTCCAGCTGGGCGGCCGCGGCCGTCGGCGTCAGCGTGCCCTTGGCGAGTTCGATACGGATCACGCCGAGCTTGGCCGGGGTGGCGATGCCGTCCAGCGGCGCCCGGCCGATGGCCTTGTAAACCGCCAGAGCCCGGTCGGTGGCCCCCTCCAGTTCGAACAGCCTCGCCTGCACCAGGCGGGCGACCAGTTGGTCGGCGGCCGGCGCCTCCTGCGAGAAGCTGTAGGCCAGCAGCGACTTCGAAGCGTCCAGATCGCCGGTCTCCAGCGCCGCCATGGCGTGGGCCGCGCCGAAGCGGGCGCGCCAGATCGGCGGGAAGTCGTCGATGGCGGCGGCCCCGCCGGCGAAGGCGCGGCGCGCTTCTTCCCAGTCGCCCCGCTCGGCCGCCAGCCAGCCCTGCCAGACCTTCGTTGAGGGATCGCCGGCCAGAGCGCCGGACGAGAAGTCCAGCGTCGCCTCTTCCAGCCGCCCGATGGAGGCCCGGGCCGCGCCGCGCAGGCCGCGCAGTTCCGGCTCGCCCTGCAGGGACGGTGTTTTCGCGAACATGGCGTTGACCACGCCGATGGCCTCGAAACCGAGGCCCGATCCAACCAGGAACCGCGTCAGGGCCAACCGCGCCTCGATCGGCGCGCGCGGGTTATCGGAGGCGGCGATCGCCTCCAGCGCCGCCGCGTCCTGGAGCTTGCGGTAACGGGTGGAGAAGCCCTCTTCGCCCGGATCGGCCCATGCGCTCAGGATCAGGGCGGGAAACTTGGCCTTCCCCGGCGCCTCGGCATGGGCGGGCTCGGCCGCCTCGAGCGCCATCGAAGGCGGCGACAGGAGCAGGCCGCCCGGCCGCGACAGGGTGACCAGGTCGCCCTCGGCCTTGATCGACAGATCGTCGGTCGGCGTCTCGATCGCCAGCCCCTGGGCCGTCGGCAACAGGGTCAGGTCGATCGTACGGCGCGTGTCGGCGAACCCCTTGCCGGGAGCCAGGGCCGTAACGGCGGCGAACCGGTCGCCGACCATCGGATCGGTCAGCCAGACCGTCCGGGTCGCTCCGGCCATACTGGCCACAAGCGACGTGTCGCCCGTGTCGTCGCGATCGATCACGACGCTGGCAGGGGGCGCGGTCGGCCCGCCGATCGTGACGGTCCAGGTCGCACCTTCTCCCTTGGCGGAGACCGACAGGGCTTCCGGCGCCGAGATGCGGATGGCGGTATAGTCTGGCCCCACGGCCCAGCGCGCGTCCCCGGCGACCCCCAGGTCGCTTGCCTTCGACATGTCCATGCGGGCGGCGGTGTCGAACACCACCCATACCGCGTCGCCTCGCCTGAACACGGCCGCGCCCACCGGCGCCCCCCAGGCGAACGACAGGCTGACCTGTTCGGCGGCCTTGGTCGCGATGACAGGCACCGCGCCGCCCGCGGGCACGGCCGCTCCGGCAGGAGCGGCCGGCGCGGCGCCGGCGGGATAGAGGTTCAGCCAGACCGCACCATCCGCGCTTCCGGTACGGGCGTCCGACCCTTCCGCCAGGGTGATGACCAGTTCGGTGGCGTCCAGGGCGGCGCGGGTCTCGACCTTCTCCACGCCCGGGGGCGGATCATTCTTCAGGCGGCTGACGTCGGGGGCGGCGGTCGAGCCGATCCGCACGACGACGGTCTGGCCGTCGCGACGCACGCGCGACCGCGATCCGACGATCCCGGCGAACTCCACCCGGGTGAAGCCGTCATTGGCGCCGACGCGGATGGTGATGGGATCCAGGGCGGCTGCGGCCTCCTGGGCGAAGGCCGGAACGACGGCCCCCGCGATCGGCGCGAGCGCAATCGTCCCTGCGACGCCGAGCGCCGCCGTGGTTCGTCCTATCGCGGTGCTGGAGCGCGGGCCTGCCATTCGCGCGCACACTCGCGCGATCGCCCTTTAGAGGCGGTTAATGGGATGTGACCGAAGGCCCCCTTGCGACGCCCGGTCGAAGCGCCGACGTGAGAGGCGTCAGGAGCCATCATGATCCCCGCCGAAGCCCCCGCCTATCCCCGTCTCTCGACCCTCTCAACCGGTCTGCGCTGCCGTTGCCCCCGTTGCGGTGAGGGTCCGCTACTGCAGGGATATCTGACCATCCGGCCCGCCTGCCCTGTCTGCGACCTGGACTACGGTTTCGCCGAACCCGCAGACGGCCCGGCCTTCTTCGCCATGTCCGCCATCGGCATTCTCGGCATGATGGCCTTCATGGCTTTCGAGTTCACGGTCCACCCGCCGATCTGGGTCCATTTCGCCTTCACCTTCCCCCTGATCGCGGCCGCCTGCCTTCTGGTCCTGCGGCCGTTCAAGGGCTGGATGGTGTCCGAGCAATACGTCCACAAGGCCGCCCCGCCTGAATGGGAGAGCGTCGGCGGCCACGGCGAAGGCTCGAAGTGGCGATAGCTCGCTGAAGGGATGGCGATCCCGGAGGGAAGCCACTTTGAGCTCAAAAACAGGGACCTAATACGGTCTAACCTGGCTTGGAAACGGCTGACCAGCATTAGCTTCTAGCCGATCTGTCTAACCGCGTCGGGCTTCCGAAACGCGGACGTTGCTAATTGCCGCTTTCGACCCGCTGCAGACATTCGAACGTGCCCCTCTGGCGTTCAGATGATCCTGGCCCCAGCTTTCAGGGACAGTTCGGGAGTGGCGGCGATGACTACCAAGGCCCATTGGGAAAACGTCTACCAAACCAGGGCGGTGGACGAGGTAAGCTGGTATCGCCCCCACTTGGAGACTTCGCTGAGGCTTATCGAAGACGCCGCACCGGATCGCGATAGCGCTGTCATCGACGTTGGTGGCGGCGAGGCGACCCTGGTCGATGATCTCGTATCACGCGGCTACATCGACGTAACTGTGCTCGACATTTCTCAAGCGGCGATAGGGGTGGCGAAGGACCGGTTGGGCCTTGCTGCTGCCCCTGTGCATTGGATCACCGGCGACATCACCTCCGTCGAGTTGGAGGCCGCTCGCTACGATCTCTGGCACGACCGGGCGGTCTTCCATTTCCTGACAGGTGCAGACGACCGAGCCGCGTATGTGCGTCAGGTCGCCCGCGCAGTTCGGCTGGGCGGTCACGTCATCGTCGCCACATTCGGCCTGGATGGGCCGGAAAAGTGCAGCGGTTTGGATGTCGTTCGCTACGACGCAGAAAACCTGCACGGCGAGTTCGGCCCGAAGTTCCGTCTGCTGGACAGCGTCACAGAGTTACACGAGACGCCTTGGGGGACGCCTCAGCAGTTCATGTATTGCTTCTGTCGAGTGGGGTGAACCGATCGCAGCCGCTCGTGCTTTTTCAGATTGCATCCAGCGCGCGGCGGAGACTGGCTCCGATCTCCCCGGCCTTCGCCTTCAAACCCGGGTTCTGGATCGCCGACATCGAGGCGACCGGATCGACCGCAGCGATCTCGCTGCCGCCTCCGCCCGCTAGCTGTTGGACGATGACATTGCACGGCAGCATGACGCCGACCTTGTCTTCCTGAAGGAGCGCTTCATGCGCCGCCTTCGGATTGCAGGCGCCAAGAATCACGTAGGGCCGGAAGTCGACGTTCAGCTTCTGCTTGAAGGTGTTTGTGACGTCGATTTCGGTGATGATCCCGAAGCCTTGGTCTGTCAAAGCCTCGCGTGTGCGTGCGACGGCCTCTGCGAACGGGAGGTCGCTGGTCTTGCTGTAGTAGTAGGTCATGGAAGGCTCCTTCCCGCCTTTAACCATCAGAAGGCCTCGACGTTGCGAACCATCATGGAGATCGCAACCACAAATGGGCGTGGTGCTCGGCATTGGTTTGCCCGGGAGCCTGGACCAAGGCCGGCTCATCTGAAGCCCCTGGCGCACTTGGACTGGCGATCTGAACTAACGACCCCGGCGTTCGTTCAAAAGGCGGCCGAACTCGGCCACAGCCGCCGCGTTCCGGACGTCCTGTTCGGTTTGCGGGTGGCCTGATCCAGAGGATCTACCCCATGTTCAACGTCACAGAGCGGCCTGTCAGGCGGACCGCGATTGCCTTGACAGCGCTTTCGCTACTCGCGACCGCCGGGTGCGCGGCCAACGCATCAGAATCCGGTATGGCGATGCAGGATCGGCCGATGTCCGGCATGAGCATGCCACAGTCAGGCTCAAGCACCGGCATGATGGGCCAGGGTCACGCGATGCCGCCGGGCATGGCTATGCCGCCGGCCGCCTCCGGTAGTGGCATGATGGGCCAGGATCATGCGATGCCGCCCGGAATGAACATGCCTCGGACAGCCTTCTCCGAGGCCGAGATGGGCATGCACCGCGCCATGATGATGGCGACCGACGTGAACACACAGCGCACGTGGGCCCGGAAGATGATCGCCCACCATCAAGGAGCCATCGCGATGTCGCAAACTCTGCTGGCAAGCGATGCACCAGACCCCGAAGCCCGCCGCATGGCTCAGGCCGTAGTTGATTCTGTGACGCCAGAAATCGCCGAACTCGAATCGTGGCTTGAGCGTCATCCGGGCTGATTTTTCGACGGCGGCACGGCGGAGCTTCGACTCGCTCCGCCGGCGCCGTCCGGGAAGCGCCACGGAGAGCATGTCGCCTATCCCCCTTAGTAGACATCGACCGTCCTCCGCACTCCGGACCTACTAGGGTGGCGAACCCAAGTTAGACGCGTCGCCGATAACATTATGCTTTTATTGATGTTTATAGAAAATTGGCGACCCCGGAGGGACTCGAACCCCTGACCTCTGCTTTAGGAAAGCACTGAAGTAGCTGTAAATGGGCGTCAAAGCGGATCGATCCCCAAGACTGAAATGCCCGCCACCATTGGACCGGTTGTCAAATCGGACCCAAGCGCGCACAGTCTAGCCTATGTCCTGCGTGCCCCCAGATTCGCTCGGGGGCACAGCTCCGGGGCACATCGCTTGGCGGTGAAGGGCAAACTATGGCGAAGGTCAACTTGACCGATCGCGCGGTCACGGCGGCGAAGGCTGCTCCTGGCCAGCGCCTTGAAATCTGGGACGCCATGACACCGGGCCTCTGCCTGCGCGTCACTGATGCGGGCGTGAAGTCGTGGGTTCTCCGATACCGGACGCTAGACGGACGTCAGCCCCGGCTGAAGATCGGCGACGCCGCGCGTATGGGTCTTCGGGCGGCACGGCTTGAGGCGGGCAGGCTCAGGAACGAAATCGACAAAGGGGCTGACCCCCAAGGCGAGAAGCGCAAAGCCCGCGTCATGGCGAAGGGGCTCACGGTCCGCACCTTCGGAGACTTGGCCGCCGCCTACTGGGTCGCCTGCGAAACGGGTGAATGGAAACCGAAGAAGAAGCGGAAGCGCCCTCAGACCATCGCATATGAGAAGGGTATTTACGCCCGCCACATCGAGCCCGGCCTAGGATCACTGACCCTCTCAGAGATCAATCGCGCGACCGTTAAAGGCCTGTTGCGGGGCATGACCGCCAAGGGCATCGGGGCGCAGACGAACCGCACCCAGGCGCTGATCCGCCAGATATTCAACTTCGGCATTGCCGAGGAACACGTCGCCATCAACGCCGCCATGGGATTCGACTCCTTCCACGACGCCAAGTCCCGCCGCCGCATCTGGGCCGATCCCGAGTTGAAGCTGCTTTGGGCTGCCCTGTCCGATCCGAGCGACCTTCGCGACGGGGACGGCGAGCGGGTCTATGTCAGCCGTCCTGTGGCGATCGCGATCCAGCTTTGCGCTTTGCTGCTTCAGCGCCGCGTCGAAGTCATCGGCATGGCGATTGACGAGTTGAACCTAGAAGCAGGCACATGGGTAATCCCGCCCGAGCGGATGAAGAGCGGCAAGCCGCATCAGGTGGCGCTCCCGCCTCGCGCCGTCGTCCTGATCCGGGAAGCCCTCGCCATCGCGGCAGATGCGCAGGCGAGACGGGAGGCGGCAGACAGCAACGCCAAGCGCCCGAACCGCATCGTCGTGTTCCCCGGCCCACGCGACCCGAACACACCGATTCGGCCGGACAGCCTCACTCATGCGATGGACAAGTTTCGCTCTTGCATCGGTGTCGACGGCGCCACCATCCATGACCTCCGCCGAACTGGGTCCACGATCCTGACCAGCGAACGTCTCGGCGTGTCGCCTTTCATCCGGTCCAAGGTGCTGGGCCACGGCACGGATGCAGGCGGAGGCGCTGCGGTCTCTTCGGCCCACTATGACGTCAATGAGTACGTTACCGAGAAGCGCCGCGCTTTAGAGGCTTGGGAAGGGCTGTTGCTGGAGATCGTCGGGGAGCGCCAGGTTCCATCAAACGTCGAAGTGCTTTGGAGGGCGGGAACGTGAACTCGTTTTGGGCCCAACCCTCGGCATGGCGACGTGACATACCGAGCCATATCTTCCTCGCGCGAGCGGTTTCGCAGGCCGGGCTCGCATTGTTTGGATCCGAATGGGCCGATGCCGATCTGGCGGTTCAAGGCGCGCAGCGCTTATCGGCGAATCCACCTCTCCCGATCCCCGCAAGCTTAAGCAGACGCACGCCTGCGCAAATGCCGCCTTCGGCGGAGGAGTGGGAAGCGCGCAGAAGGACAGCTGACCTTATCAACACCAACGCCGCACCTCGTCTCGGCCGAGCATCTGCGGCAAAAAGGGCAGTCCTCGACGGCTTGGCTTCCGGCAGGCTCGTCCACGATCTGATGGACCCGAAGACCGGGACGATGATCGTGGGCCGACCTGAGCACTGGTACGTCCAGAACACTGGGAACCGCTTCCACTGCTGCCAGATGAACCCGCGCGAGCCGAACAGCTACGCCGTGGCGGGTGGAGGATTTTATCCGATCTACATCACCAGGGAGTCCCTGGAGGGTTGGCTTCTCTCGCTCGGGTCTGGTGGAAGCAAGCAGGACTGGAGTGCGTCACCGGAGATCACACTCAAGGAGTGGTGCACTCTTGCCGTCTTTGAAGAGGCCCGCCGCCGTCGGCTTAGGGCGGTCTCCAGCAATCCATCTGAGGCCGAAATTTACCGCACCATAGCCCACATGTGGGAAATCGCCGGGCGAGATTGCGGGCCGACGACGTGGAAGACGGTGCAGCAATACTACATCGCCGCTAAGTCCAATCGGACCGGTCGCTAACTGAGGGCTGCAACGACGCTATTCGATTAGCGCGTCCAGCGACGCCCATCCTGCCCCAGTCGCACCGAAGCAACTTGCGGAGGATGACACTGAGGCTCGAAGGATGACCGACAGGTTCGTTTCTATCCCTGATTTCTGCAAGCGCACCACCCTGTGCCGGCAGACCGTTTACAACATGATCGAACGCGGCGAGATCGCCCGACCGGTCAAAATCACCCCAAACCGCGTCGCCTTCCCCGCCCCCGTGGTGGAGGCATGGTTCGCCTCCAAGACGGAGGCTGCCAGCGCATGACCGACAGCAAACCGCCCGCCATGCGCGGGCACGACGGGCGATCCGTATCTGTTCAGCTTGGCGGCTTTGAACCTGATCAGGATACCCCTCATCCCTTGGTTCATCAACTAGCGACCTACCGCGAGGCCGACGCCCTCCTCAGGGCTGCCTTAATCCAACGAGGTGATGAACCGCTCCGGTCCATCGCCATCGCTGCGTGCCTCCGCAACGCTGCTGTTCAGGCTGGCATCCATGCAGGGGTGGTTCGATGAGCTATCCTGACACCATGCCGGGTTGGAAAGGCTCTATCGAGACTGGCCGAGAGGGCGCAGCCAGCTTCGCCCCGAAGCTCAAGTCGCGGCAGGCCGAAGTTTTGGCTGATCTGAAGGCAAACGGGCCCTCGACGGCCGAACTAATTGCCGAACGAACAGGTCGACATTGGTACCTGACCCGGCCCCGGATTTCGGAGCTGAAGGCCCAGGGGCACGTGGTTGCGACAGACGAGCGCCAACCGACAGGGATGGGCGGCAAGACCCATGTTGTGCGGCTGTCGACCCCGGAAGAGTTCACAACATGGCTGGCGGCTCGGGAGGCCCGACAGTGAGCGCCATTCCGATCTTTGCCGCCAGACGCGAAGGAAGAACCCCGGCGACAGCGCCGGGGGGACTTCCCTTCATCGACCTCCCGTCCTGGGTCGGCCGCAACGCTCCGGACCGTTCTTTCCTTGTTCCGGGCCTGATCCCAGATGGCTGCGTCACCAGCCTCTATGGTGACGGCGGGAGCGGCAAGACCTTGCTGGCCCTCTGGTTGATGGTCGCAATGGCATCCCGGTACGAGCGGACGTGGCTCGGCGAGAGGCCATTGGGCTGGAAGTCGGTCGGCCTGTTCGCTGAGGATGACGAGGCGGAGGTGGTTCGTCGCCTGCAACGGATCTGCCAGGCCGAGGAACTGGATTTTTCGAACATCGCTTCGAACATCACGGCGCTCTCATGCGTCGAGATGGACGCAACGCTGGCCTACTTCGCAGACACCGGCGAGTTGGTCATCACGCCGCTGATGGAGTCACTTCTGGAGCGGGTTCGCTCTGAGGGAGCGGCCCTGCTGGTCATCGATTATGCGGCGGCAGTGTTCGGCGGGAACGAGATCGACCGGAATCAGGTCTCGGCCTTCCTGCGTCGGCTCAATGCGATTGCCCGACAAGAGCAGATCGCCATCCTGCTGCTGGGTCATCCATCGGTCACCGGGATGGCCACGGGCGGACGCGGTACATCGGGATCAACAGCGTGGCGCAATCAAGTGCGGTCCTTCCTGCATCTGACGGTCGATGACGTCCAGGATGATCCCGACGAGCGGCGCTTGCTGACCCTTACGCTCTCGAAGGCCAATTACGCCCGTGCGGGTCGCGTGTTTCGGCTGGCGAGCGACGGTGCCCGTTTCGACGTCGTGTCCGACGAGGCCTCTGCAACCCGGCGGTCAAAAGGTCCACGACTGTCGTCCTCGCAGAAGATTGCCCTGAACGCCCTCAACAAGGCGATTTCAGAGGCAGGGGAGACAAGCCCGGGCGGACCCATCCCCAACGGCGTGCGAGTGGTCAGGATCGAGACCTGGCGGCACTACGCCTACAGCGCTCGCATTTCGGAGGCCGACACCCCCGAAGCCCGCCGGAAGGCCTTCCAGACCGCTCGAGCGGGCCTTCAGGCCAAGGGGATCGTCACCATCAACGAACCCTTCGTCTGGGTGTCAATCGGCGTCCAAAAGGGACCCCTACAGGCGTGCAATAGGGACCCCCTTTTGGTGTTCGGGATGGACGTCACGAGCGCACCGCTTGCGAGGGTTGGGGCGTAGGGAGGGCGTAGCCCGACTGGAGGCTCAACCCTCGCTTGGCGT